>NZ_JBHSKF010000008.1:0-56175 GCF_042657845.1 Actinokineospora guangxiensis | reverse complement strand
CCTCGGGGTTGCGGTGTTGCAGCACCGACCCTCACGGGTCGGTGAGGATCTCAACTCCAGGGTGCCGGTCAGGTCGACCGTGAACCAGGGCAGCACCGACCCTCACGGGTCGGTGAGGATCTCAACACACCTGATCGACTTCGAGCTGGGTGTCATGGAGAAGGCAGCACCGACCCTCACGGGTCGGTGAGGATCTCAACACCACCGTCGGCATGACGCTCGACGTCCTCAATGGAGCTGCACCGACCCTCACGGGTCGGTGAGGATCTCAACCTGCAGGCGCTCGCCGACGCCGTGCGCGCCAACGCCATCACCGACCCTCACGGGTCGGTGAGGATCTCAACCCCTCTCTGGCCTGCGTCACAAGGTCGGCAAGAAGGCAGCACCGGCCCTCGCGGGTCGGTGAGGATTTCAACTGTCCACGGGGCGGCCCCAACAATTAGTGATCTTGCAGCACCGGCCCTCGCGGGTCGGTGAGGATCTCAACAGCACCTTGCGCAGGAACTCCACACCGGAGGCCCGGCAGCACCGGCCCTCGCGGGTCGGTGAGGATCTCAACCACCACAGGCCCATGCCCTTGGTGGCGTGCTCCATCGCAGCACCGGCCCTCGCGGGTCGGTGAGGATCTCAACGTCGTGGACGGCGCATCGACCACGGTCATGCGGCGCGGCAGCACCGGCCCTCGCGGGTCGGTGAGGATCTCAACTTCGGCCGCCCGCCCACCGTGCGCCCATACAGGGCGGTAGCACCGGCCCCCAAGGGTCGTTAAGGACCTCGATCGGACCGGTTAAGTCAGAGTCGCTCCCGCCGTCGGGCAGTATCGCCTTTCGCGGCTTGGTGAGGCCGAGATTGTGGATAACAAGAGTGCGATTCGGCGTGTTTCTGAGGAGCGGTGGCGTGCGTTCTGGCGGTCCGTTGTTCATTCGATGAATGAGTTGAACAGGTTTATGGCGACGAGCGCTGCGAGAAGGGTGGCGGTGGAAGCAGTGTGTGTCGAGTGTCCCGCTCCGGCGATGAGAGAGCCGGTCAGGCCGCCTGTCGACAGGCCAGCCAGTACGACGACCGCGGAGCGCAAGGTGATCAGTTCCGGTCGACGGCGATCGCCACCGTTCAGCGCATGTCTCCCTTCTCGCGCGTGAATGTTGCCTGGGTGGATGGGTGTGATCAAGACGGCTTCAGTGCCTTGCCAATAACTGAACCACCGCCATGGCCGCGAAGTGATAATGTTGTCACCTGTAGGAGTGAACATCCGTTGTGCTTCTCGTTGAGGATCAGGTGGTGTTGGTCTGGCCGCAGCGAGAGTTGCTAGCCTGCGGGGATAACAGGTTCCGGCCTCTTTGTTTGGGTGTTGCCTGGTTGGCGCAGGATAGAGTTACCTGCGGGGATCTCAACGGTTATTGGCATCTCGTGTCGACTGGTTCAGTGATGGTGATACAGCGCTCCGCTGGCGGGCTCGAACGGTTCGCTGGTGGAGCGAAAAATGATGGATGTTCGCGTTGGGGCTGTTCGGGTGAATCGGGTGTCTCGTCGGTGGTTGGGTTTCGGGTTCTGTCGGTCGGGGGGCTTAGGGTTTGCGGTGCTCGTCGGGGGAGACGGCGTTGGAAGGATCTTTCTGTGGAGTTGCGGGCGCATAGCCCTGGGGATGGCTCGGGTCGGTGGCATCCGTTGGGTGAGCATGTGCGTGAGACCGCGCGGTTGGCGGGGTTGTTCGCTGAGCCGTTTGGGGCGGGGGAGTTGGCGCATGCCGCTGGTCTTGTCCATGACGCGGGTAAAGCGACGGAGCGGTGGCAGGAGGGGTTGATTCGTGCTGCGGCGTCGGGGGGTCCTGTCGGGTTGGATCACAAGATGTTGGGGGCGTGGTTGTTGCTGCGGCGGGGGAAGGTGGCGGCGGCGACGGTGATGGGGCACCACGGCGGGCTGCAGTCCGCGGCAGCGCTTGCCGGTGTGGGGCCCGAGGGTGATCCGTGGGTGGAGATCGAGCGGTTCTTCGGTGTGGTGCCGGAGGCCCGAGCGTTGGTGGAGGGGCCGTCGTTGATGCCTGTGGGGTGGGGGGATCGCGCGGTGGCGGAGTTCGGTGTGCGGATGGTGTTCTCGGCGTTGGTGGACGCCGATCATCTGGACACGGCCGCTCATTTCGCTGGGGCGTCGGTGCGGTTGGCGCCCGCTTCTGACATGGAGGCGTTGGCTGCGCGGTTCGAGCGTGAGCGGCTCGCGGTGGTGGCGGGTCGTTCGCCTTCGCCTGTCGACGCGATCCGGGAGGCGGTGTTCGAGGAGGTGATGCGGCATGCGCCGGGGGAGCGTGGCGTGTTTCGGATGCCGGGGCCGACGGGGTCGGGCAAGACGTTGACGTTGGGGGCGTTCGCGTTGCGGCACGCGGCGTGTCACCGGATGTCGCGGGTGGTCGTGGCGGTGCCGTTCACGACGGTGACCGAGCAGACCGCCGCTGTGTATCGGCGGTTGCTCGGTCGTGATGTGGTGTTGGAGCATCATTCCAACACCGAGGTGGAGCATCACCGGCCGCACTGCGTGTTCGGGGGTCGTGATGCGTCGTTGGGGGCGGAGAATTGGGATGCGCCGTTTGTGGTGACCACGACGGTGCAGCTGTTCGATTCGTTGTTCGGGCGGATGCCCGCGCGGTCGCGCAAGCTGCATCGGCTGGCGAACGCTGTGATCGTGTTGGACGAGGTGCACGCGTTGCCTGCGGATCTGTTGGAGCACATTCTGGACGGGTTGCGGCTGCTGACCGAGCACTTCGGCGCCTCGGTGGTGTTGGCCTCGGCCACCCAGCCGGCTTTCGAGCACTTCCCGGCCGGTCGCCGCGCGGGTATCCGATCGCTGGTCGCCGATGCCGGTGTGTTGTACCGGTCGTTGAAGCGGGTGCGCTACGAGTGGCGGGTGCAGCCGCAACCGACGCTGCCGGAGATGGTGGCGGAGGCGGCGGCCGAGCCGCGGGCGTTGGTCGTGGTGAACACGGTGGATCACGCCCGGGTGTTCTTCCGGGACCTGCAGCGCGCGGCCCCGCACGCCGCGGTGTTCCACCTGTCGACCCGGATGGTTCCCGCGCACCGTCGGTGGGTGCTCGCCGAGGTGCAACGTCTTCTCGCTGAGGGTGCTGCGGTGACGGTGGTGTCCACGCAGCTGGTGGAGTGCGGGGTGGACATGGACTTCCCTGTCGTCTTCCGCGCGTTGGCGCCTGCGGAGTCCTTGCAGCAGGCCGCGGGCCGAGCCAACCGCGAGGGTGCACTGCCCGAGCATGGCAGGGTCGTGGTGTTCGACATCGCCGATCTGCCGGTTCCTCGCTTTTACCGGGCGGCGGTGGACAAGACTCGGACGTTCTTCGCCGATCCTCGGATCGACCCCGACGACCCTGTGGTCCTCGACGCCTACTTCCGCGCCCTCTATCAAAGCCAGAACGTGCAGGACGGCGGCCGGGCGTCTGCGATCACAGCTGCCCGACACGACTTGGACTTCGCCGCGGTGGCGGACGGCCCGCTCGTCCAACAAGGCTCTTCCGTCCGTGATCGGCGGCTGGCGTTCCGGATGATCGACGACGACGGGGTGCCGGTGGTCGTCTCCGACTACGGCGACACCGACCGCGTCCTGGACTTGGTGGAGCAGGTCAGGGCAGGGCAGGGGCCGTTGCGGGAGGTGTTCCGGGAGTTGCGTGGCCACATGGTGCGTCTGCCCCGCCACGTGATGGACCGCCCCGACGTGGGGGCGCTGTGCCGGCCGTTGGTCGCAGGCAGCCGCGCGATGTGGGAGTGGGTCGGCGCGTACGACCGGCAGGTCGGCATCGACATCGACGCGATCGACAAGGAGACGATCTTTTGATCCTGAAACTACCGACCTCGGCCGGGGCACCCCCGGTCTCGGTGCAGGTGCGAGGCGACGGCGCGTTGTTCACCCGCCCCGAGTTGAAAGCCGAACGGGTGACCTACCCGATCATGACACCGACCGCCGCGGCAGGGGTGCTCGAGGCCATCTTCTGGAAGCCGGAGTTCACGTGGCAGGTGGTGGCGATCGAGGTGCTCAACCCGATCGACTACTTCACCCAACGCCGCAACGAGACCAACGATCTGCCGTCGCTGGTCGACGCGGCGGCAGGACGACGCCGAGTGGACACGGTCGCCAACAGGGTCCAACGCAACTCGCTGTGCCTGCGCGAGGTCGCCTATCGCATCCACGCCCATGTGCGGCTCAAACCCGACGCGAAGAAGACCGAAGCCGCCTACCGCGATCAGTTCCGCCGCAGGGTCGCCCGCGGCAGCTGCTTCTCCCAGCCGTTCCTCGGCACCCGGGAGTTCACCGCGTACTTCGAGCCGGTCGACGACACTCCGCCGATCTCGCGCAGCGAGGATCTCGGGATCATGCTCCACAGCATCAACTACTCGACAACCCCGGCCACGTTCACCTGGTTCACCGCACGCCTCGACAGCGGTGTCCTGCACGTACCCGCAACCGGTATCCCCGGGAGCGTGACCGGCTGATGCTGCTGCAACGCCTGGCCGAGCACGCCCGCACCCAACCGCATACACGACCGTTCCACCGCGCGCTCGGGTTCCGCTGGGAACTACGCCTCAACCACGACGGAACACCCGCGGCCACATCGCTGGAATCGGTCACCACCACCGACGCCAAAGGCAAAGCGCGGCTGGCCGAACACATCGTCCCCGCCACCGTCCGCACCGTCGGTGTGGCCCCCAACCTGGCCGCCGACGATGTCCAGTACGTGCTCGGCTGGGCGGACCCCACCACCAGAACCGACCGAGTGGCCCGCTGCCACGCCGCTTTCGTCGACCTCACCCGCCGCTGGGCCCAGACACACCCCGACGACCCCGCAGCAGCGGCACTGATCGCCTTCTACGATCGCGGCGGACCCGACCTGATCGAACGCGCCGACGACATCGCCGCAAAGGACCGAGTCCTGGTCACCGTCGGCGGCCGGTTCGCCCACGACGCCACAACAGCGGCATCGTTCTGGTCCCACGAGGTCACGAACCGCAAAGGCAGTGCCAACTCAGGGCTGTGCCTGGTCTGCGGCACAACAGGATCGTTGCTCGACACCATCCCCAGCAAGGTCCCCGCCAAGCTCGTCCCGGGCGCCAGCAACGACACCGCGCTCATCAGCGTCAACGAACGGGCCTTCGGCTACGACCTCACCGAGCAACTGGCCTGCACCCCGATCTGCGTCGGCTGCGGCGAAGCCGTCTCCAACGGCCTGGTGAGCGTGCTGTCCTCACCGCACACCCTCAACTACAGCGGCGAGAACACCCGCCTGGCCTGGTGGACGGTCGACGCCGCCGAGTTCGACCCCGTCAACGTGGTCATCAACGGCACCCCCGCCGAGATCGACCAACTGCTCAACGCATTCCGCAAAGCTGACAAGAACCGCGCAAAGACCATCGGCGACGGGATAGACCCGGCACGGTTCTGCGCGCTGAGCATCGGTGGCAACGTCGCCCGCATCATGGTCCGCGACTGGATCGACATGCCACTCGATGACCTGCGCACCAACATCGGGCGCTGGTTCGCCGACCACGAGATCACCCCACGGTGGCCCGGGGAACCCACCTGCCACACCCTGTCCCGACTCGTCACGTGCACCGGACGATGGCTCCGCCAGGAACGCCGGTACGCCTTCCTCGGCGCCAAAGGCGCCCACCGTCCCGACGGCATCCAGAACGACCTGCTGCGCAGCGCACTGCGCGGCACCCCGGTGCCCCCGTCCGTCCTCACCCACCTGATCAACCGCATACGCACCGACGGCCATCTCGACAACCCCCGAGCAGCGCTCCTACGCCTGAGCCTCACCCGAGCCTGCACAGCCAGCACGGAGAAACCCTTGCCCTCCCTCAACACCACCAGCCGCGACCCCGCCTACGTCTCCGGACGCATCTTCGCCACCCTGGAGAACATCCAGATCACAGCACTCGGACGAGACCTCAACACCACCTACGGCGACCGCTACTTCGCCAGCGCCGCCGACCACCCCCAGATGGTGCTGATCAACGGCCGCAAGGAAGCCAAAGCGTGGCTGGGCAAACTCCGCCGCAACGACAAGACCCGCGGCGCCGCAGTCAAACTGTCCGACACACTCGACGAACTGTTCGACCTGATCGAACACAAGCCGGGCATTCCCCGGCGGACCACCGTCTCCCAGCAGGGCGCGTTCATGCTCGGCTACCACCATCAGCGCGCCTCCGACCAGCGCTCCCGCGCCCACGCCCAGACCAAGGCCAAGGCCAAGAACAACGTCGCCAACGACTCGGAGGACCCGACCCCGTGACCGCCCCGCACCTTGACCCCGCCGTCCGCCACGACATGGTGTTCCTCTTCGACATCACCGACGGCAACCCCAACGGCGACCCTGACGCAGGCAACCGCCCCCGCACCGACATGGAGACCGGCCACGGCCTGGTCACCGACGTCGCCCTCAAGCGCAAGATCCGCGACACCATCGCCCTCGCCGCCGAGGACGACCCCCGCTACAACGTGTTCGTCCAAGCAGGCCACGCCCTCAACACCCGCCTGGCCGAGTCCTACCAGGCCAACGGACTCCAACTCGACGACAAGAAGATCACCGCCGAGCAAGCCGAACCGGCCAAAGCCTGGCTGTGCGACCGCTACGTCGACATCCGCCTCTTCGGCGGCGTCCTCTCCGTCGGCAAGACCCGCGCCCTCGGCCAGATCCGCGGCCCCCTGCAAGTCGGCATCGCCCGCACCATCGACCCGATCTCACCGGCCGACCACGCCATCACCCGCGTCACCCAAACCAAACAGGAAGACATCGACAAGGGCGAGACCACCGAGATGGGCGGCAAATGGACCGTCCCCTACGGCCTCTACAAGACCGAGATCTACTACTCGGCCACCCGCGGCACCAAGACCGGTGTCACCAGCCGCGACCTCGAACTCTTCTACCGCTCTCTGCAGATGATGTTCGACCACGACCGCTCCGCCACCCGAGGTCGTCTCGCCCCCCGCGGCCTCTACATCTTCACCCACCACGACAAGTTCGGCGCCGCCCCCGCCCACACCCTCACCGAACGCATCCACATCCAGAGCCACAGCCACACCCAACCCGACTTCGCGCCACGACACTTCACCGACTACAAGATCACCGTCGACCAGGAGAACCTCCCCGACCAGATCACCCTCACCACCCTCTACACATGACCGCGCCGGATGAGCACGACCTGCCACACCAGGGCGACAGCATCCCGATCTCCGCGATCGAACACCACGCCTACTGCCCCCGGCAGGCCGTGCTCATCCACCGCGAAGGCTACTTCGACGCCAACACCGACACCGTCCGCGGCGACCTGGCACACCAAGCCGTCGACCGACGCGCCACCACGACCATCCGCGGTAACACCGTGTGGACATCGCTGCCGGTGTGGAGCAACTCCCTCGGAGTACACGGAGTATGCGACACCGTCCACCTCCGCGACGGACGACCCATACCCGTGGAACACAAGTCCGGCGGCTACCGGCCAGGCTCCGCGGCCGACCTCCAGGTAGCAGCTCAGGTCGTGTGCCTGCGCGAGATGTTCGCCACCGACATTTCCTACGGTGAGGTGTTCGCGGGGCGAACACGCCGCCGATACACCGTCACCGTCGACGACACCCTCCTGCAGCGCCTCACCGACACCGTCACAGCTCTCCGAGCCGCCCTCGCCGCCATCCGCGCACCCACACCGGTCAACGACCGCCGCTGCACCCGGTGCTCCCTCAAACCCGGCTGCCTTCCAGACATCCCCACCACCCCCACCAACCTATTCACCCCGCAGCCTCCAGCGGACTGGACCGACTGAAACCCCTTATGAACGAACTCCTGCGCACCCTCTACATCACCACCCCAGGCACCAGCCTGCACCTCGACAGCGACACCATCCGCGTCATCCACCCCGACAAGCCCGGACGCCACCTCCTGCCCCTGGTCAGAATCGACGACATCGTCGCCTTCAACGGAGTCACCGTCACCGACGACCTCCTCCACCGCTGCGCCGCCGACGCCCGACCCGTCACCTGGGTCACCCGCAACGGCCGCTTCCTCGCCCGAGCCCACGGACCCCACAACGGCAACGGCCTCCTACGCCTGGCCCAAGCCCGCGCCCACGACAACCCCGACCACCGCAACACCCTCTGCCGCGCATTCATCGCCGCGAAACTCCACAACTACCGACAACTCATCCTGCGCGCCGCCCGCGACGCCACAGGACAACGCCAAACTCACCTCAGAGCGATCGCCGAACGCCACGCCACCGCCATCACCGACCTCCCCGCCGCCGCCTCCACCGAAGCGATCCTGGGAATCGAAGGACGCGCCGCACGCGACTACTTCCAATCCCTACCCCACCTCGTGAAAGGAGCCACACCCGGCAGAACCCGACGACCACCCCAAGACCCCGTGAACTGCCTGCTCTCCTTCGGCTACGCCATGCTGCGCATCGCCGTCCACGGCGCCTGCGAACACGTCGGCCTCGACCCCCACATCGGATACCTCCACGGCATCCGCCCGGCCAAACCCGCCCTCGCCCTCGACCTCATGGAAGAACTCCGCCCACTCCTCGTCGACCGACTCGTCTTCACCCTCCTCAACCGAGGCCAAATCACCACCCGACACACCCAGACCGAACCAGGCGGAGCCGTCACCCTCACCGACGACGGCCGAAAAACCTTCCTCCACCACTGGTCAGAAGCCCGCGAACGCACCTGGCACCACGCCACCCTGAACCGCGACATCCCCGCCGGACTCCTACCACTCCTGCAAGCCAGACTCCTCGCCCGCCACCTCCGAGGAGACACACCCACCTACCACCCCTGGACCCTCACCTAGACATGGAACTCCTCATCACCTACGACATCGACACCACCACCCCCGAAGGAGAACGCCGCCTCCGCCGCGTCGCCACCACCTGCGAAGGACACGGACACCGAGTCCAGAAATCAGTCTTCGAGATCATCTGCACACCGGCCCAACGCCTCACCCTCGAAGACACCCTCACCACACTGATCAACCCACAAACTGACAGCATCCGCATCTACCAACTCGACCGCGGCACCTTCACCAACACCACCCACCTCGGCAACGCCACCACACCACCCCACCACGGCGCACTCATACTCTGAAACACGCCCCCACACCCGAGACCCAGACACGCAGCCAGCACGGACGGCGCCATCCGGAAGGGCACCGTCCCTGGTGAGATCGATGAGATGTGCACTTCACCTGCACTCGTCAAGTAGCGCACCGCCACACCGGGCAGCGAGCCCCGATACCTTCGCCTTCCGTGAGCATTCAGCCTTCTCCAGCTCGCTTCGGAACCCCAAGCGTCCAGCGAAACGCCGAGAGGCTCCGAACCAGAACGACGGCGTGTTGCCCTAATCCTGGCGTTGCCAGCTACATCAGGAAGCGAAACGACCAAGAACTCCCATCTCAAGCGGGGCAGCACCGGCCCCGCCAGGTCGGTGAGGATCTCAACTACCTCGTCGCCGCCGTCGCCCTGGGGGTCAGCGCAGAGCAGCACCGGCCCCGCCAGGTCGGTGAGGATCTCAACCTCTGCGTGGTTGAGGTAGTCGGCGGCGTCGATGAGGCAGCACCGGCCCCGCCAGGTCGGTGAAGATCTCAACTCCTGCTCGTCCTGCTCCACCTTGTCGAGGTGAGCCGCAGCACCGACCCCGCCAGGTCGGTGAGGATCTCAACTGCACGCCCTGCACGCGGCGGCGCACCGGCTCGGCCAGCAGCACCGACCCCGCCAGGTCGGTGAGGATCTCAACCGCCACGGGCAGACCCTTGACGGCTCGGTGGTAGGTGCAGCACCGACCCCGCCAGGTCGGTGAGGATCTCAACAAAGTGGACGATGGCTTTTGGCGACCCCGCAAGGTGGCAGCACCGATCCCACCAGGTCGGTGAGGATCTCAACCCCGCGTGGGCGACGTTGGCCACGCCCTCGTGGTGGCAGCACCGACTTCACTAGGTCTGTGAGGATCCCAACTTCGCCGCAAGCGCCGGCGACATGCAGGTCTGCGACGCAGTACCGACCCCGCCAAGTCGGTGGGGATCTCAAACGTCGCGTACAGCGACGGCAGGTCAACAGCACCGACCTGCCAGGTCGGTGAAGATCTCAACGCCGGCGTGTCTGGCATGCCGATGACGAGTCCGGGCAGCATCGACCCAGGTCGGCGAGGCACTTCTTACTCGTTGGATGGCCTGGCGAGCCTTCGTCACGCTACGGCGACAGCCATGAACACTCGGGTATGGCCGTTGACTTCCCTGCCTGGGTAGCCGTTGCAGCGGCCCTCCTGCCCAGTGTGTGCCCAAGTTGTCTCAGTACACAATGTTTCCGCAGATCAGGCTATATGCGCGCACCGCTCTCCGGAGGCGGGAGCCTCAGCGGGGCCACCTGTCGAACGTTTGAACTCATGGGCACGTCTCAACCGCATCTGTGGCCCAACTGCGGTCTAGGCGGTGGTGGCGTCCGCCGACGTTCCTGATCTTGGTCGAGCGCTACGGGCCGGGCTCGTAACGCCGGCTGAGAGGTCGGCGACGAGCTGTCTCGACGGTCGTGTGACGTACCGAGCGCGGGTGTCGGCAGGGCGTCTGCTGGCCACCCTCGGCTGTCGGGCTCGGGCAAACTCGGGCACGTATAGGGCACAGACACCCGTAGATGGCCGGATGCAGCACAGAACAGCCGGACTTGTCAAGATCAACTTATCGCGAAGTTTTTGCAGGTCAGACCGCGTTTTCGCTGGTGCCCCCGGTGCGATTCGAACGCACACTGGACGGGTTTTGAATCCGTTGCCTCTGCCGATTGGGCTACGGGGGCGTGGTGGGTAACTGTACGGGGTGGGGGTGGTTGGGGTGTTGGCGGGTTCACTCGTTATGTGACGACGGGGCGTAACACGGCGGCGGTAGGCTGCGGGTTCTTGTGGGGTCGAGGCTTGGAGGGTGTCGGTGACCGAGGTGGCTGGTGAGGCGCCTGTGCGGCGGGTGTTGGTTGCCGAGGACGAGGCGTTGATTCGGCTTGATCTCGTCGAGATGCTCCGTGAGGAGGGGTACGAGGTCGCCGGGGAGGCTGCTGATGGGGAGCAGGCCGTGCAGTTGGCGGGGGAGTTGCGGCCTGATCTGGTGATCATGGACGTGAAGATGCCCCGGATGGACGGCATCGATGCTGCCTCGGCGATCGCTCGGGAGCGGATCGCGCCGGTGGTGATGTTGACGGCGTTCAGTCAGCGGGAGTTGGTGGAGCGGGCTCGGGATGCTGGGGCGATGGCTTACCTGGTGAAGCCGTTCGCCAGGCATGACCTGGTGCCTGCGATCGAGTTGGCGGTCAGTCGGTTCGCCGAGTTGCACGCGTTGGAGAACGAGGTCGCGGGGCTTACCGAGCGGTTGGAGACGCGGAAGGTCATCGAGCGGGCCAAGGGGCTGCTGATGTCCAAGCAGGGGCTGAGTGAGCCGGAGGCGTTCCGGTGGATCCAGCGGACGGCGATGGATCGGCGGACGACCATGAAGGCTGTCGCGGAGGCCGTGTTGGAGCACATCACCTGAGGTGGTCGGCGGGCACGTGTGTCGACGGCGGCGAGTACGGGAGGCGGCGTAGGCGAGGGCACCGGGTGCTCGTCGCCTTCTCGGTGGCGCTCGTCCTGGGTGACTCGCGCCCGTGATGCGGTCGTGACGTGTTGGGCGGGTGGGTGATGGCCGTGGACGGGGAGCCGAGGTTGGGGATCGGTCTCGGGCGCTGAATGCCGCTGCCGTAACGGCAGGCGGCTGAGGGACGAAGCAGGGTGGCGGGGCACGGTCGGTGTCCGGCCAAACGTCACCCGGCAGTCCATCGAACGTGTGCAGATCCAAGCCAGGGAGACCGTCGGTGCCCACTGTTTCGCTTGTCTACGTGAAGTGCGTCAGCCCGTCGGGAGGCGTGAGCAACGGCGTGGTGATCGGTGTCGCCGCCGGAGCGGTGGTGCTCACCGCCGCCGCTGGTGTCGCTGCCACCGTGGTCACGGCCGGGGCCGCAGGCCCTGCCGCCGCGGGAGCGGTGGCCGTGGAGCTGACGGAGGCGGGTGCCCTCATCGGGGGAGCCGCCGTTGAGGGATCGGGTATCGCGGCGGCGGGCGGAGCGGGTGTCGCCGCCGCGGCGGGTGGGGCAGCGGCGGGTGGGGCGGCGGTCGGCGTGGTGGCCGGGGCGGCTGGGGCCGCGGCGGGTGTCATCTCGGGGATGACCGCGTCGACGGGGTGTCAGATCGCCGTTGTCGCGACGGCGGCGGTGGTGGAGTCGGCGAAGCTGGCCGACCATGTCGACAAGAGCCTGTTCAGCGCTGATGACTTCTACCTGAAGTACTGGGTGGAGGACTCCCGCGAGACGCGGTGGCCCGCGGACTCCACCAGGACCATGGACGCCGGGCAGACCATCGACATCGACGACGTGCGCATCGAGTTCTCGACCATGGCCGAGCTGAAGCTGTACGACGCGGACGACCTGAGCAGCGACGACGACATGGGCGGCATGAGATTCTACGCCGACGCCACCCCCGGTCGCTACACGGCGACCGTCACCAGCAACATCGGCAGCGTCTACGAACTCATGTACGTCGTGGAGTGAGACCCGGCCCCGCTTGGTGTCAACGGGGGATTGACCGATCGCATGATCGTCGTAAAGTGATCAACTAGGTGGACCGCCGTAACGGCACGACTGCACGGCGGCCAGGACCAGCAACGCCACCAGGCCCGGTCGACAACCCGTCCGCGACTGCTCGCGGCCGTAAGGGACGACCGGTGCCGCGCCGACCGCGGTGGCGTCAGGTTCCAGTCAGGACTGGACGCCGGACTCGTTCCGGCGTCCAGTCCCGCTTTCGTCGCCAAACCTAGGAGACCACGTGTCGCACTCGCCCGGACTGGCTGTTCACGACGATTCCGCGGTGGCGGAGGTGCGGCTGAGTCCGCCGGTCGAACTGCACACCGTGGACATCCCGGCGGGCACCGTCACCGTGGTGCGCGACGACCTGTTACCCGGCGGCACCAAGCAAAGGGCGCTCATCCCCTACCTGCAAGCGCGCCGCGGCCGTGGGACGTCGACATTCGTCTACGCCAGTCCCGCACCGGGTTTCGCCCAGGTGGCCCTCGCCCACGTGTGCGCTCTGCTTGGCACGCGGTGCGTGGTGTTCGCCGAGTTGCTGGACGGCGAACCGCACCCCCACTCGCTGCTGGCGCACGAGTACGGCGCCGAGATCATCGCCTGCCCGTCGTTGGCGGAGGCCACCACCGCGGCCGAGGCGTTCGCCGCCGAGGCGGCTGGCCGCTGGGCAGCGCCCCTGGGCTTCGGCGACGCGCAGTTCGGCAGCTGCCTGCGGGAGCAGATCGCCCGTGAGTGGCACTTCATCGGCGAGCGGGCCAATCCGGTCCCCACGAGGGTCTGGGCGCCGGTCGGCAGTGGAACGCTCGTCACCGCTCTGCGCCGAGCGCTGCCGGGAGAGGTGCACCTCGAATGCCTCGACGTCGGAGTGCTCGATCCCGCCGACCGCCGCCTCCGCGCTCTCGCCGCTCTGCCCGGCGTGTCCGTGCGCCGCTCCTCGCAGCCGTTCCTGCGCCCCTGCGACGACCCGCCGCCGATCCCGTCCAACAGCCATTACGACGCCAAGCTCTGGCCGCTCATCCGTGAGCACGCAGCGCACGGTGACCTGTGGTGGAACGTCGCCAAGTGACGTGCGCGGGGGATCACGTGCCCGCGGTCCGTTCGACCAGCTCGTCGCGGAAGGCCTTGGCGTCCCGCAGTTCCGGTTCGGAGCCGTCGGCCTGGTTGATCGCGCCTTCGAGGATCTTCAGGGCCTGGTGCTCGTCGCCCTTGGCGTCGGCCAGGCGGGCCGCGTTCTCCATGGCTCTGGCGAGCTTGGTGCTGGGCTCGGGCTCCTGGGTGGACTTGTTGACCCGGATCCAGTTGCCGCCGGGATCGATGACGGTGAAGCCGGTGTAGCGGTCGTTGCGCAGGCGGGGCCTGGTCATGCGCGGAATGCCGGAAACGAGCAACTTGCCGTGCACGGCGCGCATTCCCGCCGCGAACGCCTCGAACAGCGGTCCGGTGTCCTGCACGATGATCAGGCAGCTGCTGTGCGAGTGCTCGGGGACATGGCCGTCCATGCCGTAGAAGTGCAGGTTGATGTCCTCGCGCCGCAGGGCGATGTAGGGGTTCGGCCGGGTCTGGCGGTAGGTGGGGGCGAAGCCGAGCATCTCGTAGAAGGTCGCGATCTCGTCGATGTCCCGACAGGGCAGGAGCGGAATCGTCAGTTCGTTGGCCACCGCCCGAAGCTAGGACGGGAACCGCCGAAACGACACGGAGGTGTTTGCTCAAGCGAATGCGGATGCTCTTCAGGTGGTCCCGACGCGTGATCTGCGCTCGGCTGGAGCATCCGGGCAACCGTTGCGCGGCTGGGGCGTCTCTGTCGACATGACGTCGACTCAGGACGGTCTGGAGTTCGCGGATGGCTACGACAGCATCGCCGAGGCGTACTCAGCCGAGAACGAGACCAGTCTTATGAACGCCTACTACGAGCGGCCCGCGATGCTGGACCTCGCCGGAGACGTGGCGGGCCTGCGAATACTCGACGCCGGGTGCGGTTCGGGGCCGTTGTCCGCCGTGCTGCGTGACCGGGGTGCGGTGGTGACCGGGGTGGACGCGAGCGCGGGCATGGTGGAGTTGGCCCGGCGGCGGCTGGGGGCCTGCGCCGATGTGCGGGTCGCGGACCTGGCTGATCCGCTGCCGTTCGCCGACGGCGCGTTCGACGTCGTCGTCGCGTCCCTGGTGCTGCACTACCTGCGGGACTGGGGGCCTGTGCTGGGCGAACTGCGCCGGGTGCTGACGCCTGGCGGGCGGCTGATCGTCTCGGTGGAGCACCCGTTCGTCATCAACTTGATGCGGCGCGAGGCCGGGGAGAAGCCCGACTACTTCCAGACCTGCGAGCGGATAGAGGACTGGGCCCTGGGCGGGCAGAGCGCCCGGCTGAGGTTCTGGGACCGGCCGCTGCACGCCATGACGGACGCCTTCGTCGGGGCGGGCTTCCGCATCGACGTCATCAGCGAGCCCGCACCCGCGCCCGAGGCTCACGAGCTGTTCTCCGAGGAGCTGGAGCGGTACCCGGGGAAGCGTTTCCTGGGCTTCCTCTTCTTCGCCCTGACGGTGGGCTGACCGCCCCGGCGCGGAGGGCGGGCCGAGGGGATCGGCCCGCCCTCCGGGGTCAGGCGCTGTCCATCTGGGTGCGCAGGCTGCGGGGGCGCATGTCGGTCCAGACCTGGTCGACGTGGGCGCTGCACTCCTCGCGGGTGCCGGTGGTGCCCTCGTCGCGCCAGCCCGCGGGGATGTCGAGGTGGGCGGGCCAGAGGGAGTGCTGGTCCTCGTCGTTGACCAGCACGCGGTAGGTGGTGTCGTCGTCCATGGTTCTACTCCTAGTGGGTTGGGGCCGGTTCGGCTTGGTGGGGTGCGGGCAGGGTCCGCAGAGACGGGGCCAGGGTGGCGGCGGTGGCGCAGAGGGCCGTGCCCACCGCGCACAGCAGGATCGCGGTGGCGGGTGGGGTCAGGTCGGCCAGGACGCCGCCGACGGCCGGGCCCGCGACGGCGGCGGTGCCGACCGCGGTGCTGACGGCGGCGGCCATGCGGCCCCGCAGGTGTTCGGGGGTGTGCAGGAGCTGGTAGGTGGTGATGGCGGTGCTGGCCGTGGGGGTGAGGAAGGCGGCGCCGGCGAGCACCCCGCCGATGGCGAACGCGTTGCCCAGGACGGCGGCAAAGGGCATCAGCGCCGCGATCGCCCACATCGCGGCCAGGATCGCGGTGCGGGTCGGCAGCAGGCGGCACAGGCGGGGGGCGGCGAGGGCGCCGAGGATGCCGCCCACGCCGAACATCGATGCCATGAGCCCGACGTGCGCGGCGGGGGCGCCGTTCTGGACGACCACGGCGAGCACGACCAGGTAGAACGCCTGGAAGTGCAGGTTGAGACCCGCCGCGCACGCGGTGACCGCGCGCATCGCCCGGTTGCGCCAGAGCCACCGCAGACCCTCGGTCAGCTCGTGGCGGAAGCCCGCGCGGGCGGTCGGGGCGCGGGCGGGGACGCGCAGGAACAGCAGCAGGACGGTGGACACCGCGTGCGCGGCGGCCTGCATGCCGAAGGGCGCCCAGTGCCGCAGCGAGAACAGGGCCCCGCCGAGGGCGTTGCCGCCGAGAGACCCGATCGAGCCGCGCGCGGCGTTCATCGCGACCGCGGTCGAGACTTGGTCCGGGCGCACCAGGGCGGGCAGCGCCGCCGCCTCGGCGGGCTCGAACAGCGCCCGCGTCGTGCCCAGGACGACCGCCAGCGCCAGCAGCACGGGCAGCGTCGCCACCCCAGCCCACACGGCCGCGGCCACCGCCCCGATCGCGGCGGCCTGCACCGCCTCGCAGCCGATGAGCACCCGGCGCAGGTCCCACCGGTCGACCAGCACCCCGGCGGGGGCGGCGGCGGCGAGCTGGGCGGCGGCGTAGACGCCCAGCACGAGACCGGACGCCGCCGCCGAGCCGGTGACCGCCAGCACCAGCAGCGGCAGCGCCACCGCCGACGCGCCGATGCCCAGCTCCGCGAGCGCCTGCCCGGTCCAGAGCAGCCGGTAGTTCCGGTTGCGGCTGAGCGGGGCGCTGGTCATCGGCTGTCCTCGGCGATGCGGCGCAGACGGGCCAGGAACGCTTCGGCGACGGCGGTCACGGTGGCGGTGCTGATGTCCGCGCCGTGGTACCAGGAGAAGCTCATGACACCGTCCTGGACCGCGCCGACCACCTCCAGCAGGTGCGGCGACGGGGTGCCCGCGTCGGCGTCGGCGCCGAGGGTGCCGAGGGAGGCGCGGATCAGGCCGGTTCGGGGGGCGGCGCCGTCCCACTGACCGAGGTAGTTGAAGGCGATTTCCGGGTGTGCCGGCTCGGCGAGCCGGGATTGGGTTTCGGGGCGGCCGAGGCGGCGCAGGGCACCGAAGCCGAAGCCGTTGGCGGGGATGGCGCGCAGCTGCTTGCGCACCGCCCTGACCAGGTCGCGGCTGGTGTCGGTGGTGGGGACCCGCAGGGCGACCGGATAGGCGGTGGTGAACCAGCCGACCGTGCGGGAGAGGTCGACGTCGTCGAGGACGTCCTCGCGGCCGTGGCCTTCCAGGGTCACCGACACCACGTCGTGGCCGGTCCAGCTGCCGACCGCGGCGGCCAGGGCGGCGAGCAGCACGTCGTTGACGCGGGTGCGGTAGGCCGTTGGCGCGGAGCGCAGCAGCGCTTCGGTGTCGGCCGGGTCGAGGCCGACCACCACCGAGCCGGACGTGCCGCCGGGGTCGCGGGGCAGCGGTGGGGCTGAGGCCACCTCGGTCCAGTGCTCCAGCTCGTGGTCCAGGCCGCCGCCTGCGGCGAACTCGGCCAGGCGCAGCGACCAGTCGCGGAACGAGGTGGTCTTGCCGCCCAGGTCGATGCGGCCGTCGGCCTGCTCGTAGGCGCGTTCGAGGTCGTCGAGCAGAATGCGCCAGGACACGCCGTCCACCACCAGGTGGTGGGCGATGAGCAGCAGCACCGAGCTGTCGGCCAGCTCGAAGAGGACCGCGCGCAGCAGCAGGCCCGACGACAGGTCGAAGCTCGCGTGGGCGGCGTCGGCGATCTCGGTCATGCGCGGCTGGGGGTCGGACTCGTCGGTCAGGTCGTGCACCGAGAGCAGCGGGAAAGCGCTTGGCTCGGCACGGCCTTGCACGACAGGGCCGTAGTCGACCTGCCACGTGTCGCCGTCGCGCTCGAAGCGGGCGCGCAGCGCGTCGTGGTGGGCCACCAGCGCCGAGAGCGCGGCGGCCAGCTTCGCCTGGTCCGGGCGTCCGTCGAGTGCGACCAGCATGGCCTGGTTGAAGTGGTGCGGGTTCGGCGGGGCGGAGCTGAGGAAGTCGGCCTGGATGGGGGTCAGGACGCCCGCGCCGACGACGGCGGCC
Source organism: Actinokineospora guangxiensis (assembly GCF_042657845.1). Taxonomy (NCBI): domain Bacteria; kingdom Bacillati; phylum Actinomycetota; class Actinomycetes; order Pseudonocardiales; family Pseudonocardiaceae; genus Actinokineospora; species Actinokineospora guangxiensis. The sequence continues at coordinate 38,210 of NZ_JBHSKF010000008.1, read as the reverse complement.
CGGTCCTCCTCGCCCGCGCCCGCCACCTCGACCACCTCGGCCAGTTCCTCGACGGTCTGGTGCAGGAACAGCTCCTTGGCGCTGATCCGGTAGCCCGCCCGGCGGATCTCGGTGACCAGCTGGATGCTGAGGATCGAGTCACCGCCGATGGCGAAGAAGTTGTCCCGCGCGCCGACCTTTGGCAGGCCGAGAACGCGCGCCCAGATCTCGGCCAGCTCGCGGGCGACCGGGCCGTCCGGCTCGACGTGGCCCGCGGTGCCCGACAGGTCGGGGGCGGGCAGCGCGGCGCGGTCGAGCTTGCCGGTCGGGCCGAGCGGCAGGCGGTCGAGCACGACGACCGCGGCGGGCACCATGTGCTCGGGCAGCCGCTCCCGCGCGGTCTTCACCGCGACCTCGGGATCGCCGTCGCCGACGAGGTAGGCGACCAGCCGCGCGTGCGCGCCCCCGTCGGCGCGGGCGACGACGGCGGCGTCGGTGAAGCCCGCGCAGCCGCGCAGCACCGCCGCCACCTCGCCGGGCTCGATGCGAAACCCGCGGATCTTGACCTGCTCGTCGGCCCGCCCCAGGTAGCGCAGCGCCCCGTCGGCGCTCCAGCCCGCCCGGTCGCCGGTGCGGTACATGCGGGAGCCGGGCGCGCCGAACGGGTCGGCGATGAAGCGCTGCGCGGTCAGGCCCGGCAGCCCGAGGTAGCCGCGCGCCAGCTGCGGACCAGCCAGGTACAGCTCGCCGGGCACTCCCGGCGGGACCGGGGCGAGCCGCGCGTCCAGCAGGTAGGCGCGCGTGTTCGGCAGCGGGAAGCCGATGTCCGGCGTCCCCGGGCCGATGACCCGCGCCGTGGCGTCCACCGTCGTCTCGGTGGGGCCGTAGAGGTTCAGGCCGGTGACGTGCGGGCTCTCGGCGATGGCCCGCCAGAGGTCCGCGGGGACCGCCTCGCCGCCGAGCAGCAGGTGCGCCGGGCGACCCGCCGAGCCGTCGAGCAGGCCGTCGGCGACCAGGTGCGTGGCGAAGCTCGGCGTGCAGTTGACCAGGTCGATGCGGTGCTCTGCGGCGTAGTCCAGCAGCGCTCGCGGGTCGTGGCGCTCGTCCTCGCCCATGAGGTGGGTTTCATGTCCGGCGACGAGCATCAGCAGCAGCTCCCACGAGGCGTCGAAGGAGAAGCTGGCCATCAGCGCGGTGCGCAGCTGCCCGAGCCCGTCCCACCGCTGCCGCTGGGCGGCGGCCAGGGTGGCGAGCGCGCCGTGCTCCACCACGACGCCCTTCGGGGTCCCGGTCGACCCGGAGGTGTGGATGACGTAGGCCGGGTGGGCGGCGTTCGGCGCGTCGGGCAGCGGCGCTGTGTCGAAGCCGCCGTCCGCCACCGGGGAGTCGATGACGACCGCGGGCGCGGTGTCCTCCAGCAGCGCCGTGATCCGTGCGGCGGGCAGCTTCGGGTCGATCCACACGTGCGCCGCGCCCGCCTTCAGCACGGCGAGCAGGGTGATCACGCTTTCCACCGAGCGCGGCAGCAGCACCGCCACCACCCGCTCGGGTCCGGCGCCGCGGGCGCGCAGGGCGCGGGCGAGCCGGTTGGTGCGCGCCTCCAGCTCCGCGAAGGTCATCCGGGTCGAGCCGCTGACCAGTGCTGTCGCCCCGGGGGTCCGGGCGGCCGTGGCGCTGAGCTGCTGGGGCACCAGCACCGGCCCGACGGGCAGGGCGGCGCCCCGACCGGCGTCGAGCAGCGCGCGCTGCTCGCGCTCGGGCACCAGCGCGACCTCGGCCAGCGGGCGGCGGGGGTCGGCCACCACGCCTGCGAGCAGCGTGCGCAGGTGCGCGGCCATCCGCTCGGCGGTCGCCGGGTCGAACAGGTCGGCGGCGTACTCCAGCGCGCAGTGCAGGCCGCCGTCGCGCTCCTGGAACTCGAACACCAGGTCGCACGTGGTCGTGCCCGCGGGCGGGGCGATCTCCGCCACCCGCAGGCCCGGCAGCTCCAGCTCGCCGTCGCCGCCGGTGTTCTGCAGCACCACCATCGCGTCGAAGAGGGCGTTGCGGCTGGGGTCGCGCTCGGCGGCGACCTCGTCCACCACGCGCTCGAACGGCACGTCCTGGTGCTCGAAGGCGGCCAGCACGCCGTCGCGGACCTGCTCCAGCAGCGAGCCGAAGCCCGCAGTGCCGTCCACAGTGGAGCGCAGTACGAGCGTGTTGACGAAGAACCCGACCACGTCCTCCAGGTCGCCGCGGTCGCGGCCGGAGGTGACGGTGCCGACGGCGATGTCGTCGCTGCCCGCGTAGACCGACAGCAGCGCCTGGCACAGCGCGACGAGTCCCGTGAACAAGGTGCCGCCGCGCTCGCCGACCAGCCGTCGCAGCGCGGACACCTGCTCGACGTCCAGCGCGAAGCGGGCCACCCCGCCGCGGGTGGGGCGCACCGCGGGCCTCGGGTGGTCCAGCGGCAGGTCCAGCGGGGTGATGCCGGCGAGCCGCTCGCGCCAGTACGCCAGCTGTCCGGCCAGGTCGCCGGACACGCGGTCGCGCTGCCACGCCGCGAAGTCGACGTAGCGCACCGACGGGGACGACGGGGCCGATCCGGCGTACAGGGCGGCGAGATCGCGCAGCAGCACGCCGTTGGACCAGCCGTCGGTGACGATGTGGTGCAGCACCAGGCTCAGCACATGGTCTTCATCGCCACTGTCTTCGCCGCCGACGCGCAGCAGCGCCGCGCGCAGCAGCGGACCGGTGGCCAGGTCGAACGGCGCGTCGCGCTCGTCGGCCAGGGCGGCGTCGATGCCGTCCTCGGCGACCTCGCGGACCGGCAGGTCCACCTCGGCGGCGGGCAGGATGACCTGGACGCCGCGCCCGTCCACGGTGGGGAACGCGGTCCGCAGCGACTCGTGCCGCTCGGCGAGCCCGGTCAGGGCGTCGCGCAGGGCCTCGACGTCGAGCGGGCCGCGCAGGCGCAGCGCCATCGGCGAGACATGCTCGCCGCCGCCGGGGGTGAACTGGTGCAGGAACCACAGCCGCTGCTGGGCGTAGGACAGCGGCAGCGGCCCGTCCCCGGACACCGCCGGGATCACCTCGACGGCCGTGCCCGCCCCGGCCAGTGCGGCGGCGAGCGCGGCGACGGTGCGGTGGGTGAACACGGTGCGCGGTGAGACGTCCGCGCCGCAGGCCCGGCGCAGCGCGGTGGCGGCGCGGATGCTGAGGATCGAGTCGCCGCCGATGGCGAAGAAGTCGTCCTCGGCGGCCACATCACCGCGACCCAGCACCTCGGCGAACACCGCGGCCACGGTCCGCTCCGCGGCGGTGCGCGGGGCGGTGCGGGTGCCGGTCGTCGTGCTGGGGGCGGGCAGGGCGGCCCGGTCGAGCTTGCCGTTCGCGGTCAGCGGGAGCGCGGCGAGCACGACGAAGGCGTCCGGGACGAGGTAGTCCGGCAGCCGCTCGGCCAGCCACGCCCGCACCGCGGCCGTGTCGACCGGTGCGGCCGAGACCAGGTAGGCCACCAGGCGCGGCCTGCCGTCGTCGGTGCGCACGACGACCGCCGCGTCGGGGATCGCGCCGCCGGTGCGCAGCGGGTGCTCGGCCAGCGCGGCGTCGACCTCGCCGGGCTCGACCCGGAAGCCGCGCAGCTTGACCTGGTCGTCGGCGCGGCCGAGGAACCGCAGCGTGCCGTCGGGGTTCCAGCGCACGATGTCGCCGGTGCGGTACATCCGCGCGCCCGGGTGGAACGGGTCGGCGAGGAAGCGCTGCGCGGTCAGCCCCGGCCTGCCGAGGTAGCCGCGCGCGACGCCCGCGCCCGCGATGTGCAGCTCGCCCGGCGCACCCGGCGGCACCGGCCGCAGGTCCGCGTCCAGGACGTGCACGCGCATGCCGTCCAGCGGCGAGCCGATGGGGACCGAGTCCGGCGCCGCGTCGGTCATCCGGTGCGCGGTGGCGAAGGTGGTGGTCTCGGTCGGGCCGTAGCCGTCGACGACGGCGGTGCCGGGGCAGTGCGCGAGCACGCGACGCACCGCCGCGGCGGGCACGACGTCACCGCCGGTCCACACCTCGCGCAGCCCGCCCAGCGCGGCCGGGTCGTCCTGGGCGATGAGCCGGAACAGCCCGGCCGTCAGCCACACCGACGTCAGCGCGTGCCGCCCGATCATGTCGCGCAGCGCTTCCGGGCCCAGGTCGCCGTCGGGGGCCACGACGACGGTCCCGCCGGAGAGCAGGGGCGCCCACAGCTCGTAGGTCGTGGCGTCGAAGGCGTGCGGGGAGTGCAGCAGCACCCGCTCGTGCCCGGCGAAGCGCCGGTCGGCGGCGAGGGCGACGATGTCGCGGTGGCGCACCGCGACACCCTTGGGGACGCCGGTGGAGCCGGAGGTGTGCATGACGTAGGCCAGCGACTCCGGCCACACGGACACCGCGGGGGCCTCGTCGGACTCGTCGACCGCGTCGCCCACCAGCACGGTATGTCCACTGTGGATCAATCGGGACCCGTCGTCGGTGATGAGCACCGCGACGCCGGTCTCGGTCAGGATGCGGGCAAGGCGCGCGTCCGGGGCGCGGCCGTCGAGCGGGACGTACGCCCCGCCCGCCTTGAGCACCGCCAGTTCGGCGACCACGACCTCGGGGGAGCGGCCCAGCAGCAGCGCGACCGGCTGCTCGGCGCGCACGCCGAGCGCCAGCAGCCGCCGGGCGAGCCGGTTGGCGCGCGCGTCCAGTTCGGCGTAACTCCAGGTGGTCTCGCCCGCGACGACGGCCGGGTGCCCGGGGGTACGGGCGACCTGCGCGGCGAAGCGCTCGGTCACCGTGCCCGCCGGGGCCTCGCCGGTCGCGTTCCAGGCCGCCAGCACGCCCGCGTCCGCCTCGGTGAGCACCGGCAGTGCGGCCAGCGTCGCGTCCAGGCCGTCGGCCAGCGCGGCGAGGGTGGTCCGCAGGTGCTCGGCGAGCCGTTCGGCGCTCGCCCGCTCGAACAGGCGCTCGTCGTAGGCCAGGCGCAGACCGAGGACGTCGCCGAGGAACGCGCTGAGCATCAGCGGGAAGTTGGTCGTGTCGGTCGCCCTGATCTCGCCGATGCGCAGCCCGCTGTCGGCCGCGCCCTCCTCGATCGGGTAGTTCTCGAACACGACCGCGCTGTCGAACAGCGAGGAGGCCCCGGTCCAGGCCTGCAGGTCGGTCAGCGCGACGTGCTCGAAGGCGCGGGACTCGCTCTGCTGGTCCTGCAGTTCGCGCAGCCAGTCGGCCACGACCGCGCCCGCCCGCACCCGCGCCCGGGTCGGGACGGTGTTGATGAACATGCCGACCATCGACTCCACGCCGGGCAGCTCGGCGGGCCTGCCGGAGGCGGTGGTGCCGAACACCACGTCATCGGCGCCGCCGAAGCGGGCCAGCAGCAGCGCCCACGCGCCCTGCACCAGCGTGTTCACCGTCAGCCCGTGCGCCCGCGCCGCGCCGCGCAGCCGGGCGGAGACCTCGGCCTGAAGCTCCACGGCGATGGTGCGGGCGGATTCGGTGCGGTGCGCCTCGGCGGGCGCGCGGTCCAGCGGCAGCGGTGTCGGGGCGGTGACCCCGTCCAGCAGGGCCGTCCAGTGCGCCCGCGCCGCGGCCGGGTCCTGCTCGGCCAGCCACGCGAGGTAATCGCGCATCGGCGCGCGGCGCTGGGCCACCGGCTCCCGGCCCGCCGCCAGGTCGGCGTAGACCGCGCAGGCCTCGGCGAACACCTGGCCAGTGCTCCACCCGTCGAGCAGCACGTGGTGCGAGGTCCACACCAGCAGCACCTCGTCGTCGGCCAGGGTCGCCACCGTCACCCGCATCAGCGGCGCGCGGTCCAGCGCCAGGCCCGCGGCGGCGTCCTCGGCCAGCAGCCGCTCGACCCCGCCGACCTCGCCACGCAGATCCACATAGGACACGGGCAGGGTGACGCGCTCGTGCACCACCTGGAGCGGGCGCTCGACGTCCTCCCACACCACGTGCGAGCGCAGCGCCGGGGTGCGGTCGACGACCTCCTGCCAGGCCCGGCCCAGCGCCTGGGGGTCGCCGACACCGGACAGCGGCACGGCGAGCTGGTTGAAGTAGGCGCCGGAGTCGCTGTCGACCAGGCTGTGGAACACCATGCCCGCCTGCAGCGGGGTCAGCGGCAGCACGTCGGCCACGCCGCGGCCGTCGCCGACGACCCGGTCCAGCCGCGCCTGGTCCAGCCCGGCCAGCGGGAAGTCCGACGGGGTGCGCCCGCCCGCTGCGGGGTCGGCGCAGTGCGCCACGATCTCGCCCAGCGCCCCGGCGACCCGCTCGGCGAGCCCGCGCACGGTCTCCTCCGCGTAGCGCCCCGCCGAGTAGGTCCAGCCCAGCTCCAGGCGGCCGTCCTGCACGATCCCGGTGATGTCCAGCTCGTACTGGCGCTCGGCGTCGGGGTCGACGTCGGAGCCGAGACCGGTGTGCGTGCCGCGCACGAGCCCGTCCCCGGCCGCGGCGGTGTCCCACTGGCCGTGGTAGTTCACGCTGACCCTGGGGTCCGGGCGCGGGGCCAGCCGCTCGCGCAGCACCCCGTAGGACAGGCCGCGGTGGGGGACCGCGCGGACCTGCTCCTTGACCGCCTTGAGCACAGTGCCCCAGCCGCCCTCGGGGATGTCGAGGACCAGCGGGTACTCCGCGGTGAACCAGCCGACCGCCCGGGACAGGTCGAGGCCGTCGGCGATCTCCTCGCGGCCGTGGCCCTCCATGCCGATGGCCACCGCCGGGCGCCCGGTCCAGTCGGCCAGCACCCGGCCCACGGCGCTGAGCAGCACATCGTTGACCTGCGTGCGGTAGACCGCGGGCACGGCGTGCAGCAGGGCGTCGGTGTCCTCGCGGCTCAGCCGCACCGACACCGTCCGCGCGCTCGCCCCGGTGTTGCGGCCATCCCGGTCGACGGGCAGGTCCACCTCGCACGCCGCCGCGTCCCAGTAGGCGGCGTCCGCGGAGAAGTCGGTCTCGGCCAGCAGCACCGCCCAGTCGCGCAGACCGGTGCCGCGCTCGCCGAGCACGACCGGCCCGCCGTCGCGGAGCTGCCGGTAGGCGGTCTCCAGGTCGTCCAGCAGCACCCGCCACGACACGCCGTCGATGACCAGGTGGTGCACGACGAGCAGCAGCTGCCCGCCGCCGATCGCGCTGCCCACCAGCGGACCCCGGGTGACGCTCAGCCGCGCGCGCAGCCCGTCGCCGACCTCGGCGTCCACCCGCTCGACGCGCACGCCGACGCGGTGCGGACCCTCCGCGCTGATGTCCTGGGTGTCACCGCGGAACCGCGTGCGCAGCGCCTCGTGCTGCTCGACCAGCGCGTCCAGCGCGGCCTCCACCAGGTCGGCGTCGGCGTCGGGGGCCAGGTCCAGCAGCATCGACATGGTGAACCGGTCGAGATCCGGGGCGGTGCTGGTGAACCAGCGCTGGATCGGGGTGAGCGGCGCGGGGCCGCTCACCGCCGCCCGCCGCGCCGGGGCCGTGGCCGCGGTGCAGCGGGGCGCCAGCTCGGCGATCGTCTGGTGCAGGAACAGGTCCTTGGCGCTGGTGCGCAGGCCGCGCTCGCGCAGCCGGGAGACCACCTGGATGCTCAGGATGGAGTCGCCGCCGAGGCTGAAGAAGTTGTCCTCGACGCCGACCCGCTCCACACCCAGGACCTGGGCCCACACCTGCGCGAGCGCGCGCTCCTCGGCCGAGCGCGGCGCGACGTAGGCGGTGTCGAGCAGCGCGCCGAAGTCCGGGGCGGGCAGAGCGCGGCGGTCGACCTTGCCCGCGGTCGACATCGGCAGCGCCGCCAGCGGCACGAACACCGACGGCACCATGTAGTCGGGCAGCCGGTCGCGCAGCCACACCCGCAGCGCCGCGGTGTCGCGGGCCGGGGTCACGTAGGCGACCAGGCGGGTGTGCCCGTTGTGCTCGGCGGCCACGACCGCGGCGTCGGCGACGTCCGGGTGCTCGCGCAGCGCGGCCTCGACCTCGCCGGGCTCGATGCGGAACCCGCGCACCTTCACCTGCTCGTCGGCGCGGCCCAGGTACTCGACCTGGCCGCCCGCGGTCCACCGCGCGCGGTCCCCGGTGCGGTAGAGGCGCTCGCCCGGAGCGCCGAAGGGGTCGGCGACGAAGCGCTGCGCGGTCAGGCCCGGCCTGCGCAGGTAGCCGCGGGCCACCTGCCCGCCGCCCAGGTACAGCTCGCCGACCGCGCCGATGGGCACCGGGCGCAGCGACTCGTCCAGCAGGTAGCCGCGCACGCCGCGGGTCGGCCTGCCGATCAGCGGGGCGGGGCCGGTGACCTCGGCGACGAACGCGTCCACCGTGGCCTCGGTGGGCCCGTAGTAGTTGACCGCGCGGGTGTCCGGCGCGGCGGCGAACTGCCGCCACAGCGCCGCGCCCACCGCCTCGCCGCCCAGCATGACCAGCGCGGGCCGGTGCCTGCGGTCGGTGAGCAGCCCGGCGGCGACGATCTGCTGGGCGTAGGTCGGGGTCAGGTCGAGCACCTCGACGCGCTCGCGGGCGATGTAGTCGACCAGCTCGGCGGGGTCCAGGCGCACGTCGTCGTCGAGGACGTGCAGCTCGTGGCCCGCGGCGAGGAACAGTGGGCCCTCCCACGAGGTGTCGAAGGTGAACGCCGCGGTGAGCGCGAAGCGGGTGCGCCCGCCCGCCGCGACCGGGTCGATGAGGTCGAGGCGGTGGTCGGCGTGGAAGCGGGCCAGGTGCCGGTGCTCGACCAGCACGCCCTTGGGCTTGCCGGTCGACCCGGAGGTGTAGATCAGGTAGGCGGCGTGCGCCGGGTCCGGGGCGGGCAGCGGCACGTCCCCAGGGTCCGACTCGGTGGCCGGACGGGTGTCCAGGCCTGCCAGGTCCACCCCGTCGGCTCCGAGCAGCAGCGCGGCGCCGGCGTCGGCGAGCAGGAACCGCAGCCGGTCGGCGGGCAGCGCCGGGTCGACCGGCAGGTACACCGCGCCCGCCTTCAGCACAGCCAGCATGGCGGGCACCATCTCCGCACGGGGCAGCCGCACGGCCACCACCTGCTCGGGGCCCGCGCCCTGCGCGCGCAGCGAGCGGGCCAGGCGGGTGGCCCGCGCGTCCAGCTCGGCGAAGGTCAGCGCCCCGGCCGAGGTGACCAGCGCGGTCGCCCCGGGGGTGCGCGCGGCCTGGGCGGCGAAGGTCTCCGGGAAGGTGGCGTCGGGCTCGGGCAGCTCGCGGCCCTGCCACTGCCGCAGGACCAGGTCCTGCTCGGCGGCGGGCAGCACGGGCAGCGCGTCGACCTCGGTGGCCGGTGCCGCCGCGATCCCGGCGAGCAGCGTCTTGAGGTGCGTGGTGAGCCGCTCGGCGGTGGCCGCGTCGAACAGGTCGGTGTTGTACTCCAGCGACCCCAGCAGCGCGCCGCCGTGCTCGGCGAACTCGAAGGTGAGGTCGCAGGTCGCCGACACCGCGGTCAGGCCGACCTCGCCGACGCGCACGCCGGGCAGCTCGAAGGGCTCGGCGGCGGTGTTCTGCAGCAGCACCATCACGTCGAAGAGCGGGTTGCGGCTGGTGTCGCGCTCCGGGCGCAGCTCGTCGACGATCCGCTCGAACGGGATGTCCTGCTGGGCCATGCCCTCCAGCGCGGCGCGCCGGACGCGGTCGACCAGCGCGGTGAACTCGCCCTCCACAGTGGACCGCAGGACGACGGTGTTGACGAAGAACCCGACCACCCTCGCCAGGTCGGGGTGCTCGCGACCGGCGACGACGGTGCCGACGGCGACGTCGCGCTGTCCGGTCCAGCGGTGCAGCAGCGCCTGCGCGGCGGCCACCAGCACCACGAACAGCGTGGCGTCGCGCTCGGCGGCCAGCCGCCGCAGCCCGTCGGCGACCGGGCGGGGCACCTCGAAGGCGCGCACCGCGCCGTTGGCGGTGCGCACGGCGGGCCGCGGCCGGTCGGTGGGCAGCTCCAGCACGGGCAGCTCGGCCAGCCGGCCGCGCCAGTACTCCAGGCCGCGGGCCATCTCCGCGCCGTCGAGGCGCGCGCGCTGCCAGAGCGCGTAGTCGGCGTACTGCACCGGCAGCGGCGGCAGTTCCTCGCCGCTGTAGAGGGCGCGCAGGTCCTCCAGCAGCACGCCCATGGACCAGCCGTCGGTGACCGCATGGTGCAGCGTCAGCAGCAGCACGTGCTCTTCGGCCGACAGCCGCAGCAGGCGTGCCCGGATCAGCGGGCCCTCGGCCAGGTCGAACGGGGTCGCGCCGTCCTCGGCGAAGACCGTGTCCACCTCGGCGGGGTCGGTGTCGATGACGGGGAGGTCGAACTCCCACGGGTCGGCGATGACCTGCACGCCGCGCCCGTCGACCGAGCGCAGCGTGGTCCGCAGCGCCTCGTGGCGGGCCAGCAGGCCGGTGAACGCCGCGCGCAGGGCGTCGGTGTCGAGGTCGCCGGTCAGCCGGATGGCGAAGCGGGTCAGGTACTCGGTGCTGCCCGGCTCGAACTCGTCCAGGAACCACAGGCGCTGCTGGTTGAACGTCTGCGGCACGGTGTCGCGCGCGGCGACCGGGATCGCGGCCCGAGCGGTGTGCGCTCCGGCCAGCGCGGCGGCCAGGCCGGACACCGTCGGGGTGTCGAACACCGCGCGCGGGGAGACCTCGACGCCGAACTCCGCGCCGAGCAGCGCGGCCACCCGGATGCTGAGGATGGAGTCGCCGCCGAGGTGGAAGAAGTTGTCCTCGGCGCCCACCGGCACGCCGAGCACCCGCGACCACGCGGCCGCGACCGCGCGCTCGGCGTCGGTGGCGGGCTCGGCGCGGTCCCCGGCACTCGCGGCCGGGTCCGCGCCGGGCGCGGGCAGGGTGCGGCGGTCGAGCTTGCCGTTGGGGGTCAGCGGCAGCGCGTCGACGGCGATGAACGCCGAGGGCACCATGTGCGCGGGCAGCGTCGCCGACAGCCGTTCGCGCAGGGCGAGGGTGTCCACCGCGCGCTCGGCGTCGACCAGGTAGGCGACGAGCCTGCGGTGCCCCGGCTCGTCCTCGCGGTCGATGACCGCCGCTTCGCGCACGGCGGCGTCGGCCAGCAGCGCGGCCTCCACCTCGCCCAGCTCGATGCGGAAGCCGCGGATCTTGACCTGCTGGTCGCCACGGCCGCGGTACTCCAGGGTGCCGTCGGAGCGCAGACGGGCGAGGTCGCCGGAGCGGTACATGCGCGTCCCGGCGGCGCCGAACGGGTCGGCGAGGAAGCGCTGCGCGGTCAGCCCGGGGCGGCGCAGGTAGCCGCGCGCCAGGCCGGGGCCCGCCACGTACAGCTCGCCGGTGACCCCCGGTGGGACCGGGCGCAGGTCGGCGTCGAGCAGGTACACCCGCAGGTCCGGAATGGGCACGCCGATGGCGCTGCCGCGGGTGGAGCCGTCGATCGGGGTGTGGGTGACGTGCACGGTGGTCTCGGTGATGCCGTACATGTTCACCAGCTGCGGGGCGTGCGCGCGGTGCCGCCGGTACCAGCCGGCGAGCCGGGCGGGTTCGAGCGCTTCGCCGCCGAAGACCACCTGGCGCAGCGCCAGCCGCGCGCCCGTCTCCGGGTCGGCCTCGTCGGCGGCGATGAGCTGGTAGAACGCCGACGGGGTCTGGTTGAGGACGGTGACGCCCTCGTCGGCGAGCAGCCGCAGGAAGTCCCTGGGCGAGCGCGACACCTCGTGCGGGACGACGACGAGCCTGCCGCCGTGCAGCAGTGGGCCCCACAGCTCCCACACCGAGAAGTCGAAGGCGGAGGAGTGGAACAGCGTCCACACAGCGCGGTCGTCGGTCGGGGCGAAGTCGAACCAGTGCGCCGTGGCGCTCATCAGCCGGGTGACGTTGGCGTGGGAGACCACCACGCCCTTGGGCGTGCCGGTCGAGCCCGAGGTGTAGATGACGTAGGCCGGGTTCTCCGGCCGCAGCGCGGTTTCCGGCGCGGTGGCCGGGTAGCCGCTGAGGTCGGCGGTGTCCAGGCGGATCGAGTCCACAGGGGACTCATAGTCACCCGTGGTGAGCACCAGGACCGGCTGGGCGTCGGCGAGGGTGCCGCTGATGCGCTCGGCGGGGTACGACGGGTCCAGCGGGAGGTAGCCCGCGCCGGACTTGAGCACCGCCAGCACGGCGACGACCAGGTCGGCGGTGCGCGGCAGCAGCAGCCCGACGAGGCGCTCCGGGCCCGCGCCGCGCTCGGTGAGCAGGTGGGCGAGGCGGTTGGCGCGCTCGTCCAGCTCGGCGTAGGTGGTGTGCGCGCCGCGGTCGGTGACCGCGACGGCGTCCGGGGTGGCGGCGGCCCGCGCGGCGAACAGCGCGGTGATGGCGGGCGGCGCCGGGTCGGGGTCGGCCTGGCCGTTCCACTCCACCAGCACGCGCCGCCGGTCGGCGGCCGAGAGCGTGGGCAGCTCGGCCACACGCTGGTCGAGGTCGGTGAAGGCGTCCAGCAGCTGGACGCAGTGCGCGGCGATGCGGCGCACGGTGCTCGCGTCGAAGAGGTCGGGGTCGTAGGCGAGGTCGACGTGCAGCAGTTCGGCGAGGTGGGCGCGGACGCTGATCGGGAAGGTGGTGGTGTCGGTCGCGCGCACCTCGGCGATGCCGATGCCGCCGGTCGCCGACTCGTCGAACGGGTAGTTCTCGAACACCACCGAGCTGTCGAAGAGCCCGCCGGGGACCTCGCTCCACGCGCCCAGCTGGGCCAGCGAGACGGTGTCGTGGCGGCGCGACTCGGCCTGCTGGGCCTGCAGCTCCAGCAGCCACCCGGCGAGGTCGCGCGCGCCGTCGACGCGCGCGCGGGTGGGCACGGTGTTGATGAACAGGCCGACCATGTCCTCGACGCCGCGCAGCTCGTCGGGCCTGCCGGAGACGGTCGTGCCGAACACGACGTCGCGACTGGCGCTGTGGCAGGCCAGCGCCAGTGCCCACGCGCCCTGGACCGCGGTGTTGAGCGTGAGCCCCTTGGCCCGCAGGGCGGCGCGCAGCGCGTCGGTGCGCTCCACGGTCACCGCGACCGAGCGGGAGGACTCGGCGCGGTGCGCCTCGGCGGGCGGGCGGTCGAAGGGCAGCGGGGTGCGCTCGGCGAACCCGGCGAGCACGCCCCGCCAGTGCCGCTCGGCGGCGTCGGTGTCGCGCGCGGCCAGCCAGCGCAGGTAGTCCCGGTAGGGCGGCCGGGCGGGCACCGCGGCCGGGCGGTGCTCGGTGGCGGCGGCGTAGCGCTCGCACACCTCGGTCAGCACCTGCCCGAGGCTCCACCCGTCGAGCAGGATGTGGTGGAACGTCCACACCAGGAACACCTCGTCGCCGGGCAGCGCGACGACGGCCAGCCGCATCAGCGGCGGCGCGGTGAGGTCGATGCCCGCCGCCAGCTCGGCGCGGGCCACGGCGTCGAGGTCGCGGCCGGGGGCGCTCCGCCAGTCGTGGCGGGTGATCGGCAGCTCGACGTCGCGGTGGGCGATCAGCACCGGCTCGGAGAGGCCGCGCCAGGCGACGCTGCCGCGCAACACCGTGTTGTTGGCGACGGTGTCGCGCCAGGCGGCGGCGAGCGCATCGGGGTCGGCGACGCCGGTCAGCCGCAGCCGGGCCTGGTCGTGGTAGGCGCCGGAGGCGGCGTCGACCAGGCTGTGGAAGAGCATGCCCGCCTGCAGCGGGGTCAGCGCGAAGATGTCCTCCACCGCGCGCCCGTCGCCCGCGAGCCGGTCGACCTGCGGCTGGGTGAGGCCGCGGGCGGTGAAGTCCGACGGGGTGCGCCCGCCCGCGCTCGGGTCCGCGCAGTGCGCGACGATCTCCCGCAGCGCGGCGATCATCGCCTCGGCGAGGCCGCGCACGGTCGCCTCGGTGTGCACTCCCGGGGAGTAGAGCCAGGTCAGTTCCAGGTCGCCGCCGTCGACCACGCCCGCGATGTCGATGAGGTGGTCGCGGTGGCGCTGCGGCGCGATGTCGGCGCCGATGGGCGCGCAGCGCCCGCGCACCAGCCCGGAACCGGCGGTGGTGTCCCACTGCCCGTGGTAGTTGAAGCTCACCTGGGGGTGGGTGGCGAGGTCGTCGTGCCCGGCCAGGTAGCGCAGCGCGCCGTAGGACACCCCGCGCCGGGGGATGGCGCGCAGCTGCTCCTTCACCGCCTTGACGACCGCGCCCCAGCCGCCGTCCGGCACGTGCAGGCGCAGCGGGAACTGGCTGGTGAACCAGCCGACGGTCCGGGTGAGGTCCAAGGCGGCGGGCAGCACGTCCTCACGGCCGTGCCCCTCCATCTCCACGACGGTGTCCGCTCGGCCCGTCCACGCGGCCAGGACGCGCCCGAGCGCGCTGAGCAGGATGTCGTTGATCTGCGTGCGGTAGGCGGCGGGCACCTGCCGCAGCAGGGCGGCGGTGTCCTCGCGTCCCAACCGGACGGTGACGGCCCGCGCGTCCACGGGGTCGCCGGGCAGGTCCACCGGGATGGCGGTGTCCCCGGCCTGCGCGCGCCAGTGCGCCACGTCCTCGGCGAACCCGCCGTCGGCGAGGTGGTGGGACAGCCAGTGCGCCCACTCGGCGAACTCCGTGCCCACGGGCTCCAGGGCGATGGGCAGCCCGGCGGCGGCCTGGGCGTAAGCGGTCTCCAGGTCGCCGAGCAGCACCCGCCAGGACACGCCGTCGACCACCAGGTGGTGCGCGGTGAGCAGCAGCCTGGCCGGGGTTCCGGGGAACAGCACGGCGCGCAGCAGCGGCCCGCGCGCCAGGTCGAAGCCGGTCTGCGCGGCGAGGGCCTCCTCGTCCAGGCGGGCGGGATCGCCGACGGTGACGGGGCACCCGCCGTCGGCGGCGGGCTCGTGGGTCCAGGTGTCGCCGTCACGGGTGAAGCGGGTGCGCAGCGCGGCGTGGTGGCGCACGAGCGCGTCGAGCGCGGCGCGCAGCGCGGGCTCGTCCAGGTCCTCGGCCAGCTCCACGAACACCGACATGGCGAAGTGGTGCGCGGCGGCGGGGTCGGGGTCGAGGAACCAGCGCTGGATCGGGGTGAGCGGCGCGGGCCCGGTGGGAGCCACGTCGGCGGGGGCGGATTCGGCGGGCGCGGCGGCCAGGTGCGTGGCCAGACCGGCGATCGTCTGGTGCAGGAACAGGTCCTTGGACGTCACCGCGATCCCGGCCGCCCGCGCGCGGGCCGCCAGCTGGATGCTGAGGATGGAATCCCCGCCCAGCTCGAAGAAGTTGTCCTCCACACCGACCTCGGCCACACCGAGCACGTCGCGCCACAGCGCGGCCAGCGCCTCCTCGGCCGGGGTGCGCGGGGCCACGGCCGCGCGGGCCGGGGCCGGGTCGGGGGCGGGCAGAGCGCGGCGGTCGACCTTGCCGTTGGCGGTGATCGGCAGCGCGTCGAGGCGCACGAACGCCGACGGCACCAGGTAGTCCGGCAGCGTGCGCCGCATCCAGGCGCGCAGCTCGTCGGTCTCCGGCGGCGTGCCGTCGGGAACCAGATAGGCGACCAGGCGGGCGCTGCCGGTGTCGCGGCGGGCCACCACGACCGCCTCGGCGACGGCCGGGTGCGCCGCCAGCGCGGCCTCGGCCTCACCGGGCTCGATGCGGAAGCCGCGGATCTTGACCTGGTCGTCGGCGCGGCCGAGGAACACCAGCGTCCCGTCCGCGCCCCACCGCACGACGTCGCCGGTGCGGTACATGCGCCCGCCGGGCGGGCCAAACGGGTCGGCCGGGAACGCCGCCGCGGTGCGGCCGGGCAGGTCGAGGTAGCCGCGCGCCAGGCCCGCGCCCGCCAGGTACAGCTCGCCCGGCACGCCGGGCGGGACCGGGTCCAGGGAGCCGTCCAGCACGTAGGCGGCCATCCCGTCCAGCGGAGTGCCGATCGGGATCGGGTCGGCGACCGGGGCGGTGACGGTGTGCGTGGTGGCGAACGTGGTGGTCTCGGTCGGGCCGTAGCCGTCGACCACCGCCACCCCGGGGCAGGCGTCCAGGACGCGGCGCACCGCGGCGGGGGGAACGACGTCGCCGCCGGTCAGCACCGCGCGCAGACCGGTGAACGCGGTCGGGTCCTCCTGGGCGAGCACCCGGAACAGGCCCGCGGTGATCCACGCCGAGGTGACCGCGTGCTCGGCGACGACGGCGCGCAGCAGCGCCGCGTCCAGGTCGCCGGGCGGGGCGATGACGCAGGCGCCGCCGGTCAGCAGCGGCACCCACATCTCGTAGGTGCTCGCGTCGAAGGCCTGCGTGGAGTGCACCAGCACCCGGGAGTGCGCGCCGCCGGCGAAGCGGGAGTCCGCGGCGAGGGCGGCGATGTCGCGGTGGCGCACGGCGACCCCCTTGGGGGTGCCGGTGGAGCCGGAGGTGTACATGACGTAGGCGAGGCTGTCCGGCCGCACCCGCCGGGCGGGCGCGGGTCCGTCCACACCGGAGTCGGGCGCGAGGACCAGCCCGGACCACTCCGCGGGCGCGGGCCGGTCGGTGATGAGCAGGCGCGCGCCCGCCGAGTCCAAGACCTGCCGCAGGCGCTGCTCGGGGGCGTGCGCGTCCAGCGGCAGGTAGGCGGCCCCGGCCTTGAGCGCGGCCAGCGGCGCCACGATCGCCTCGACGCCGCGCCGCAGCAGCACCGCGACCCGCTCCTCGGCGCGCACCCCGGCCGCCACCAGCATCCGGGCCAGCCGGTCGGCGCGGGCCTGGAGGTCGGCGTAGGTCAGGACGGTGTCCCCGCTGAGCACAGCGGTCGCCGACGGCGTCGCCGCCACCTGTGCGGCGAACGCCTCCAGCACGGTCGCCGGGGCGCTGGCCGCCGCGGTGCGGTCGCCGAGGCGCAGCACGTCGGCACGCTCGGCCTCCGACAGCATGGCCAGGCGGCCGACGGGCCGCTCGGGGTCGGCCGCCGCCGACTCCAGCAGGGCGACCAGGTGCGCGGCCATGCGCTCGGCGGTGGCCGCGTCGAACAGGTCCGTCGCGTACTCCAGGGAACCGGCGATCAGCCCGTCGGCCTCCTGGAACTCCCAGGTCAGGTCGAAGTTCGCGGTGTGGCGGCCGATGCCGACCGATTCCGCGGCCAGACCGGCGAACCCGCCGCCGGGGGCGGGGGTGTTCTGCAGCAGGACCATCACGTCGAAGAGCGGGTTGCGGCCCGCGTCCCGCGCGCCGCCCGCGGCGACCAGGCGGTCGAAGGGGACCTCGTCGTGGGCGAACGCCTCCAGCGCGGTCGCGCTGACCCGGTCGAGGTAGGCCGACCAGGGCAGCTCGGGGTCCACGTCGCAGCGCAGCACGACGGTGTTGACGAAGAACCCGACGACCCGCTCCAGCTCGGGCCTGCCGCGCCCGGTGGTGACGGTGCCGAGGGCGACGTCGCGCTGGCGGGCGTAGCGCGAGAGCAGCACCTGGCACGCCCCGGTGAGCACCGCGTAGAGGGTGACCTGCCGTTCCCTGGCCATCCGGGTGAGGGCGGCGCTGAGCGTCGGGGAGAGGTGGAACTCGTGCGCCGCGCCCGCGCCGGAGGGGGTGGCGGGCCGGGGCCGGTCGGTGGGCAGCTCCAGCGGGGTCAGCCCGGACAACCGCTCGGACCAGTGCGCGAACTGCGTGGCCAGGCCGTCCCCGGCCAGGCGGTCGCGCTGCCACACGGCGAAGTCGCCGTAGGCCACCGCCGGGGCGGGCAGGTCCTGATCCCCGGCGTACAGCGCGCCGAGTTCGCCGACGAGCACACCCATCGACCAGCCGTCGGTGGCGATGTGGTGGGCGAGCAGCAGCAGCACGTGCGAGGTGGGGCTCTCCACGAGCAGGACCGCCCGGGCCACCGGCCCCTCGCGCAGGTCGAACGGCTCGGCGTACGCGCGCTCCAGCGCACCGTCCACATCGGAGGACTCCAGCACGGAGAGCGGCATCCCCGCGGGCGGGTGCACCAGCTGCGCCGGACCGTCGGGGGTCGTGGTGTAGGTGGTGCGCAGCGACTCGTGGCGGGCGATCAGCCCGTCCAGAGCGCCCGCCAGCCGGGTGCGGTCGAGCTCGCCGGTCAGGCGCAGCGCGACGGCGCTGGTGTAGCCGTTGTGGTCGGGCTGGTGCTCGGCGAGGAACCACAGCCGCCGCTGCGCGCTGGACAGCGGCAGCGGGCCGCCGCGGTCGGCGGCGGGGATCACGTCGGCGCGGGTGGTCCGCCCAGCGAGCCGCTGGGCGAGCTTCTCCCGCAGGTGGGCGGGCAGCTTCGCGGCCCGGTCCTGGCGCGAGGACGTCATCGGTGGCTCCCTCAGGCTTGCTGGTCGGTGGCGGCGGCGAGTTCGAGGTCGGCGAGGACGAGGTCCTCCACGACGTCGGCGAGCGCCGCGATGGTGCGGGCGGTGAGCACGTCCCTGGGGGTCAGGGCCACGTCGAAGGCCTCCCGGGCGCGCGATCCCACCCGCAGGGCGCGGACGGAGTCGCCGCCCAGGTCGACGAAGCTGTCGGTCACCCCGACGTCGGGCAGCTCCAGCACCTCGGCCCAGATCAGCGCCAGCACCTCCTCGGTGTCGGTGCGCGGGGCGACCCGCTCGGCCCCGGTGTCCGGGAGCACGGGCTCGGGCAGGGCGGCGCGGTCGAGCTTGCCGTTGGGGGACAGCGGCAGCGCCGCCAGCGGCACGACGACCGCGGGCACCAGGTAGTCCGGCAGCGTGCGGGCCAGCGCGGCGCGCGCGCCGTCGGGGTCGGGGTCCGGGCCGGTGGCGTAGGCGATGAGGCGCTGGTCGCTGACCACGACCACGGCGTCGTCGATGCCGGGCAGCTCGCGCAGCCTGGCCTCCACCTCGCCGGGCTCCACCCGGAACCCGCGCACCTTCACCTGGTGGTCGGTGCGGCCCAGGAACTCCAGCACCCCGTCGGCCGACCAGCGGACCCGGTCGCCGGTGCGGTACATACGCGACCCGGCCGGTCCGTCCGGGTCGGGCACGAAGCGGTCCGCGGTCAGCCCCGGCCGGTTCAGGTAGCCGCGGGCCAGCCCGATCCCGGCGACGAACAGCTCGCCGGGCACGCCGACGGGCACCGGGCGCAGGGCGGCGTCCAGGACGTGCACCCGCGTCCCGGGCAGCGGCCTGCCGATCGGGGTGCCGCCGTCGAGGCGCAGCGGCGCGCTCCACGAGGTGACCACTGTGGACTCTGTTGGGCCGTAGGCGTTGACCATCCGCCGGTTCGGCGCCCAGCGCCGCACCAGCTCCGGCGTGCACGCCTCACCGCCGGAGACCAGCGTGCGCAGGTCCGGCAGCGCGGTCTCGGCGGGCAGTGTGGCCAGGGCGACCGGGGGGATCAGCGCGTGCGTGACGCGCCAGCGGGTCAGCACCTCGGCCAGGTGCTCACCGAGCAGCGGTCCGGCGGGCGGCACCACCAGCGCGGCGCCGGAGGGCAGCGCCAGGCACAGCTCCAGCACCGAGGCGTCGAAGCTGGGCGAGGAGAACTGCAGCACCCGGTCACCAGGCCCGGCGCGCAGGTGCGCGCGCTCGGCGGCGGCGAACGCGGGCAGACCGCGGTGGGTGACGGTGACGCCCTTGGGCCGCCCGGTCGAGCCGGAGGTGTAGATGACGTAGGCCGGGTCGTCCGGCCGCGGCTCGACCCGCGGCGCGTGGTCGGGCTGCTCGGCCGCGGTGTCCCCGGCGAGGACCAGCACCGGCACACCCGCCTGGGCGGCCACCGGCGCGGTGTCGGCGTCGGTGAGCACGAGCAGGGGCGCGGCGTCGGTGAGCATCGCGGTGATGCGCTCGGCCGGGTAGGCGGGGTCGACGGGCAGGTACGCCGCGCCCGCCTTCCACGCCGCCAGCTGGGCGACGACGATGTCCACCGAGCGCGGCAGGGCGAGGGCGACGATGCGCTCCGGTCCCGCCCCGCGCGCCGCGAGCAGGTGGGCGAGCCGGTTGGCGCGCGTGTCGAGGTCGCGGTAGGTGAGCTCGCCCTGGTCGCCCAGCAGCGCCAGCGCGTCCGGGGTGCGGGCGGCCTGCTCGGCGATCAGCTCGGGCAGCAGCGGTGGGGCCTGCTCGCCCGCCACGGCCGCGCCGCTCCAGTCGGCCAGCCGCGCCCTGTCCCCGCTCGGCCGAAGGTCCAGCGAGCCCAGTGGCGCGTTCGGGTGCGCGGCGATCTCCTCCAGCAGGGTCAGCACGTGCCCGCACAGCCTGCGGGCCGTCCCCTCGGAGACGAGGTCGGGGTCGAACCCGAGTTGTACGCCCAGCCGCTCGCCAGGAGCCGCGACCAGCGTCAGCGGGTAGTTGGTGGTTTCCCTGGCGTCCAGGTCGCGCACGACGGGCCCGGCCTCGGACTCGGCGTCCACCGGGTAGTTCTCGAAGACGACGATGCTGTCGAAGGCGGCCGCCCCGGGAGCGAGGTCGCTGCCAGCCTGGGCGACGGCGAGCGGCACGTGCTGGGCCGAGCGGGCCGCGGCCTGCTCGGTCTGCAACGTCCGCAGCCAGCGCGCCACCGGGACCGCGGCCGGGACGCGCACGCGCACCGGGGTGGTGGTGATGAAGATGCCGGTGATCCGGTCCACCCCGGGCAGCTCCGGGGGCCTGCCCGCGGCCGTCGCGCCGAAGCACACGTCGCTGTGGCCGCTGTGCGCCGAGAGCAGCAGCGCCCACGCGCCCTGGACCAGGGCGTTGAGGGTGAGGCCGTGGTCGCGGGCGAACGCGGTCAGCGCCGCGGTCCGCTCGACGCCCATCTCCTCGGTGGTCCAGGAGCTGGAGCGGGGCGCGTGCCCGGGGCCCGGTCGGCGGTCCAGCGGCAGCGGGGTCGGCTCGGCGAAGCCCGCCATCACCGCCGCCCAGTGCGCGGCGGCGCGCTCGTCGTCCTGCTCGGCCAGCCACCGCACGTGGTCGCGGAACGGCGGGCGCTCCGCGGGGACGGGGGGTGTGCCCGCGCGCAGCGAGCGGTAGGCGTCGAGGACGTCGCCGAGGACGTGGAAGACGCTCCAGCCGTCCAGCAGCACGTGGTGGAAGGTCCACAGCACCCGCACCTCGGTGGCGGACACCCGGGCGAGGGTGACCCGCAGCAGCGGCGGCGCGGTGAGGTCGATGCCCCGGGCCTTGTCCTCGGCGAGCAGCGCCCGCAGGTTCTCCTCCTGCGGTTGCCCGGTCCAGTCCAGGACCGCGACCGGCAGCTCGGCGCGGCGGTGCACGACCTGCACCGGCTCGGGCAGCCCGTGCCAGGCGATCGCGGTGCGCAGCACCGGGGTGTGGGCGACGGTGTGCCGCCACGCGTCGGCCAGCGCGGCCAGGCCCGCCGCGCCGCCGTCGACCCCGTCCAGCACGAACGTGACCTGCTCCAGGTAGACGCCCTGCTCGGCCTGGGAGAGCCCGTGCACGACCATGCCCGCCTGCATCGGGGTCAGCGGGTAGACGTCGAGCACGGCGCGCCCGCGGGTGAGGGCGTCCACCTGGGACTGGTCGAGGCGGGCGAGCGGGAAGTCCGACGGGGTGTGCCCGCCGCCGCCCGCGGCGCAGTGCGCGATGATCCGCCGCAGCGCCTCGGCGAGGCCGCGGGCCAGCCGCCGAACCGTGTCGATGTGGTGGACGTTGTCGGAGTACAGCCAGGTGATGCCCATCCGGTCGCCGTCGACGCGGGCCACGACGTCGAGCAGGTGCGGGCGCTCGGCGTCCGGGCTGACGTCGGACTCCAGCCCGCCGACCCCGGTGATCAGCCCGCCCAGCACGCCCGACCAGTCGAACTGGCCGAGGTAGTTGAACCCGACGGCCTGCTCCGGCACGGCGGCGAGGTCGCCGGTGAGGTGGCGCAGGACCCCGTAGCCGACGCCGTTGCGCGGCATGGCCCGCAGGTCCTCCTTCGTCGTGCGCAGCGCGGTCGCGATGTCCCCGTGGGCGCTCAGCGCGACCGGGAACATGGACGTGAACCAGCCGACGGTGCGGGAGAGGTCGACCGGCGCGGGGACGGCGTCCTCCTCGCGGCCGTGGCCCTCCACCTCCACCAGGACCCGCTCGTGCCCGGACCAGTCGGTGAGCGTCATGCCGAGCGCGGTGAGCAGCACGTCGTTGACCCGCGTGTGGTAGGCGCGCGGGACCTCGCGCAGCAGCGCGCGGGTCTCGTCGGTGTCCAGCCAGACGGTGTGCTCGCGGGTCGAAGCGGAGGTGTTGCGGCCGTCGGCGTCGCGGGGCAGCGCCGGGTCCGCGCCGTCGATGACCGAGCGCCAGTAGGGCAGCTCGGCGGTGAACGCCCGCGCGTGCTCGCTGAGCAGGCGCGCCCAGTCGCGGAAGGAGGTGGTGCGGGGGCCGAGGTCGATCGGCTTGCCCGCGGCGGCCTGCCGGTAGGCGGTGTCGAGGTCCTCCAGCAGCACCCGCCACGAGACGCCGTCGGTGACCAGGTGGTGCACGGCCAACCGCAGCGTGGAGTCCTCTTCGGACAGCTCGGCGGTGAGCAGGGGGCCGTCGGCGAGGTCGACCCCGGTCTCCCCGAGCGCGATGTCCCCGCCGGGGGCGGCGTTGTGCTGACGCCAGCCGTCGGCGGTGCGGGTGTAGCGCATGCGCAGCGCGTCGTGGTGGCAGGCGAGGGCGTTCAGCGCCCGCCGCAGCGCGGCGGTGTCCACGCCGGGGGCGAGGGTGAGCGCCATCGACTGGTCGAAGCGCGTCGGGTCCGGCCCGATGGTGGCGAAGAACCAGCGCTGCACCGGGGTCAGCGGCGCGTCGCCGCTGACCGGCCCGCGCTCGGCCTCGGCGGCCAGCGGCTGCGCGACGGCGGCCAGACCGGCGACGGTCGGGTGGTCGAACACCTGGCGCGGGGTGATCCGCAGGCCCTGCGCGCGTGCTCGGGACACGACCTGGATGCTCAGGATCGAGTCGCCGCCGAGGGCGAAGAAGTCCTCCTCCACCCCGACCTGCTCGACGCCGAGCACCCCGGCCCACACCTGGGCCAGCGTGGTCTCCGCCCGGGTCCGCGGCGCGGTGCGCGCGGCCCTGGCCTCGGCGGCGGGCTCCGGCAGCGCCTTGCGGTCCACCTTGCCGTTGGGCGTCAGCGGGAACTCCGCCAGCGGCACGACGACCGAGGGCACCATGTAGTCCGGCAGCTGCTCGGCCAGGTGCGCCTTCAGCGCGGCACCGTCCACCCCTTCGGCGACGGCGTAGGCGACGAGCCGCTTGCTCCGGCCCTCGGCGCGCACGATGACCACGGCGTGGGTCACCGCGGGGTGCGCGGCCAGCGCGGCTTCCACCTCGCCGGGCTCGATGCGGAACCCGCGGATCTTCACCTGGTCGTCCACCCGGCCCAGGAACCGCAGCTCGCCGGAGCCGGTCCAGGCGACGACGTCGCCGGTGCGGTACAGCCGCTCGCCGGGTGCGCCGGAGGGGTCGGGCACGAACCGCTCGGCGGTCAGCCCCGGCCTGCCCAGGTAGCCGCGCGCCAGCCCGGCCCCGCCCAGGCACAGCTCGCCCGGCGCGCCGACGGGCACCGGCCGCAGCTCGGCGTCGCGGACGCTGGCGCGCACGCCGTCGAGGGGCGAGCCGATCGGGATGGAGTCCGGCACCTCGCGGGGAATCCGGTACGCGGTGGCGAAGGTGGTGGTCTCGGTGGGGCCGTAGCCGTCGACGACGGTGATGCCGGGGCAGGCGTCCAGGACGGCGCGGACGGCGGCGGCGGGGACGACGTCGCCGCCGGTCCACACCTCGCCCAGCCCGGCCAGGCACGCGGGGTCGTCGTCGGCGATCACGCGGAAGAGCCCGGCGGTCAGCCACATCCCGGTGACCCCGTGCGCGGTGATCGCCTGGCGCAGCGCGCTCGGGTCGAGGTCGCCCGCCGGGGCGACGGCGACCCGGCCGCCGCGCAGCAGCGGCGCCCACAGCTCGTAGGTCGTCGCGTCGAAGGCCAAGGGCGAGTGCAGCAGCACGCACTCGTGGGCCGGGCCCGCGAAGCGGCTGTCGTCGGCGAGGGCGGTGATGTCGCGGTGGCGCACGGCCACGCCCTTGGGAACCCCGGTGGAGCCGGAGGTGTACATGACGTACGCCAGGCTGTCCGGGGCCACCCGCACCGGCTCGGCGGGCTCGTCGTCCACGTCGTGGAGGAGCTGGACGTGTCCGCTGTGCACGGCGGCGGAGACACCCGCCCACGTGGTGTCGGTCAGCAGAACCCGGGTCCCGGACTGCTCCAGCACCTCCCGCAACCGTGATCGCGGGGCGCGCAGGTCCAGCGGCAGGTACGCCCCGCCTGCCTTCAGGATGGCCAGCTCGGCCACGACCAGCCACGGCGAGCGCTCGGCCAGCAGCGCGACCGGCTGCTCGGCGCTCACCCCGAGGGCGAGCAGCCTGCTCGCCAGGCGACCGGACAGCTGGTCCAGCTCGGCCCGGGTCCAGGCCACGCCGGCGGCGGTGACCGCGGGAGCGGCCGGGTCGGCGGCGAGCACGGCCGCCCACCGCGCGGTGACGGTGTCCGGCGGCGGCACAGCGTTGTCCAGGCCGCCGAGGGCGCTGAGCATCCGCGCCTGGGCGTCGGTGAACACCGGGAGCGCGCCGACCGGGGTCGTCGGGTCGTCGGTGACGGCGGTGAGCAGCAGTTCCAGGTGCTCGGCCAGCCCGCGGGCGGTGCTCTCGTCGAACAGGTCCGGGTCGTGATCGATGTCGATCACCATGCCGTCGCCGCCGGGGCGCACGACGACGCTGATCGGGTAGTTCGTGGGTTCGGTGTCGGTGCTGCCCACCAGGCGCACGCCGGTCGCGGCGAGGGCTTCGGGGTCGAACGGGTAGTTCTCGAACACCACGATGCTGTCGAAGAGGTTCGCGCCTCCGCCGACGCCGCCCCAGGCGCGCAGCTGGTTGAGCGCGGCGTGGTCGTGGCGGCGGGCCTCGGCCTGGCGGGCCTGCACCTCGGCCAGCCACGCCGCCGTGCCCATCCCGCGGCGCACCCGCAGGCGGGTGGGCACGGTGTTGATGAACAGCCCGACCATCGACTCCACGCCGGGCAGGTCGGCGGGGCGGCCGGAGACGGTGGTGCCGAACACCACGTCCTCGGTGCCCGCGAAGCGGGCCAGCAGCAGACCCCACGCGCCCTGCACCACGGTGCTCGCGGTCAGGCCGTGGCGCTGGGCCTGCGCGCGCAGCCGCTCGGCGGTGGCGGCCGGGAGCACCAGCCTGCACGTGCGGCCGGAGGAGGCGCGGTGGGCCTCGACCGGGCGCCGGTCGTAGGGCAGCGGCGTCGGGCTGAGCCCGGCCAGCTCGGCGCGCCAGAACCGCTCGGCCTGCGCGTGGTCGCGGCCCGCGAGCCAGGACAGGTAGTCGCGGAACGGCCTGCGCGCGGCGACGGCGTGCCCGGCGTAGCGGGCGCACACCTCGGCGAAGACCTCCGCGGCGCTCCAGCCGTCGAGCAGCACGTGGTGGAACGTCCACACCACCGTCGCCCGCCCGCCGTCGCCGGGGGCGATCGCCACGCGCATCAGCGGCGGCGCGGTCAGGTCCACGCCGAGCGCGCGGTCCTCGGCGAGGTGGCGCTCCAGCGCGGCGGCGTGGTCCTGGCCGGAGAAGTCGAGCAGCGCCACCGGGAGCACGGCGTCGCCGCGCACCACCTGCACCGGCTCGGCGACCCCCTCCCACACCATCCTGCTGCGCAGCACCGGGTTCGCCGCGACGACCGCCCGCCACGCCTCGGCGAGGGCCTCGGGGTCCCCGATGCCGTCGAGGGTGAGCACGACCTGGTTGAAGTAGGCCTCGCCCGCGCCGTCCACCAGGCTGTGGAAGACCATGCCCGCCTGCATGGGGGTGAGCGGGTAGACGTCCTCGACCGCGCCCGCCCCGCCGACCAGGCCATCCACTTCGGACTGGGTCAGGCGGGCCAGCGGGAAGTCCGACGGGGTGCGCCCGCCCGCGCCCGGCTCGGCGCAGTGCGCCACGATCCCGCGCAGCGCCGCCAGCACCGCCTCCGCCAGCCCGCCCACCGTCTCCGCGCGGTGGATGCCGCGGTCGTGGTACCAGGTGAACTCCAGTTCCCCGTCGAGCACGTGGCAGACGAGGTCGAGCTGGTGGGCGCGGGGCATCCCGGGGTGGGCGTGCCCGCCGATGCCGCCGCGCACCCCGGTGATGAGCCCGGCGCCCGACCAGTCGAACTGGCCGAGGTAGTTGAAGCTGATCCGCGGCGCGGGCTCGGGCAGCGCGCCCGCGAGGTGGCGCAGCGCGCCGTGGCCGACGCCGCGGCGCGGGATCGCGCGCAGCGCCTCCTTGGTGGACTTGAGCGCGCTCGCCCAGTCGGCGTGGGCGTGCAGCGCGACCGGGTAGATCGAGGTGAACCAGCCGACGGTGCGCGAGAGGTCGACGGCGCCGGGGACGGCGTCCTCCTCCCGGCCGTGGCCCTCGACGTCGATGAGCACGCGGTCGCGGCCGGACCAGTCGGTCAGCGCCCGGCCGAGCGCGGCGAGCAGGACCTCGTCCACCCTGGTGCGGTAGGCGGCGGGGACGGCGCTCAGCAGCGCGGCGGTGTGCTCGGCGTCCAAGCGGACCGTGACCTGGCCCATCGCCTCGACCGTGCCCGCGCCGGGCCCGTCGGCGGGCAGGGCGGGGTCGGTGTCGAGACCGCGCCAGCGGGGGAGTTCGTCGGCGAAGCCGCCCGCGCGGGCGTGGCCCTCCAGCGCGCGGGCCCAGTCGCGGAACGAGGTCGTCTTGGCGGGCAGGGTCTCCTGCCGGTAGGCGGTGGCGAGGTCTTCGAGCAGGACGCGCCAGGACACCCCGTCGACCACGAGGTGGTGGACGACCAGCACGAGCACCGGGCCGGGCAGCAGCGCGGCCAGGACGAGCGGGCCGCTGGCCAGGTCCAGGCGTTCGGCGAGGCGCACGGCCACCTCGTCGGGAGTGCCGTCGGCGGTCTCCAGGACGATCTCGGCGGCGGCGGTCCCGGTCTGCCGCCAGCGGTCGCCGTCGCGGGTGAAGCGGGTCCGCAGGGCGTCGTGGTGCCCGATGAGGACGGTCAGGGCGCGGCCGAGGGCGACGGGGTCGACGTCGGCGGCGAGGTCGAGCGCCACCGACTGGGTGAACACGGCGTGGTCGGGGTTGTCGGCGTCGAGGAACCAGTGCTGGATGGGGGTCAGCGGCGCCGGGCCGCTCACCCTGCCCTGCTCGGCGCGCGGCCCGTCGTGGCCGACGGGGGTCGCGGCGGCGGCCAGGTCGGCCAGCGCGGGGTGGGCGAACACGTCGCGGGCGGTCAGCGCCCAGCCCGCGGCGCGGGCCCGGGACACCATCTGGATGCCCAGGATGGAGTCGCCGCCGATCTCGAAGAAGTTGTCCAGCGCCCCGATCCGCTCCAGGCCGAGCAGCCCGGCCCAGATGCCCGCCAGCACGCGTTCGGCGTCGCTGCTGGGCGCCACGTGCGCCGCCGTCGCCGTCGCCGTCCAGTCCGGCTCCGGCAGGGCACGCCGGTCGACCTTGGCGTTGGCGGTCAGCGGCAGGGCCGCCAGCGGGACGATCGCGGCGGGGACGAGGTAGTCCGGCAGCGCCGCGGTGAGGAACCCGCGCAGCGCGGCCGGGTCGGCGGTGGCGGGCACGACGTACCCGGCCAGGCGGGTGCGGCCGTCGCGGCGGTGCGCCACGACGACGGCCTGGGTCACCTCGGGGTGGCGCAGCAGCGCCGCCTCCACCTCGCCGGGCTCGATGCGGAACCCGCGGACCTTCACCTGGTCGTCGGCGCGGCCGAGGAACCGCAGGACGCCGTCCTCGCCCCAGCGGACCACGTCGCCGGTGCGGTAGGCCCGCTCGCCCGGGGTGAACGGGTCGGGCGTGAACCGCTCGGCGGTGAGACCGGGCTGGCCCAGGTATCCCCGGGCCAGCCCGGTTCCGGCGAGGTAGAGCTCCCCGGGCGCGCCGATCGGCGCCAGACGCCGGTCGGCGTCGAGCACGTAGGCGCGCATGCCGTTCAGCGGTCGGCCGATCGGCACGTTCTCGGGGACCTCGCCCGTCATGGGGTGGCAGGTGGCGAAGGTGGTGGTCTCGGTGGGGCCGTAGCCGTCGACGACGGTGATGCCGGGGCAGGCGTCCAGGACGGCGCGGACGGCGGCGGCGGGGACGACGTCGCCGCCGGTCCACACCTCGCCCAGCCCGGCCAGGCACCCGGGGTCGTCCTCGGCGACGACCCGGAACAGCCCGGCGGTCAGCCACAGGGCGGTGACGCCCAGCGCCGGGATCACCGAGCGCAGCAGCGCGGGCTCCACATCGCCCGGCGGGGCGACGGCGATCCGGCCGCCGCGCAGCAGCGGCACCCACGCCTCGTAGGTGGTGGCGTCGAAGGCGAGCGCGGAGTGCAGCAGCGTGCACTGGTGGGCGTCCCCGGCGAACCTGTCGTCGCGGGCCAGGGCGACGATGTCGCGGTGGCGCACGGCGACACCCTTGGGGGTGCCGGTGGAGCCGGAGGTGTACATGACGTAGGCGAGGCTGTCCGGCGTGATCGGCACGTCGGGGGCGCCGGCGGGCTCCTCGGCCAGCGTCGGGTCGTCCACGAGCACGATTGGTCCGGTGTGGACACGGCGCGCGGTGTCGGCGCCCTCGGCGTCGGTGATGACGACGCGCACGCCCGCGGCCCGCGCCAGGTCGCGGGTGCGGGGGACGGGGGCCGTCGCGTCCAGCGGCAGGTAGGCCCCGCCCGCGGTGAGCACGGCCAGCTCGGCGAGCACCACGGCGGGCGAGCGGCGCAGCAGCAGCGCGACCCGGTCCTCCGGCCGCACACCCAGCGCGAGGAGGCGGTGCGCGAGCCGGTTGGCGTCCTCGGCGAGCGCCGCGGAGCTGATCACCACGCCGTCGGCGACGACCGCGGCGGCGTCCGGGGCGCGGCGCACCCGCTCGGCGAACGCCCCCGTGACCGTCTCGGCGGGAGTGCCGGTCTCCTCGCCGTGCCAGCGGGCGAGGGTCGCGGCCTCGGCGTCGTCCAGGACGGGGATGTCCAGGGCGGCGCGGTCGGGGCCGGCGGCGATGCCGCGCAGCAGCGCCAGCATCCGCCCGGCCAGCCGGGCGATGGTGGCCGCGTCGAAGAGCGCCGGGTCGTAGCCGAAGGACAGGCCCAGCTCGGCGTCGGGGTAGGCGACCAGGGCCAGCGGGAAGTTGGTGCTCTCCACCCCGGTCAGCTCGCGCAGGTCGTGGTCGGTGACCGGGTAGTTCTCGACCACCAGGATGCTGTGGAACAGCGGGTCCGGCAGGTCCGTGCCCGCCCGCACGCGGGCCAGCGGGAGGTGCTCGTGGGGCTGGGCCTCGTTCTGCTCGTGCTGTAGCGCGCGCAGCCACGGCAGCAGCGGCTCGTCGGGGGAGATCCGCACGCGGGTGGGGACGGTGGTGATGAACATGCCCGCCATCGACTCCACGCCGGGCAGCTCGGCGGGCCGCCCGGACACCGTCGTGCCGAACACGACGTCGCGGTCGCGGCCGGGGCGCGGGCCCTCGTGGTGGGCCAGCAGCAGCGCCCACGCGCCGCGCAGCACCGTGCCCAGGGTCAGGCCGCCGCGCTGCGCGAGCCCGGTGAGCGCGGCGGTGGTGTCGCGGTCCAGGCGCACGTCGGCGCGGGCGCTGGACTGCGCGGGGTGGTCGGGGGCGGGCGGGCGGTCGAAGGGCAGCGCGGTCGGCTCGGCGATCCCGGCCAGCGCGGCGCGCCAGTGCGCCTCGGCCGCGGCGATGTCCTGCCGGGCCAGCCAGGCGATGTGGTCGCCGAACGGCGGGCGCGGCGGCGGTGTGCCGCCGCGCAGCGCGGTGAGCAGGTCGGACAGGACGAGGAACAGGCTCCAGCCGTCCAGCACCACGTGGTGGAAGGTCCACAGCACCCGCGTCCGCTCCGGGGACAGCCGGGCGAGGACCACCCGCGACAGCGGACCGGCGGCCAGATCGATGCCCGTCGCGCGGTCCTCGGCGCGCAGCGCGGCCCGTTCGGCCTCGACGTCTGCGTCGGTGGCGCCGGTCCAGTCGAGGACGCGCACGGGCAGCCGCGCGTCGCGGCGCACGAGCTGAAGCGGTTCGGCGACGCCGTCCCACACCAGTTCGGTGCGCAGAGCCGGGGTGGCGCGGGCGACCGCGCGCCACGCCTCGGCGAGCCGCTCGGCGTCGGCGTCCACGACGAACTCGATCTGCTGCAGGTAGGCGTCCGCGTCGGCGCTGCCCCGGTGGAAGACCATGCCCGCCTGGGTGGGCGAGAGCGGGAAGAGGTCCTCGACGTCGCGGCCGTCGCCGACCAGCGAGTCCACTTGGGACTGGCTGAGGCGGGCGAGCGGGAAGTCCGACGGGGTGCGCCCGCCCGCGGTGGCGCAGTGCGCCACGATCTCGGCGAGCGCGGCCACGAGGCCGCGGGCGAGCCCGGCGACGGTCGACTCGTCGTGCACGCCGGGGGAGTAGAACCAGGTGGCCTCCAGCTCACCGGCGTCCACCCTGGCGACGACGTCGATCAGGTGCGGGCGCACGGCGTCGGGGTGCGTGCGCAGCTCCAGCGGGCTGAGCACCCCGGTGACGAGGCCGCCGGTGTCGGGCAGGTCGGCGTCGCCGAGGTAGTTGAAGCTGATCCGCGGCGCGGCGCCGCAGGGGACCTCGGCGATGTGGCGCAGCGCCGCGTGCCCGATGCCGTGGCGGGGCACAGCCCGCAGGGCCTCCTTGGTGCTCGTGATCGCCTCGGCCCAGTTCTCGTGCCCGCGCACCACGAACGGGTGCATGGCGGTGAACCAGCCGACGGTGCGCGAGAGGTCGACGCCGGGCAGCAGGTCGTCCTCGCGGCCGTGGCCCTCCAGCATGACCGGGACGCCGTCGCGGCCGGTCCAGTCGGCGAGGACCCGGCCGAGCCCGGCCAGCAGCACGTCGTTGACGCGGGTGCGGTAGGCCTCGGGGACGCGCTGGAGCAGCGCGGTCGTCTCCTCCCGGCCCAGGCGGGCGGTGACCGAGGCCTGCCCGAGCGCCGCGCCGGGCCGGTCCACGGGCAGGGCCGGGTCGGCGGTGCGCGCCCAGTGCGCCTGCTCGCCCGCGAACCCGCCGGAGCGGGTGAAGGCGTCCAGGGCCCGCGCCCAGTCGCGGAACGGGGTGGTCTTGGCGGGCAGGCGGACCGGCTCACCGCGGTGAATCTGCGCGTAGGCGGTGCCGAGGTCCTCCAGCAGCAGCCGCCAGGAGACGGTGTCCACCACGAGGTGGTGCACGGCGAGGGTGAGCCGCTCGCCGTCGAGGACCGCGCGCACCAGCGGGCCGTCCTCGATGTCGAACGCCGCGCCCGCGTCGTCGGTGCCGTCGGAGGGGGCGGGGGTCTCCCGCGGATCGGCGGTGCGCTGGCTCCAGCGGCCGTCCGCGCGGGTGAACCGGGTGCGCAGGGCGTCGTGGTGCTCCAGCAGCGCCGCCAGCGCGCCGCGCAGCGCGTCCGGGTCGGTGCCGGGGGCGACGGCGAGGTCGATGGACTGCGCGAAGTGGCCGGGGTGCTCGCCGGTGGTCGCGAACATCCAGTGCTGCACCGGGGTCAGCGGCGCGTCGCCGGTGACCGGGCCCTGCTCGGCGCGCACCTCGTCGGCGGAGGCGGTGTGCGGGGCCAGCGCGGCGATGGTCTGGTGCAGGAACAGGTCGCGGGCGATCACCCGCAGTCCGGCCTCGCGGGCGCGGGCCGCGACCCGCAGGCCGAGGATGGAGTCGCCGCCGAGCAGGAAGAAGTTGTCGTGCACCCCGACGCGGGGCAGGCCCAGCACCTCGGCCCACACGCGGGCCAACACGCGCTCGGTCTCGGTGCGCGGCGCGACGTGGTCGTCGCCGCCGGTGAAGTCCGGGGCGGGCAGGGCGCGGCGGTCGAGCTTGCCGTTCGGGTTCAGCGGCAGCGCGTCCAGGCCCACGATGGCGGCCGGGACCATGTACTCCGGCAGCCGCCGCGCCAGGTGCGCGCGCAGCTCGTCGGCGTCGGCCGAGCCGACCACATAGGACACCAGGCGGCGGTGCCCGCCGTCCTCGCGGGCGACGGTGGCCGCCTCGGTCACCGCGTCGTGGGCGACCAGGGCGGCGTCGATCTCGCCCAGCTCCACCCGGAAGCCGCGGATCTTGACCTGGTGGTCGGCGCGCCCGAGGTAGCGCAGGTCGCCGTCGGCGGTCCAGCGCACGACGTCGCCGGTGCGGTACATCCGGTCGCCGGGCTCGCCGTGCGGGTCGGCGATGAACCGCTCGGCCGTGAGCCCGGCCTGGTCCAGGTACCCGCGGGCCAGGCCGCGGCCACCGAGGTGCAGCTCGCCCGGTACCCCGACCGGCACGGGGCGCAGGTCGGCGTCGAGGACGTAGGCGCGGGTCCCGGTGATCGGCTTGCCAATGGGCACCGCGTCGGGCGTCGGGCCGTCGGGGGCGTACCAGGCGGTGGCGTAGACGGTGGCCTCGGTGGGGCCGTAGATGTTGGCGACCCGGGTGCCGGGGAGGCTGTCGGCGACCTGGCGGGCGACGTGCGGCGGCAGGGCTTCGCCCGCGAGCACGGTGACGGCGGGCCGGGCGGCGAGGCCGTCGCCTGCCAGCATCTGGGTGAACGCCGAGGGCACGCCGCTGACCAGGGTCGCCTCGGCCGCGGCGCCCTCGCCGAGGGCGAGCACGTCGCGCACCAGCTCGATGCGCCCGCCTGCCAGCAGCGGGGTGAAGACCTCGAACACCGAGACGTCGAAGTTCAGCGACGTGGACGCCGCCACCCTGGCCAGCGCGGGGCCGAGGTCGGCGGCGGCCCACCTGGCCAGGTCGGCGACCGAGGCGTGGGTGACGACGACGCCCTTCGGGCGGCCGGTGGAGCCGGAGGTGTGGATGACGTAGGCGGGGTGCGCGGGCAGCAGCCGCGCCCGGCGCTCGACGTCGGTCAGCGGGGCGGGGGAGTAGCCGGGGGCGTGCGGGCCGAGCGTGTCGCCGGGCAGCCGCTCGGCGGTGATGGTCAGCAGCGGCCGGGTGTCCGCCAGCAGGGCGGCGACGCGCTCCGGCGGATGGGACAGGTCGATCGGCTGGTAGGCGGCACCTGCCTTGAGCACGGCGAACAGGGCAACGATCAGCTCCGGCGTGCGGGGCAGCGCCACGGCGACGAACCGCTCCGGTCCCGCGCCGCGCTCGATGAGCAGGCGGGCCAGCTGGTTGGACCGCTCGTCCAGCTCGCGGTAGGTCAGGACGGTCCCGTCGCAGCCGACGGCGGGCGCCTCCGGCGTCGCGGCGGCCTGGGCGGCGAACAGCTCGGGGATGGTCGCCTCGGCCACCGGCACCGGCGGGTTCCAGCCGGTGACGATCCGGTCGCGCTCGTCGTCGGCGAGCAGTGACAGCTCGCCGAGCCGGTGCCTCGGGGCGGCGGCGAACGCGGCGAGCAGGCGGGTCAGGTGCTCGGCGACGCGCTCGGCGGTGGCGGGCTCGAACAGCGCGGTGTCGTACTCGAGCACCAGCTCCAGCGCCTCGGCGCTCGGGGTGAACTCGAAGACCACGTCGAAGCGCGACGCGGGGCGCGGCAGCGGGTGCGGGCGCACCCGCAGCCCGGCGACCTCGTGCGGGGCGGGCTCGGGCTGCTGGAGCAGGACCAGCGCCTGGACCAGCGGGGTGCGGCCGGGGTCGCGCTCCGGGCGCAGCTCGTCCACCAGCCGGTCGAAGGGGACCTCGGCGTGCTCGAACACGCCGAGGACGGCCTCGCGCACCTGGGCGAGGAAGTCCGCGACGGTCAGGTCGTTGTCCACATCGGAGCGCAGGACGGCGGTGTTGACGAAGAAGCCCAGCAGGTCCTGCACCTCGGGGCGGTCGCGGCCCGCGGTGATCGTGCCGACGGCCACGTCGCGCTGTCCGCTGTAGCGGGCCAGCAGCACCTGCACGGCCGCGGCGAGCACCGTGAACAGCGAGGCGTCGTGGTTCCTGGCCAGGCGGGCGAGCGCGTCGGTCAGGGCGGCGCCGACCGTCGTGCGGTGGGCCGCGCCCGCCTTGGAGCGCACGCGGGGGCGGGGGCGGTCGGTGGGCAGGTCCAGGACAGGAAGGCCGGCGAGGGTGCCGCGCAGGCGGTCCAGGTGCGGGCGCAGCGCCTCGTCGGTCAGGCGGGCGCGCTGCCACTGGCTGAAGTCGCGGTAGGACACCGGGAGCGCGGGGACCTCGGGGCGCTCGCCCGAGAGGAGGGCGCGGTAGTGCTCCAGCACCTCGGCGATGAGCAGCCGCACCGACCAGCCGTCGGTGACGATGTGGTGCTGGGCGATCAGGAGGACGTGCTCGCCTTCGTGGTCGAGCAGGACGGCGCGGGTCAGCGGACCCCGGCTGAGGTCGAACGGCACGCGCAGTTCCTCGGCGAGGTCCCGGTCCAGGTCGGTGGAAGCGGCGGTGCGCAGCGGGATCTCGGCGGCGTCGGCGACGACCTGCGCGCCGTCGCCGAAGGTGGTGCGCAGCGCGTCGTGCCGCGCGGCGACGGCGTTGAGCGCCCGCTGGAGGACCTGGGTGTCGAGCGGGCCTGCCAGGCCGACGGCGATGCCGGTGTTGTACTCCGGGTCGCCGGGGTCGGCCTGGTCGAGCAGCCACAGCCTGCGCTGCGAGGCCGACAGCGCGACGGTGCCTTCCCCGGCACCCGGGGTGATCGCGGCGCCCGCGTCCTGGTCGTCGATCAGCGCGGCCAGCGCGGCCGGGGTCCTGGCGGTGAAGACCGAGCGCAGGTCGAGGTCGACACCGAGGTCGGCGGTGAGCCGGGCGAGCAGGCGGGTGGCCAGGATGGAGTCGCCGCCGAGGGCGAGGAAGTCCTCGTCCACCCCCACGGCCGCGACACCGAGGACCTCCGACCAGGCCCGCAGCACGGCGGCCTCGGTGGCCGTCCGCGCGGCGTCGTGCCCCCCGCCGCCCCAGACGGGGGCGGGCAGCGCGTCGCGGTTGAGCTTGCCGTTGGCCGAGAGCGGGAACGCGGCCAGTTCCACCACCGCGGCGGGAACCAGGTGTGCGGGCAGCCGGTCGGCCACGTGCGCGCGGAGGTCGCCGGGGTCGCCGTCGGCGGTGATGTAGGCGACCAGGCGCTTGAGGCCGGAGTCGTCGGCGCGGGCCACGACCACCGCGTCGCGCACCCCGGGCCGGGCGCGCAGCGCGGCCTCCACCTCGCCGGGCTCGATCCGGAAGCCCCGGATCTTCACCTGATGGTCGACGCGGCCCAGGAACCGCAGCTGTCCGTCGGAGCCGCGCCGCACCTGGTCGCCGGTCCGGTACATCCGCGCGCCGGGCGCGCCGTGCGGGTCGGGGAGGAAGCGCTGGGCGGTCAGGCCGGGCGCGCCGAGGTAGCCGCGGGCGAGACCCGCGCCCGCGACGTACAGCTCGCCGGACTCGGCCGGGCGCAGGTCCGCGTCGAGGACGTAGGCGCGCGTGCCGGGGATCGCCGTGCCGATCGGCACATCGGCGTCCTCGGCCAGCGCGCCGCTCCACGTGCTGACGACGGTGGACTCCGTCGGGCCGTAGGCGTTGACCATGCGGCGGCCCGGCGCCCACCGCCGGACCAGCTCCGGCGGGCAGGTGTCGGCGCCGACGACGAGCGTGCTCAGCTCCGGCAGGTCCGGGACCGGGTCGACGGTGGCCAGCGCCACCGGCGGGATCAGGGTGTGGGTGACGCGCTCGGCGGCCAGCAGCGCGCCGAGCGCCGAGCCGAGCAGCGGGCCCGGCGGCGGCACGACCATCGTCGCGCCCGCCGCCAGGGCCAGCGCCAGCTCCAGCACCGAGGCGTCGAAGCTGGGCGAGGAGAACAGCAATACCCGGTCGCCCGGCCCGGCCCGGAAGTGCTCGGCCTCGGCCGCGGCGAAGGCGGCCAGGCCCGTGTGGGTCACCACCACGCCCTTCGGCCTGCCCGTGGACCCCGAGGTGTAGATGACGTACGCCGGGTGCGCCGCCGCGGTGGCGGCGGTGTGGACACCGGGCGTGCGCGCGCCGTCGAGCAGCACCAGCTCCGTCGGGACCTCCGGCAGCCGCCGCGCCACCGCCGCCGAGGTGACCAGCACGGCGGGCCCGGCGTCGTCGAGCATGTGCCGCACCCGCTCGGCCGGGTAGTCCGGGTCCACCGGCAGGAAAGCGCCGCCCGCCTTCAGCACACCCAGCTGCGCGACCACCATCTCCGCCGACCGCGGCAGCGCCACCGCCACCACGCTCTCCGGCCCCACCCCGAGCGAGCGCAGCCGCAGCGCCACCGCGCCCGCCTCGGCGTCGAGGTCGGCGTAGGACAAGGCGCCCCCGGGGTGGCGCACGGCGACGGCGTCCGGCGTCGTGCCCGCCCAGTGCTCAAGGAAGTCGGTGAGCCGGGCAGCCGGGTCGGCGCCGTCGTTCCGCGGGCGCGACGGAGCGTCCTGAGTGGTCATCAGGGGGCCTTTCGGAGAGCAGGGGGCAGTGACCGCGCGGCCTGACGGCGACCGGCAGTAAGGAGACCTTCGGGGGAAGAGCGCCGCTACGAGACCTTCCGGGCCACCCGGCCCGCGATCTGGAGCCCGGCGACGGAGTTGTCGGCACCCGCCAGGAACAGTCCTGTCTGGACGCTCTTTCCGGAGTGCGGGTCGCACAGCGCGAACACGCCGTCCTCGGCGAGCACCAGGCGCGCGGAGGGCTCGTCGTCGACCACCAGCACGAGGTCGCGGCCGCGGGCCACGATGCGATAGTCGGTGTCACCGTTGCGGTAGTCCCCGGCGTAGCCGTCCACCGCGCGCAGCGCCGCCTTGGTCGGGGTCGGCGGGTGGTGCTCCCCGACGACGATCCCCTGGTCCTCCAGCACGGGCAGCAGCGCGCGCCACATCTCGTGCCCGGAGGTCGCGTTCGCCGTGAAGGCGACCACGACATCCTCGCTCGGGTGGATGCGCAGGTGGCACGAGGTGCCGGTGGCCATGCCGTCGTGGCCCCACCAGGATGTCTCGGCGATGTCGTAGCGGGCCAGGCTCAGGCCCCACGCGTCAGCCAGGCCGACGGGCTTCGCACTGGGCTCGGGGACGAGCATGGCGGCGAAGTCGACCTCGTCCAGGGCGGTCTGCCGCCCTCCCTCCAGCAGCGCGCGACCCAGCTTGACCAGGTCGTCGGCGGAGCAGGCCAGTCCGCCCGCGGCCGCCTGCGCGAGTCCGACGCCCTGGTCGACGGGGCGGACGCGGCCGGTGGCGGCGTTCACCGCGTGTCCGCACGCGTGGGCGCGCTTGCCGCCGGTGACGAAGCGGGGCGTGATGCCCAGCGGCGCGAGCACGATCGCGTCGACCGCCTCCTGCCAGGACATGCCCGTGACCTCGGCGGCGACCGCGCCGAGGATGCTCGATCCCGCGTTGGCGTAGGAGAACGCCGAGCCGGGTTCGTGCAGCGTCCCGCACGCGGCGACGGCCTGCAGGTAGCGGGGCACCGAGTGCGCCACCGCCTCCGCGCCGGGGGGTTCGTTGACCACGCCCGAGGTGTGGGTGAGCAACTGGCGCACGCTCACCCCGCCGATCGGGGTTCCGCGCAGCGCCCTGAGGTACCGCCGGATCGGCGCGTCCAGTTCGACCTCGTCGTCGGCGACCAGCGCCAACACCAGGACGGCCGTGAAGACCTTGGTGATCGATCCGATGGGGACGGCCGAGTCGGCCGTCATGACGCGGTCGGTGCCGTGCTCCTCAAGGCCCCCTGCCCAGGAACGGACGGCACTCCCGCGGCTGATGGTCAGCTGCGTGCCCGGCGTCTTGGTCTGGTGCCGTAATCGGTCGTAGCGCGAGCTCTGGTCGTCGAGCATGACTTTCCCACCTTCATCCGAAATCCTTCCCATTGGGCACCCTGTGGAACGGGAGCGGACAGACTTCGATCAGGCAAAAGCCTGTCACTTTCTGGGCAGCCTCAGCGACTATACGTACCGAAGTGGAAGTCAGCACGGCTTGACCGGATGGCTGAATGTCCATTACGGACAATCAATGGCTCTCGGTCCGGCACCTGGGTGGACGGAGCGTGAGAGATCGGACCGAGTCCGGTGCCGACTTCACTCGTATGGCCTGGTTTAGACCTGAACCGCAGCGGTTAGACGACTCGCGAGTAATGCTCATGGCCGCAGGGGATGATGCGGCCTGAGCAGGACGGGGAACGTCAGTACATCGAGAATGACTAACACTCACCTGTGTGCGGTGTTGGTCCATTCGTGTGATCATTCTCGACGTTCGAGCCAGTGTTTCTACTGAGCGGTGAGTGCACCCGAAGGGCGTGTGTCCGATGCCCTTGAGCAGGAGTTAAGGGCGGAAACTCGTTTGTGACTTTAGTCACCAGGTGGACAATGGTGAGCCTTGCCCGCGTTTGCCGGTGATTCGTTCGGCGTTCAGGTGGGTGGAACGCGTTACGCCGAACGCGAGTCGGCAGGGCGTGAAGAGAGCGAGTTCAGGCGGTCGTAGCATGTGATCTTGGTGTTCGGTGGGGAAGGATTCCCTGTCGTGCGCAGGATGTTGACGTTGGCTGATCGGGAGGAGATCTCCCGTGGGCTGGCGGAGTCGTTGGAGT
>NZ_JBHSKF010000007.1:0-312381 GCF_042657845.1 Actinokineospora guangxiensis | reverse complement strand
TTGAACTGATCGCGACCGGTGCTGTGCCGGTCGATGACCTGATCACCCACCGGCTCCCGTTGGACGGTGTCCTGGAGGCCATCGACACCGTCGCCAGCGGCGTCGCCATCAAGGTCACCATCGAGCCGACATGCTGACCGGAACCCCGGCCAGCCCGGGGACGGCGGTCGGGCCGGTGGCCCGGCTCGCCCCCGCCCCCGCGCTGCCCGCCGCCAAGCCCGCGCCCGGCCCCGACGAACACGGCGCGGCGCTGGCCGCGCTGGACGAGGTCGTGGCCGAGCTGGAGGCGCGGGCGGCCGGGCTGACCGGGGAGCTGCGGGACATCATGGACACCCAGGTCATGATGGCCCGCGACCCGAGCGTCGCCGCCGGGATCAAGGCCGCCGTCGACCGCGGCGAACCCGCGGCGTGGGCGGTGCACGAGGCGTTCGGCGTGCACCTGGAGGCGCTCGCCGCCATCGGCGGGTACCTGGGGGAGCGGGTCGGCGACCTGGCCGACCTGCGCGACCGGGCCGTCGCCGTCCTGCTCGGGCTGCCCAAGCCGGGCCTGCCGGAGGGGGAGGAGCCGTACGTGCTCGTCGCCGTCGACCTCGCGCCCGCCGACACCGTCGTGCTGGACCCGGCGCGCGTGCTGGCCATCATCACCGAGAAGGGCGGGCCGACCAGCCACACCGCCATCGTCGCGCGGGCCATGGGCATCCCGGCCGTGGTGGCCTGCGCGGCGGCAGCCGAGCTGGTCCCCGGCGTCCGGGTGATCGTGGACGGGTCGGCGGGCTCGGTGGAGGTCGACCCGGCCGAGGAGACCGTGGTCGCGGTGCGGGAGGCGGCCCAGGCGCGCGCCCGCGAGCTGGCCGCGCACACCGGTCCCGGCCGCACCGCCGACGACCACCCCGTCGCGCTGCTGCTCAACATCGGCAGCGGCGACCCCGGCGGCTCCGTCGACGCCGAGGGCGTCGGCCTGTTCCGGACCGAGTTCCTCTTCCTCGACCGCACGCAAGCGCCGACCTACGAGGAGCAGCGCACCGCCTACGGCGCGGTGTTCGCCCAGTACCCCGGCCGCCCGGTCACCGTGCGCACGCTGGACGCGGGCGCGGACAAGCCGCTGCCGTTCGCCACCGCCGCCGACGAGCCGAACCCGGCCCTGGGCGTGCGCGGCTACCGCACCGCCCGCCGCCACCCCGACCTGCTCAAGGCGCAGCTGGACGCGATCGCCGCGGCCGCGGCCGAGCACACCGCCAAGGTCCGCGTCATGGCCCCCATGATCGCCACCCCCGACGAGGCGGCCGACTTCGCCGCCGCGGCCCGCGCCGCCGGGCTCACCGACGTCGGTGTCATGATCGAGATCCCGGCCGCAGCCCTGCGCGCCCCCGCCCTGCTGGCCGAGGTCGACTTCGCCAGCATCGGCACCAACGACCTCTCCCAGTACACCTTCGCCGCCGACCGCATGCTCGGCGACCTCGGCGACCTGCTCGACCCCGCCCAGCCCGCGCTGCTCACCCTGGTGCACATGGTCGCCCGCGCGGGTGCCACCGTCGGCAAGCCCGTCGGCATCTGCGGCGAGGCCGCCGCCGACCCCGGCCTGGCCCCCGTGCTCGCCGGCCTCGGCGTCACCAGCCTGTCGATGTCGGCCCCCGCCGTCCCCGCCGTCCGCGCCGCCCTGCGCACCCGCACCTTCGCCGACTGCACCGACCTGGCCGCCCGAGCCCTGAAGTAGCGCCGCCCCAAGCGCGGCCCCAGCCCTGAGCAGCCGCCGCTCTCACCGCAGCCACGCCACCGGAGCCCATCCCCCCAAGCAAGGAGACCGCAATGCCCACCCGCCGCGTCACCATCGGCTCCAAGGTCGGCCTGCACGCCCGCCCCGCCCGCCTCCTCGTCGAAGCCGCCACCGCCGCGCCCGCCCCGGTCCGCATCGGCCGCACCGAGGCCGAGGCCGTCCCGGCCACCAGCATCCTGGCGGTGATGTCCCTGGGCATCGCGGGCGGCGAGGAGGTCGTCCTGACCGCCGACGGCGACGGCGCCGAGACCGCCCTCGCCGACATCGCCGCCCTGCTCTCGAAGGATCTGGATTCGGCTGCCTAGCTTGCCGATGGGTCACCCGGCCCTGGCTTTCCATCCGCTTCGCCGACCGAAGGGGAATCGCCGGTGTCCGAGGACTTGCGGGGGAGCGCCTCTACGACATCGGACACACGTCGAGCCCGTGTCGCCCGCTTCCGCGACAGGACGGCGGCGATGCCCACGACGAGGATCGGCACGCCGTAGAAGCACAGCGTGAGGATGAGTGGGCCCCGTGTCTGACCGGTGGCCACGTAGATGTGTCGAGGGACGCCATCCCCAAAAGAAGGGTCACCCCACCCGCCACGCCCAGCGCCATGTGGCGGGACAGCTTGCCCGACCACACGCGGAGATGAGGCTGAACAGGTAGCTGTCGAACGCCAGAACGACGAAAGCGGCGCAGAACACCCCGAGCGTCCTGGTGTTCGCGCGGCCGGATCGCCCGAACAAGATGATGATCCCCGTGAACACGAAGCCGGCGAGCACTCCAGCCAGCTGAGAGTTCGTCGGGGCCGAGGTGATGACGCTCCACCCGTTGCGCAATCAGGGGTCCGTGTCCATGTGCGGGGGATCGGGAGGCTCGGCCACTCGTTGGCGCCGCTGTCGTCGCATGTCTCGTGACTTCTCCACCAACCGTCCTCATACTGTGTGCGATCACTCGCACACAGGAGGTCGCGTGTCCCCTGCCTTACGCATCCCTGTCTTGGCCGCCGCCACCCTCACGGCAGCTGTCCTCTTCGCCCCGACCACCACCGCCGCCCCGCCGGGCGACCCGGTCCCGTCCGTCATCGCCGCGATGCCCGCCGGGGCCTCGCCCAAGGTCACCATCACCCGGTCCGCGGACGGATGGGCGTTCGGCACCGCCGTCGCCCACGGCGCGCCGGGGACCGACAAGATGCCCGACGGGTGGCTGTTCCTCGCCGAGCGCACGCCGAAGGGCTGGCGGGCGGCGCTCGACGGGCAGCAGGCGTTCGCCGAGCTGGCGGCCAAGTCGCCATTGGTGAACGTGGTGGAGAAGCCCCTGTTCGCCAAGCAGAACGGGACGCAGGCCGGGGGTGACTTCCGCACCGGGATGGCGCTGCCGTGGGCCACCGGGCAGACCTGGGCGATGCCCGGCGGGCCGCACGGCTGGGCGGGGGCGCCGCGGCCGTGGAGTTCGCTGGACCTCGCGGGCGGGGACCAGCGGGTTCGGGCCGTGCGGGCCGGGACGGCGTACACGATGTGCAAGGGGTGGGTCCGGGTGATCCACGACCGCGGCTACGCCACCGATTACTACCATCTTTGGAACAACATCAACGTCAACGGCGTCCCCGTCGCGGCGGGGGCCTACCTCGGGGACACGGGCACCGACGTCACCTGCGGCGGCTCGGCGCTCGGGCGCCACGTGCACTTCGCGCTGCGGCAGAACAGCGCCTACGTCGACATCGCCGGGCACAGCATCGGCAAGTGGACCCCCGCCAACGGCGGCGCCGCCTACCAGGGCTCCGCGCTGCACGGCAGCGCCCGGGTCTACCCCGGCGGCTCCCTCTACAACTACGGCGCGCTCGGCTTCACCCAGGGCGTGGTCGACACCAACGGCGGCGGCAGCGTCAACAAGCGCTCCGGCCCCGGCACCGGGTACGGCGTCGTCGGGTCCGTGACCGACGGCGCGACGGTCACCGTCTCGTGCTCGGCCAACGGCACATCGCACACCGGGCGCTACGGGAGCACCAGCCTGTGGAACCGGCTCTCCGACGGAACCTGGATGAGCGACGCGTTCCTCTGGACCGGCGTCAACGGGCCGGTGGCCGGGAACTGCTAGGATCTGCCGGTGGCGGGTCCGCGCGGACCCGCCACCGGGCTCAGCCCAGCGTGCCGGTCGCCAGCAGGCCGCCGTCCACGCGGACGGTCTCGCCGGTGATCCAGGCCGCGCGCTCCGATGCCAGGAACGCCACCAGCTCGGCGACGTCCTCCGGGGTGCCCAGGCGCTTCATCGGGTACGACGACGCGGTCCGCTCCTCGCCCTCGGCGTACAGCGCCTCGGCGAAGCGGGTCTTCACCACCCCGGGCGCGACCGCGTTCACCCTGATCTTCGGCCCGAGCTGCCAGGCCAGCTCCTCGGTCAGCCGGATCAGCGCCGCCTTCGAGGCCCCGTACGCCGCGATCACGCCGGTCGAGCGCAGCCCGGCGACCGAGGCGATGTTGACGATCGCGCCCCCGTGTTCGAGCATCCAGGCCTTCGCCGCCAGCTGCACGTACCCCAGCGCCGCCACGACGTTGGTGTCGAAGATCTTGCGCACGCCGTCGAGGTCGACGTCGACCAGCGGACCGTAGACCGGGTTGATCCCGGTGTTGTTGACCAGCACGTCCAGGCTGCCGAACTCGGCCATCGCCGCCTCGACGACCCCGGCGCGGTCGTCGTCGCGGCCGGTGTTGGCCGCCACCACCAGCACCCGCGCCCTGGGCACCGCCGAGCGGATCTGGGCGGCGGCGGCCTCCAGGGCGTCCAGCTTGCGCGCGGTCAGGGTGACCGCGGCGCCGCCGCGGGCCAGTTCGGTGGCGATGGCCAGGCCGATGCCGCGGCTGGCCCCGGTGACCAGCGCGGTCTTCCCCGAGTACTCGGCAGTAGTCATAGCGGGCACTGTAGCTAAGCGAGCGCTTAGTAGCGAGGGTGGGAAACCGGGTCGCGCCCTGCGGCTACACTCGGGGCGTGGTCTTCATCGACTGATCGGCAGGTGCCGCCCGCGGGCCGAAGCACGCGGGCCGATGTCCCCTGCCCTGATCGACCACCCGTTCGGAGAATCTCTCGTGATCACCGCCACTGACCTGGAACTGCGCGCGGGCTCGCGCATCCTGCTCGCCGACGCCGCGCTGCGCATCCAGCCGGGCGACCGCATCGGCCTCGTCGGCCGCAACGGCGCGGGCAAGACCACCACGCTGCGCGTCCTCGCGGGCGAGGGCGAGCCCTACGGCGGCAGCGTGCGCCGCACCGGCGAGCTGGGCTACCTGCCGCAGGACCCGCGCGAAGGCGACCTGTCGGTCACCGCCAAAGACCGCGTGCTCTCCGCGCGCGGGCTGGACGAGCTGGCCAGGGAGATGGAGAAGGCCCAGTCGGCGATGGCCGAACTGGCCGACGAGGCCGCCCGGGAGAAGGCCGTCCGCAAGTACGGGCGCATGGAGGAGCGCTTCTCCGCGCTCGGCGGGTACGCCGCCGAGAGCGAGGCGGCGCGGATCTGCGCGAACCTCGGCCTGGCCGACCGCATCCTCGCCCAGCAGCTGAGCACGCTCTCCGGCGGCCAGCGCCGCCGCGTCGAGCTGGCGCGCATCCTCTTCGCCGCCTCCGAGGCGGGCGCGGGCGGCGGCTCCGGCACGATCCTGCTGCTGGACGAGCCCACCAACCACCTCGACGCCGACTCCATCG
Organism: Actinokineospora guangxiensis; assembly: GCF_042657845.1. Lineage (NCBI taxonomy): Bacteria > Bacillati > Actinomycetota > Actinomycetes > Pseudonocardiales > Pseudonocardiaceae > Actinokineospora > Actinokineospora guangxiensis. The sequence continues at coordinate 306,929 of NZ_JBHSKF010000007.1, read as the reverse complement.
GCTGGCTGCGCGGCTTCCTCAAGCAGCACAGCGGCGGCCTGGTGGTCATCAGCCACGACGTCGAGCTGCTCGGCGACGTCGTCAACAAGGTGTGGTTCCTCGACGCCACCCGCGGCGAGGTCGACCTCTACAACATGGGCTGGCAGCGCTACCTCGACGCGCGCGCCGCCGACGAGAAGCGCCGCCGCCGCGAGCGCGCCAACGCCGAGAAGAAGGCCGGGGCGCTCATGGCCCAGGCCGACAAGATGCGCGCCAAGGCGACCAAGGCCGTCGCCGCCCAGAACATGATCAAGCGCGCCGAGAAGCTCGTCTCCGGCCTCGACGACATCCGCCAGGCCGACAAGGTCGCCAAGATCCGCTTCCCGGAGCCCGCCCCCTGCGGCCGGACCCCGCTCACCGCCGAGGGCCTGAGCAAGTCCTACGGCTCGCTGGAGGTCTTCACCGGCGTCGACCTCGCCATCGACCGCGGCTCGCGGGTGGTGATCCTCGGCCTCAACGGCGCGGGCAAGACCACCCTGCTGCGGCTCATGGGCGGCATGGAGAAGGCCGACTCCGGCAGCGTGGTCCCCGGTCACGGCCTGCGCATCGGCTACTACGCCCAGGAGCACGAGACCCTCGACCACGACGCCAGCGTGTGGGCCAACGTGCGCCACGCCGCCCCGGACGCCCCCGAGCAGCAGCTGCGCTCGCTGCTGGGCACCTTCCTGTTCCAGGGCGAGCAGCTCGACCAGCCCGCCGGGACGCTCTCCGGCGGCGAGAAGACCCGGCTCGCGCTCGCCGGCCTGGTCTCCAGCGCGGCCAACGTGCTGCTGTTGGACGAGCCCACGAACAACCTGGACCCGGCCAGCCGCGAGCAGGTCCTCGACGCGCTGCGCCGCTACTCCGGGGCGGTCGTGCTGGTCACGCACGACCCCGGCGCGGTGGAGGCCCTCCAACCCGAGCGGGTGATCCTGTTGCCCGACGGCAGCGAGGATCACTGGTCCGCCGACTACCTCGAACTCGTGCAACTTGCGTAGATAACCCCGTTTTCCTGGGGATCGACAAATGAGAGATCACGGACCGTCCCCACTTCGGTATCGGCCGTGATCACCGTGTTGGACACGTTTTCGCCATCTCGTCTGGCATTCCGCGCGACTGTGTTCGATCATTGCGGCGGTAGGGGTCTTCCGTGGTCCCCTGCCACTCGCGACGGAAGGCGGAAACGTGGCTGACCTCAAGAAAGGCGCGCGGATCACTGGCGCCACGCGCGACAAGCTGGCCGGCGATCTGAAGAGGAAGTACGAGAAGGGCGCCAGCATCCGAGCGCTCGCGGAAAGCACTGGACGGTCCTATGGATTCGTGCACCGCGTGCTCTCGGAGTCGGGTGTGACCCTGCGGGGCAGGGGCGGGGCGACCCGCACCAAGAAGAAGTAGTCGCCAGCCGGCGATCGCAGCGGTTCCGGTGTGGTGCCAACATCGGAATCCGCTGCGGAAACCGGTTCGATCCGACGAATCGACAGCGGAATGGGCTTGTCCCATCCGCATGATCGATCCCGGGCCGCACCAGTCCGGTGTGGACTCGGCGTCGCCCCCCGCTCCCGGCTGTGCCCGAGCGGTTACCCGGAGCGTGTGCGGGGAACATCCCCGAGCGTCCCGGCGTTGGACCCTGGCTGGGGTTCGAGGGGAGACGGTCGGTGGACAACGCGCGCACGTTCATGCGCGGCTCGATGCGGGCCGCGGACACACCCAAGGCGCTGCGGGCCGGGACCCTGCGGCGGGTCTGGGCGTTCAGCGGCAGGCACCGCGGCAGGCTGGCGGCCTTCCTCGGGTTGACCGTGCTGGGCGCGGTCCTCACCGTGAGCACACCGCTGCTCGCGGGCCGGGTGGTCGACGAGATCGTGGCGGGCTCGTCGGCCTCGACGGTGGTGTGGCTCGCGGTGGCCATCGCCGCGCTCGCGGTGGTGGCCGCGGGTCTCGGCCTGGCCGAGCGCTGGCAGTCCGCGCGCATCGGCGAGGGCCTGATCCACGACCTGCGCCGCGCCGTCTACGAGCACGTCCAGCGGATGCCGGTGGCGTTCTTCACCCGCACCCGCACGGGCGCGCTGGTCAGCAGGCTCAACAACGACGTCCTCGGCGCGCAGCGCGCGTTCACCTCGACGCTGGCCGGGCTCGTCACCAACGTCATCCAGCTGCTGCTCTCCCTCGGCGTGATGCTCACGCTGTCCTGGCAGGTCACCGCCCTGGCGCTGGTGCTGCTGCCGGTGTTCGTGCTGCCCACCCGCCGGATGGGCCGCAGGATGGCCGAGCTGCAGCGGGAATCGGCCGACCTCACCTCGGCCATGCACACCCAGATGACCGAGCGCTTCTCCGCGCCCGGCGCGACCCTGGTCAAGCTGTTCGGCGACCCGGGCGCCGAGGCCGGGGAGTTCGGCGCGCGGGCGGGGCGGGTCCGCGACATCGGCGTGCGCACCGCGATGGCGACCCGCTGGTTCATGACCGGGCTGCAGTTGGTGTCCGCGCTCGCCCAGGCCCTGGTCTACGGGCTCGGCGGCTACCTGGCCCTGCGCGGCGAGCTGGCCCCGGGCACGGTGGTGGCCCTCGCACTGCTGCTGACCAGGCTCTACACGCCGCTGACGGCGCTGGCCAACGCGCGCGTGGACATGATGACGGCGCTGGTGTCCTTCGAGCGCGTCTTCGAGGTGCTGGACCTCAAGCCGATGATCGAGGAGCGGCCCGGGGCGCGCGCCCTGCCCGCGGGCCCGGTGTCGGTGGAGTTCGAGGACGTGCGCTTCGGGTACCCGTCGGCGGACAAGGTCTCCCTGGCCTCGCTGGAGGAGGTCGCGGTGCTCGACCGGCGCGGCGGCACGGAGGTGCTGCACGGCATCTCCTTCACGGCGGAGCCGGGTCAGCTGGTGGCGCTGGTCGGCTCGTCGGGCGCGGGCAAGTCCACCATCGCCTCGCTGGTGCCGCGGCTCTACGACGTGGAGTCCGGCGCCGTGCGGCTGTCCGGGGTGGACGTGCGCGAGCTGTCCTTCGCCGCGCTGCGCGGCGCCGTCGGCGTCGTCACCCAGGACGGGCACCTGTTCCACGACACCATCCGCGCCAACCTGGCCTACGGCGCGCCGTCGGCCACCGAGGCCGAGCTGTGGAACGCCCTCGACGCCGCCCGGCTGCGCGCTCTGGTCGCGTCCCTGCCCGACGGGCTGGACACCGTCGTCGGCGAGCGCGGCTACCGCCTCTCCGGCGGCGAGCGGCAGCGGCTGACCATCGCCCGGCTGCTGCTGGCCCAGCCGAAGGTGGTCGTGCTGGACGAGGCGACCGCGCACCTGGACTCCTCATCGGAGGTCGCGGTGCAGGAGGCGCTGACCAGCGCCCTGCGCGGGCGCACGGCGATCGTCATCGCCCACCGGCTGTCCACGGTCCGCGCCGCGGACAAGATCCTCGTGGTGGAGGACGGCCGGATCGTGGAGCAGGGCACGCACACCGACCTGCTGGCCGCCGACGGCCGCTACGCCGAGCTGCACCGCACTCAGTTCGCCACCGGAGACGCCACCGGAGACGCCACCGCGGACACCACAGGGGACACCGCCGGGGACACCGCCGGGGACTCCGGGGACTCCGCCGGGCGGGACGCGCGGGTGCGGAACTCGGTCGGGGTGATGCCGCGCAGCCGCTTGTAGGCCGAGCTGAACCCGAACGCGTCGGCGTAGCCGACGGCCTGGGCGACCTGGCCGACGGTGCGGCCCGGGTCCTGCAGCAGCTCCTCGGCCTCGACCATGCGCCACTCGGTCAGGTAGGCCAGCGGCGGCTGGCCCATCACCTCGGTGAACCGGCGGGCCAGCAGCGCCCGCGACACCCGGGCCCGCGCGGCGAGGTCGGCCACCGTCCAGCGGGCGAAGGGCGCGCCGTGGATGGCGTCGAGGGCGGGGCCGACGACCGGGTCGGAGAGCCCGCGGTACCAGCCGGGGGCGCGGTCGCCCTGCCCGGCCAGCCACTCGCGCAGCGTGCACACCAGGCCCCAGTCGACCAGCCGGTCCATCAGCGCCTGCGCGCCCGCGCCGTGCGTGGTGATCTCGATGGCCGCGCCCTCCAGCCACGGGCACAGGTCGCTCTCCCCGCTGACGACGAGCACGTCGGGCAGCGCCTGGAGCAGCCGCTTGTGCCGCTGCCCGCTGGCCCGGTACGCGCCGACGACCAGGGCGGTGGAGACCTCGGCGTCGGGGTGCTCGCCGCCGAGGGGCTGCCCGTCGGAGCAGCCGTCGCCGACGAAGCAGGCGATCTCGTACTGCTCGTGCGCGGCGGTGGGCGTCTCCGGGCAGTCGGTGAGCTGGAACGGCTGGGCGCCCTGCACGACCGCGGTCTCCCCGGCGCTGACCGCGCGCCGGGTCCCGTCGGCGAGCACCAGCGTGCCGCCGCCGCGCACCACCGTCACCATCACCAGGGGCGCCCGGTCGGCGAAGCGGATGCTCCACGGCGCGGACAGCTCGGCGTGGGCCACCACCGAGCCCTCCGCGCGGATGCCGCTCAACAGCGCGCTCAACGGGTCCATGCCCGCGACTGTATACGTTCGGACATGGATCGGAGACTTCCAGCCATGGAACGTCTAGACGATCACCGGTGGAATGGGATCACCTCAGCAGAAGGAGAAACCGTGACCGCCACCGCGCTCGTCGTCCTCGCCCACCACCGCCCCGACTCCCTCACCGCCCACATCGCCGGGCTCGCCGCCCGCGAACTCGCCGCGGGCGGCTACCAGGTCGACGTGCTCGACCTGCACCACGAGGGCTTCGACCCGCGCATGACCGTCGCCGACCAGCCCGACTGGGGCAACCGGGAGAAGCTCTACTCGGCCGAGACCGAGGCCCACATGAAGCGCCTGCTGGCCGCCGACCTCGTGGTCTTCGCCTTCCCCGTCTACTGGCAGAACGTCCCGGCGATCCTCAAGGGCTGGATCGACCGGGTGTGGAACTACGGCTTCGCCTACGGCCGCAGCAAGCCCCGCCTGGCGGGCAAGCGCGTGCTGTGGCTCGGCCTGGCGGGCGCCTCCGCCGAGGACCCGATGACCGAGGGCATGCACGCCTTCCTGTCCGCCCAGCTCAACGACGGCATCGCCTACTACTGCGGCTTCGGCGAGAGCCGGGTCGCGATGCTGACCGACGCCGAGGACAAGCCGCAGACCGTCTCCGAGGACGGCGTCCTGCACATCGGCGAGGCCATCACCGGCGAAGCCCGCCGGGCCCACTACGCCGCGTTCGAGGCCACGGCGCTCGCGCACGTGCGCGAGTTCGCCGCCGCCGGAATGGTCCCCGCCTGAGCGGGCCGGTCAGCCCAGGTTGGGGACGCGTTCGCCGTAGGAGTCGAGCAGCCCGGCGTTGGCCGCGTCTCCACCCTCCACATTGGAGCTGCGCCAGCGGGGGAGGGTGATGCCCTCGGCCTCGGCGCGGTCGTGCAGGCGGGCCAGCAGCAGGTTCCACAGCAACGCGTTGCACAGGGTGGACAGCGACGAGGTGACCGGGGAGGCCGGGGGGTAGGCGACGTCGCCGGGGCCGGTCAGCGTGTCCAGCACGATCGTGGCGTGGTGGGCGAGCAGACCGCCCGCGCGCCGGGTCGCGCCCGCCGACGACGCGGGCGAGGTCACCGCGACGACCGGGCAGCCCGCGTCGAGCGCGGTCTTGGCCAGCTCCACCGGGAACGGGTTGACCCCGGAGTTGGAGAAGATGAACAGCACCTCGTGGCCGGTGCGCGCGACTCCGGCGAAGACCTCGGCGGCCAGGCCGGAGCGGCGCTCGGCCGCGGTGGCCTGGCGGGCGCCGCCGAAGACCTGGAGGTCGTCGTGCACCAGCGGGCGCACGCAGGCGAGGCCGCCTGCGCGGAAGAACGTCTCGGCCACCGCGGCCAGCGAGTGCCCGGCGCCGGAGGTCAGCACGATCCCGTCGGCGCGCACGCACGCCAGCACGAGGTCGGCGGCGTCGTCCAGGGCGTCGGCGTTGTGCTCGGCGACCTTCGCCAGGTGCGCGAGTGCCAGCTCGCCGTAGGTGTCCACGGGGCCTCCAAGTCGGATGAGGTCTTGCGGGCGGTCGGCGTCGGCGCCGTCGGCGACGTCCTCGCACGGGACGTCGACCACGGGCCTGCCGGAGAGGTAGGGACGGGCGCCGGTGTCGCCGACGGCCAGCTCGGCGACACCGGCCCAGTGCTCGCCGCCGATCAGCGCGGGGTGCCCCGGCCTGCCGTGGTAGGTCGCGCGGGCCAGGGCGTCCGGGGCTGAGCGCTCGACCAGCCGGGCGACGGCCGCCGCCGTGATGCCGGGGGTGTCCACTGTGAGCACGACCGCCGCGCTCTCCCCGGCGAGGGCGGCGAGTCCGGCGCGCAGCGACGAGCCCATGCCCTGCGCCCAGTCCGGGTTGGCCACCACCCGCACGCCGGTGCCGCGCAGGTGCTCGGCGACGGTCTCGCCCGCCGCTCCGACGACCACGACCACCGGTGAGCAGCCACCGTCGACGAGCGCGCGGACCGCGTGGTCGACGAGGAGTTCGCCGCGGAAGCGCGCCAGCGCCTTGGGCATGCCGAACCGGGTTCCCGCGCCCGCGGCGAGGAGGAGTCCGGCGGTCATGGGGCAGCAGCTTAGCGCTGTTGCCCCGTGGTGATCCAGAACTACGTCAGGTGCGCGATCAGAAGGGCCGCAACGGCTTCCGGCGCGTCCCAGTGCGGCCGGTGCGACACCTCGTCCAGCATCTCGAAATGGTATGGACCATTTGCCCACTTCGCGCAGCTCAGCGCGGCCGTCGAGCCGACGGCGACGTCCTCGGTGCCCCAGAGGTACAGCACCGGCACCGAGACCGGGTCCGGCAGCACCGGCCGCCGCGACGCGCGGAACCAGTTGAGCGCGGCGCTCAGCGCGTCCGGTTCGGACAGGCGGGTCACGTAGTCGGCGACCGCCGACGGCGGCAGCCGGTGCTCGAAGACCGCGCGCAGGGCGGCGGCGTCGTCGGCCAGCAGCCGCCGCTCGGCCGAGCGCTCCTTGAACAGCGTCAGGTGCTGGGAGCGCATCGCCTGGTCCTCGTCGGTGCGGGCCGCCTCGGCCAGCGCGCACGGGTGCGGCGCGGACAGCGCGGCCAGCGTGCGCACGCGGTCGGGGTGCGCGGCGGCGGTGTGCCAGCCGACCACCGCGCCCACGTCGTGGCCGACGAGGTCGAAGGTGTCCCAGCCGCAGGCGTCGGCGATGGCCAGCACGTCGCCGACCAGCTCGTCCACGTGGTAGTCGCCAGGGTCGGCCGGGCGCACACCGGGGGAGTAGCCGCGCTGGTCGACGGCCAGCGCGCGGTAGCCCGCCCTGGCCAGCGCCACCACCTGGTGCTCCCAGGCCGAGGCGGCCTCGGGAAAGCCGTGCAGCAGCAGCACCGGCCTGCCCTCGCCCGCGGTGATGCCGTCGAAGGTGCCCGCCGCCGTGGTCACACCCACGTGTTCGATCACGGCCGCAGAGTAGCCGTGGCCCACGACACGCGCGCCGCGACCAATCCTTCCGGCCCCGGGCTTGCGAAGATGACGGTGTGACCGAACACAGCCCCAGCCTGCGCTCCTTCAGCGGGGGCGACGCCGAGGCCGCCGTCGTGGTGCTGCACGGCGGGCGGGAGTGGAGCACGGCCGCCGTCGCCTCCCACCAGCTCGCTTACCTGCGGATGGTCCCGTTCGCCAAGGACATCGCCCGACGGGGTGACGGCGTGGCCGTCTACCTGCTCAAGAACCGCTACCGCGGGTGGAACCCGCCGCACGAGCACCCGGTCCAGGACGCGAAGTGGGCGCTGGAGCAGGTCCGGCAGCGGCACGGCGACATCCCGGTCGTGCTGGTCGGGCACTCGATGGGCGGGCGGGTCGCGCTGCGCGTGGCCGGGGCGCCCGGCGTCGTCGGGGTGTGCCTGCTCGCGCCCTGGATCAAGAACGAGCCGGTCGAGCAGCTGGCGGGCCGGGCCGTGCTCATCGCCCACGGCGACCGCGACCGCACCACCGACCCGCGGGCCTCCTTCCGCTTCGCCGAGCGCGCCCGCGCCGTCACCGACCGCGTCGCCCGCTTCGACGTCGCGGGCGCGGGCCACGGCATGCTCCGCAAGGCCCCCGCCTGGACCAGGCTGACCACGTCCTTCGCCCTCGGCGCGCTCGGCACCAAACCTCTCGATCCGGTGATTACGAATGCCTGGCGACAGCCCGCACCAGATGGCCTGCGGGTGCCGATGTAGAGGGAGGACACCGTGCAGGGTGCTCGCGAGCGGGTCGCGGTGATTGGCAGCGGGGTGTCCGGCCTCACCGCCGCCTACCTCCTGCAGCGCCGCTACGACGTGGCTCTGTTCGAGTCCGACGAGCGGCTGGGCGGTCACGCCCACACCCACGACCTGCCCACCGCCGACGGCCGCGTCGCCGCCGTGGACAGCGGGTTCATCGTGCACAACGAGCGCACCTACCCCAACCTGCTGCGGCTCTTCGGCGAGCTGGGCGTGGCCACCCGCGACTCGGAGATGTCGATGAGCGTGCGCTGCGAGGGCTGCGGCCTGGAGTACGCGGGCGCGCGCGGCCCCCGCGGCCTCTTCGCCCAGCCCGCCAGCCTCGCCAACCCGCGCTACCTGCGCATGCTCGCCGAGATCAAGCGCTTCCACGTGCACGCGCGGCGCGTCCTGCGCGAGGACCCGGGCGATGTCACCCTGCGCGCGTTCGTGGTGATCGGCGGCTACTCCCGCTACTTCGTGGACCACTTCCTCATCCCGGTCGTCTCCGCCGTCTGGTCGGCCGGGCCGGAGCTGTCGATGCGCTACCCAGCCCGCTACCTGTTCGAGTTCCTCCAGCACCACGGCATGCTGGCCGTCACCGGCTCCCCGCAGTGGCGCACGGTCGTCGGTGGCTCGCGCAGCTACGTCGAGCGGGCCGCCAAGGGCCTGTCCGCGGTGCACGTGTCGACGCCGGTCCGGGCGGTCCTGCGCCACGGCGACCGCGTCGAGGTCCGCGACGACGCCGACGACGTCCACACCTTCGACAAGGTGGTCGTCGCCACCCACCCCGACCAGGCGCTGCGCCTGCTCGCCGAGCCCACCGCCGCCGAGAGCCGGGTGCTGGGCGCCTTCGAGTACTCGGTCAACGAGACCCTGCTGCACACCGACACCGCGGTCCTGCCCACGGCGGCGGGCGCGGCGGCGTCGTGGAACTACCTCAAGCCCGCCTGCTCGGTCGCCGACGGGCCGGTGCGGGTCAGCTACGACATGAACCGGCTGATGCGGCTCACCGAGCCCGAGCGCTACGTCGTCACCCTCAACGCCCCCGACCGCGTCGACGAGGCCAAGGTGCTGCGCAGGATGGTCTACGAGCACCCCATCTACACCCCCGAGTCGCTGGCCGCGCAGCGCGAGCTGCCCGGCCTCAACGACGCCCGCGTCGCCTACGCGGGCGCCTACCACGGGTGGGGCTTCCACGAGGACGGCTGCGCCTCCGGCGTCCGCGCGGCCGAGCACTTCGGCACGGGGTGGGCGCGACCCTCGGGGTCCACACCGTGACGCCGAGACTCGCCGACGCCGTCCTCTACGACAGCACCGTCGCCCACGCCCGCCGCGAGCGCATGGACCGCACGTTCCGCCACAAGGTGCACTACTGGCTGGTCGATCTCGACCGGCTGCCCGATCTGGGGCCGTTCGCCCGTTTCCGCGCCGCCGACCACCTCGGCGACCCGACCAGGTCCATCAAGGACAACCTGGCGGCCTGGCTGGCGGGGCAGGGCGTCCAGGTCCGGGGACGGGTGCTCATGCTCGCCAACGCGCGCGTGCTGGGCTACGTGTTCAACCCGCTGACCGTCTTCTGGGTGCACGACGAGCACGGCGAGGTCGAGTGCGTCGTCGCCGAGGTGCACAACACCTACGGCGAACGGCACTGCTACCTGCTGCGTCCGGACGAGCACGACGCGGCCCGTGTGGACAAGCAGTTCTACGTCTCCCCCTTCCTGGAGATGGGTGGCCGCTACCTGATGCGGGTGCCGCTTCCCGATGACAGGCTTTCCGTCGCGGTCACGCTCGAACAGAACGGGACCACACCGTTCACCGCGACGCTCACCGGCGCGCGGGTGCGACCCACCATCGGGGAGGTGGTGCGGATGGTGCTGCGCGGGCGGCTCCTGCCGCAGCGGGTCAGCGCCCTCATCCGCAGGCACGGCGTCGCGCTCTGGCTGCGCCGAGTCCCCGTTGTCCCCCGACCCCAGCACGTGCCCCAGGAGGGTGTCCAGTGACCGAGATGCCGACCCGTGAGACGGACCGCCCCGATCCGTCCGGGGACAGGTGGGGATCGCTGTTCACCCCGCCGCGCAGCCCCTTGCGCGCCCGCGTGGCCCGCGCGCTGTTCGCCAACGCCGTGCGCGGCCTGCCCGTGCGCGTCGTCTACGCCGACGGCGACCAGGCCGGAGCGGGCGGACCGGGCTCGCCGGTCATGCACATCGCCCGGCCCGGCGCGTTCTTCCACCGCCTCGGCGCCGACGCCAAGATCGGCTTCGGCGAGAGCTACATGGCGGGCGACTGGACCAGCACCGCGCTGGTGGAGCTGCTGACCGAGTTCGCCGCGCGGATGAGCACCCTCATCCCGCCGCGGCTGCAGGCGTTCCGCCGCTGGGTCGACCGCCGCCAGCCCGCCGCGGAGGAGAACACGGTCGAGAACTCGCGCAGCAACATCCAGCGCCACTACGACCTGTCCAACGACCTGTTCGCCACCTTCCTCGACCAGACCATGACCTACTCGTCGGCCCTCTTCGCCCCCGGGGAGACCGACCTGCGCGCGGGCCAGCTCCGCAAGATCGACAGCGTGCTGGACCACGCCCGCGTCGGCGCGGGCAGCGAGGTCCTGGAGATCGGCACCGGCTGGGGCGCCCTGGCCATCCGCGCGGCGCAGCGCGGGGCCGTGGTCACCACCCACACCCTGTCGGCGGAGCAGAAGGCGCTGGCCGAGACCCGCATCGCCGAAGCGGGCGTCGCCGACCGCGTCCGGGTCGTGCTGCGCGACTACCGCGAGGCCCAGGGCTCCTTCGACGCCGTGGTCAGCGTGGAGATGATCGAGGCGGTCGGCGAGCGCTACTGGCCGACCTACTTCAGCACCGTCGACCGGCTGCTCAAGCCCGGCGGCCGCTTCGGCCTGCAGTCCATCACCATGCCCCACGACCGCATGATGGCCACGCGCGAGTCGTACACGTGGATCCACAAGTACATCTTCCCCGGCGGCATCATCCCGTCGAACGAGTCGATCGAGCGCACCGTCACCGAGCACACCGGCATGCGCGTGCACGCGGTGCACGACTTCGGCCTGGACTACGCCGAGACCCTGCACCAGTGGCGGGTGCGCTTCCTGGACCGGTGGGAGCGGGTGGCGGCGCTGGGCTTCGACCAGACGTTCCGGCGGATGTGGGAGTTCTACCTGGCCTACTGCGAGGCTGGCTTCCGCTCCGGCTACCTCAACGTCCGCCAGCTCTCGATCGGGCGGTAGCCGCCCCCGAGGACGCGGTGGAGGCGGCCACAAGCCGACCGCGGTCGGCTTGTGGCAACCTCGCCCACCCGTGGGACGTCTCCCTGGTGAGCGGTGGGAGACTCCCACCGGGCAGGGAACGCTGATGACGCGATCGGGTGGTACTTCCATGAGCTACGGACAGGGTCAGCCCGGCTACGGCCAGGGCGGGCACCGGCCGCCTCCCTACCACCCGGACGGACCGCAGGGGCACCGCCAAGGCCGTCCGCAGGGGCACAACCAGGGCGGGTTCGGCCAGGGCGGGCACCGGCCGCCGCCGGGGCCGCCGCCGCGCCAGCGCAAGCGGCGCAGGCCGGGGCGCATCGTGCTGGTCGTGCTGCTGGTGCTGCTGACCATCGTCGGCGGGCTCTGGATCTACGGCGAGACGTCGCTCAACCGCACCGCCGCCCTCACCGAGTACGAGGGCAGGCCCGCGGCGGGGGCGGGCACGAACTGGCTCATCGTCGGCTCCGACAGCCGCGAGGATCTCTCCGAGGACCGGCAGAAAGAGCTGAACACCGGCGCGCCCGAGGGCAGGCGCACGGACACGATCATGCTCCTGCACATCCCGGACAACGACACCCCGCCGACCCTGGTGTCCCTGCTGCGCGACTCCTACGTCCCGATCCCGGGCAAGGGCCGCAACAAGCTCAACGCCGCCTACGCCTTCGGCGGACCCGAGCTGCTGGCCAAGACCGTGGAGACCACCACGGGCCTGCGCATGGACCACTACATCGAGATCGGCCTCGGCGGCTTCGCCGACCTAGTGGACGCCGTCGGCGGGGTGGAGATGTGCCTCAAGAACCCCATCAACGACCCGCTCGCGGGCATCAACCTCAAGGCGGGCTGCCAGGAACTCTCCGGCCCCGACGCCCTCGGCTACGTCCGCACCCGTGTCGGTCCCCGCGCCGACCTCGACCGCGTCATCCGCCAGCGCGAGTTCATCAGCGCCCTGACGGAGAAGGCCACCAGCTTCGGCACCATGATCAACCCCTTCCGGGTGATCCCGCTGGTCGCCGCCGCACCCGAGGCGGTGACGGTGGACGAGGGCGACCACCTGCACAATCTGCTTCCGCTGGCCTTGGCGATGGGCTCCAGCGACCTGGTCACCACCACGGTGCCGATGGGCGGGAGCGAGCGCGTGCAGGGCGTCGGCTCGGTGATCCGCTGGGACCGGGAGAAGGCGCTGCGCCTCTTCGACGCCCTGGGCACCGACGCCGCCGTCCCGGCCGACGTGATCGTGAAGCCCCCGAAGTAGTTCCGCGACAACGACAACGGCCGCCGGTCATCAGGACCGGCGGCCGCTGTCGCTGGGCGGGATCAGGCCTCGCGGTTCAGGCTTTGGCCTTGCGCTCGCGCAGGATGCTCAGCGCCTGGTCGGCGTGAACGGTGAAGCGCAGCTCGCTCTTGACGTCGCCGAGCAGAGTGCCGTCGGTGTCGATGACGAAGGTCTTGCGCTTGGTGAGCAGCGGGCCGAAGCGGCGGCGGACGCCGAACTGGGTGGCCACCTTGCCGTCCGGGTCGGACAGCAGCGGGTAGTCGAACCCGTGCATGGTGGAGAACTCCGCCTGCTTGCCGACCGAGTCCGGGCTGATTCCGATCCGGTGCGCGCCGACCTCGGCGAACTCCGCGGCCAGGTCCCGGAAGTGGCAGCTCTCCGCCGTGCACCCGCCGGTCATCGCCGCCGGGTAGAAGAACAGCACGACGGGCCCGCTGGCGAGGAACTCCGACAGGGAGCGCTCGGCGCCGGTCTCGTCAGCGAGGGTGAAGTCGGCGACCTTGTCTCCGGTCTTCATCGGTTTCCTTTCGGTGGCAGCGGAAAGAACCCGCTGGTGCGGGCGACGTAGTCGGCGTAGCCGGGGCGGCTGGAGCTCAGGTGCTTCTCCGTCAGCGGCTTGCCGGTGCCCTTGGCCAGCAGGTAGGTCATGATCAGCGGGGCGACGACCGTGGCCGCTCCCCACCACGAGTGGCAGGCCATCAGGTACAGGCCCCACCACACGCAGGCGTCGCCGAAGTAGTTGGGGTGCCGCGTGTAGCGCCACAGCCCGGTGTCGAGGACCTTGCCCTTGCTTGCCGGGTCGGCCTTGAACCGGGTCAGCTGGGCGTCGCCGATGGTCTCGAAGGCGAAGCCGAACACCCACAGCGCGACGCCGACCCAGGCCAGCGCGTGGAACTCGGCCGACCCCGTCTGCGCCACCTGCACCGGCAGCGAGATGATCCACATCAGCACGCCCTGGGTCAGGAACACCACGCGCAGCATGTGCAGTCGGGGGTTTCCCTTGGCGCGGCTCTGGATCGCGACGTAGCGCCGGTCCTCGGGCTTGTCGTGGTTGCGGATGTGCAGGTGCACCCCGAGGCGCACGCCCCACACCACCGTCAGTGCGGTGACCGTGATCCGCAGCGCGTTCGGTCCGTCCCCATAGGACAGTGCAAGTGCGACCAGCGCGATCACGCCGAACCCGAGGCCCCACGCGGTGTCGATCGTGTCGTACTTGCCCAGCCGGACGCTGATCCCGAAGACCACACCGATGAACACGACGACCGCGATCGCCGTGGCGAGGAAGATCATGTGCCCACCCGCTTCGCGAGCAGCTCAGCCCGGGTGCGCGGCATCCCGCTGCCCCCGGTCGGCGTCGGCCGCACCGCCAGCACCTGGTCGACCCCCATCCTGCCCTCCTCGAACGCCAGCGCCCCGCCCGCGAAGTAGAGCCGCCACACCCTCGCCTGCTCGACCCCGACCAGCGCCACCACATCGTCCCAGCGCGCCTCCAGCGTCTCCCACCAGGCCCGCACCGTCCACACGTAGTGCTCGCGCAGGGCCTGCACGTCGCGCACCTCCAGCCCGGCGCGCTCCAGCAGGTCCACGGTCTGCCCGACCGGGCGCATGTTCATGTCCGGGGCGATGTAGGTCTCGATGAACGCCCCGCCGCCCTGCGCGGTCGCGCCGCGCGACATCTGCTGGAGCAGCAGCCTGCCGCCGGGCTTGAGCATCCGGAACAGCGTCGCGGCGTAGACCGGGTAGTTGGCCCGGCCGACGTGCTCGCCCATCTCCAGGGTGCCGATGGCGTCGAACGGCTCGTCGGCCGGGTCGCTGCCCAGATCGCGGTAGTCCTGCAGGCGGATGTCGACGCGGTCGGCGATGCCCAGCTCGGCCAGCCTGCCCAGGATGAACTCGCGCTGTTCGCGGGCCAGCGTGATGCCGGTGACGTGCACGCCGTAGTGCCGCGCCGCGTGGATGGCCAGCGATCCCCACCCGCAGCCGACGTCCAGCATCCGCATGCCGGGCTCCAGGCCCAGCTTGGTGCAGACGAGGTCGAGCTTGTCGCGCTGCGCGTCCTCGACGGTGTAGTCCGGCGCGTCGGAGGTCCAGTAGCCGCAGGAGTAGGCCATCTGCGGGTCCAGCACCATGCGGTAGAAGGCGTTGGAGAAGTCGTAGTGGTGGGAGATCGCGGCCTCGTCGCGGGCCTTGCTGTGCTCCTCGCCGCGCAGCCGGGCCTCGGCCTCCGGGATCGGCGGGCGGGTCCCGAGCACGCCGAGGCGGGCCGCGGAGCGCACGAGGCCGAGCTTGTCGCGCACCGACAGCGTCGGTTTCGCGCCGTCGCGGTTCATCGACCAGAACAGCGAGAGCGCCTTGTCGACCCCTCCGCCGAGGCCATCGCCCTGCACGTCGAGGTCGCCGCTGACGTAGGCGCGGGCCAGACCGAGCTCGTTCGGGCTCCACAGCAGGTGCCGCAGCGCCCGCCGGTTCCTGAGCACCCCGACCGGTGCGTCGGCGGGGCCCGCCTCGCTGCCGTCCCAGGCGCGCAGACGCACCGGCAGCGGTGCGCCGAGCACCCCTTCGGCCAGCTCGGCGAGGGTGGCGGCGACAGGTGCGCGTTCGGCCACAGCGGCTCCGATCTGCTCAGGTCGTGGGCGGTCCTCCCCGCATTCGGCACGCCGGTCGGGGTGGATGGGTCTGCCAGTATCGATCGCGTGGAGATCGTATTGGCCAAGGCGGCGACCGAGGTGCTGTCCCCCGCGGTCGTGGTGCTCGTGCTGCCGGTCGTCGTGGCCTGGCACGCCACCGGGCACCTCGGGGCCGCGCTGGGCTGGGGACTGGCGGTGGCGCTGTTCTCCAGCGTGCTGCCGATGCTGTTCATCGTCCGCGGCGCCCGCGCCGGCCGCTGGGACGGCCACCACGTGCGCGACCGCGAGCACCGCACGGTGCCGCTGCTGGTCGGCCTCGCCTCGACGGCGGTCGGCGTCGCGCTGCTGGTGTGGGCGGGCGCGCCGCGGGAGGTGCTGGCGCTGACGCTGGCCATGGCCGCGACCCTGGTCGTGTGCCTGGCGGTGACCCGGTTCTGGAAGATCTCGCTGCACGCCGCGGTCGCGGGCGGCGCGGTCGCCATGGTCACCCTGCTCTACGGGCCGTGGGCGCTGGCGCTGCTGGCCGCGCTGGCGGCGGTGTGCTGGTCGCGGGTGGTGCTGGGGGACCACACCGCCGCCCAGGTGGTGGTCGGCGCGCTCACGGGGCCGCTGGTCGGCGGTGTGGTCTTCCTGCTGGTGCGCTGATCCGGCGCGGGAGCGCGGCTCAGCCCAGCTCGGTGATGACCTCGGCGATCGCGGCGACGCCGTGGTCGATCTCGGCCTCGGTGATCACCAGCGGCGGCGCGACGCGCAGCGTGGTGTCGTGGGTCTCCTTGCACAGCACACCGCGCGCCATCAGCGCCTCCGACGCGGCGCGCCCGGCGACCGAAGTCAGCTCCACCCCTGCCCACAGGCCGCGCCCGCGGACCTCGGTGACACCCTGGCCGACCAGCTCGCCCAGCCGCCGGTGCAGGTGCGCGCCGAGCGCCCGCGAGCGCTCCTGGAACTCCCCTGTGGACAGCAGCCGGACCACGGCGCGGCCGACCGCGCAGGCCAGCGGGTTGCCGCCGAAGGTCGAACCGTGCTCGCCGGGCTTCAGGACCCCGAGCACGTCCCGGCGGCCGACGACCGCCGACACCGGCAGGATGCCGCCGCCGAGCGCCTTGCCGAGGGTGTAGACGTCGGCGCGCACGCCCGCATGGTCCAGGGCGAACAGCGTGCCGGTCCGGGCCAGGCCGGACTGGATCTCATCGGCGATGAACAGCACGTTGTGCTCGTCGCAGAGGGCGCGGACGCGGCGCAGGTAGTCCGCGCTCGGCACGACGACGCCCGCCTCGCCCTGGATGGGCTCGACCAGCACGGCGGCCGTGCGGTCGGTGATCGCCTCGGCCAGGGCCTGGTCGTCGCCGTACTCCACGACGGTGAAGCCGGGGGTGAACGGGCCGAAGTCGGCGCGCGCGACCGCGTCGGTGGAGAACGACACGATCGTGGTGGTGCGGCCGTGGAAGTTGCCGCCCGCGACGATGATCTCGGCGGTGTCCTGCGGGACGCCCTTGACCCGGTAGGCCCACTTGCGGGCGATCTTGACCGCGGACTCGACGGCCTCGGCGCCGGAGTTCATCGCCAGCACCATCTCGGTGCCGGTCAGCTCGGCCAGCTCCTGGCAGAACAGGCCGAACTGGTCGTGGTGGAACGCGCGGCTGGTCAGCGTGACCCGCCCGAGCTGCTCGACGGCGGCCGCGACCAGCGCGGGGTGGCGGTGCCCGAAGTTGAGCGCGGAGTACCCGGCGAGGAAGTCCAGGTACCGCCGACCGTGCACATCGGTCACCCACGCGCCCTCGGCCTCGGCGATCACCACCGGCAGCGGGTGGTAGTTGTGCGGGCTCCAGCGCTCGTCCAAGCCGATGAGGTCGGTGCCGTGGGCAGTCGCGGTCATGGGGCCAGGTTAAGGGGAGGGCAGCGGCGATTTCATCCGCCCAACGTTGCTTTCGGCGGGCAAACGTTGCGTGGTTGAGCCCGCGCGCTTTGGAAACGTTCGCGAGCGGCCCGCTCGAATGCGGGCTACCCTGCGCTGCATGGCGAAGAAGACCGTCCGCGAAGTCCTGAGGGTAACCACCGGCGACCTGCCCCAACCACGCTCCACGCCGGTCGGCCCGAAGACCAAATCGGACGCCGTCGCCGCCCTCCCGGCCATCGGCTCCCGCCTGGCCGCCCTGCAGGAGGCCCTCTACGCCGAGTCCACCCGGGGCGTGCTGCTCGTCCTGCAGGGCATGGACACCTCCGGCAAGGGCGGCACCATCAAGCACGTCGTCGGCCTGCTGAACCCGCTCGGCATCAGGATCGCCTCCTTCAAGAAGCCCACCAGGGCCGAACTGCGCCACGACTTCCTGTGGCGCATCCGCCGCCAGGTCCCGCCCGCGGGCCACGTCGGCGTCTTCGACCGCTCCCACTACGAGGACGTCCTCATCGCCCGCGTGGAGAACCTCGCGCCCCGCGGTGAGCTGAACGCGCGCTACACGGCGATCAACGCCTTCGAGGACGAGCTGACCGGCGCCGGGATCACCGTCGTCAAGTGCTTCCTGCACATCTCCCCGGAAGAACAGCGCGAACGCCTCATCGCCCGCCTTGAGGAACCCGCCAAGCACTGGAAGTACAACTCCGCCGACCTGACGGCCCGCGCCAAGTGGTCGGCCTACCAGCGTGCCTACGCCGTCGCCATCGAGCGCTGCTCGACCGAGGAGTCCCCCTGGTACGCGATCCCCGCCGACCGCAAGTGGTACCGCAACTGGGCGGTGGCGAACATCCTGCTGGAAACCCTGGAGGCCATGGCCCCCCAGCCCCCGGCGGGCGACTTCGACCCCGCGGCCGAACTGGCGACGCTGCGCGACAGCGACCCGCTGGGGTGACTCACCCGAAGCGCTCGACGACCGACTTGGCGGTGTTGATCGGGATGCTGAAGCCGATGCCGACGCTGCCCGCCGACCCGTCGGCGCCCGAGACCGGCGAGTAGATCGCCGAGTTGATCCCGATGACCCGGCCCGCGCCGTCGAACAGCGGCCCGCCGGAGTTGCCCTGGTTGATCGACGCGTCGGTCTGCAGCGCCTTGTAGGACACCCCGCCCCCGCGCCCGGAGGAGATCGACACATCCCGGTCGACGGCGCTGATGATGCCCGTGGTGACGGTGCCCTGGAGCCCGGCGGGCGAGCCGATGGCGATGACCGAGTCGCCCACGCTCACCGACGACGAGTCCCCCAGCTCGGCTGGGGTGAGGTCGGTCACGCCCTCGGCCTGGAGCAGCGCGAGGTCGGACTGCTGGTCCCCGCCCACCACCCGGGCGGGCGCCCGCGACCCGTCCGCGAAGGTGATGACGATCTCGCGCGCCCCCGCGATCACGTGGTAGTTGGTCATGACGCGCCCGTCCGCGCTCACCACCACCCCGGACCCGACCCCTTGCGCCGACCCCGAGCGGGTGGTGACCTCGACCACGCTCGGCATCACCTTGTCGACGATCGCGCTCACGTCCAGCGGCGCGGTGTCCGCCGCTGACGTGGCGCTGACCGCGGGCGCGGCGGCGGGCGAGTCCATCCCCGCGACCAGCGCTCCCGCCGAGCCGCCGATGACGCCGCCGCCCAGCACCGCGGCCGCGACCAGCGCGACGGTCCGCGAGGCCCGGCGCTTGGCGGGCGGCGCGGGCGGGGGGAACGGCCCGCCGCCGTAGGGCGGCTGAGCGGGCGGGGTCTGGGGCCAGAACGGCGGCTGCGGTGTGGTCATGCCCCCACCATCGGTCCGCATCCTGGGAACCGGCTGTGGATTCGCTCTGCGGAACCGAAGAATCCCGGCCAAGCCGCTCTGCCCCGCGCCCGCCCCGCCCAGTTAGGTTGTCCAGCGTGACCAACGAGACCTCGTTCCTGCGCCTACAGGCGCGGACCCAGCGCTTCACCCTCGGCACCCCCCGCGAGTTCCGCGTCGCGGGCGACCGCGTCCTCTTCCTGCGCACCGCCGACGGCGAGGACCGCACGCACATCCTGTGGAGCAAGGACCTCGCCACCGGGGAGGAGACGCGCCTGGCCGACCCGGGCGTTCTGCTGGGCGGCACCGAGGAGCTCTCCGCCGAGGAGCGGGCCCGCCGCGAGCGCAGCCGGGAGCAGGGCGCGGGGATCGTCGGCTACGCGACCGACGCCGAGGTCACCACCGCCGCGTTCGCGCTGTCCGGGCGCCTGTTCGCCACCACCGGCATCGCCGCGGGCGCGAGCACCGCCGAGCTGGACACCCCCGGCCCGGTCATCGACCCGCGTCCGGACCCGACCGGCCGCCACATCGCCTACGTGGTCGACGGCGCGCTGCGCGTCGTCGGCGTCGACGGGACCGGCGACCGCGCGCTGGCCGAGCCCGAGGGCGAGGACCGCGCCTGGGGCGTGGCCGAGTTCATCGCCGCCGAGGAGATGAACCGCTCCCGCGGCTACTGGTGGTCCCCGGACGGCACCCGCCTGCTGGTCGCGCACACCGACCGCCGCGCGGTGCGGCGCTGGCACATCGCCGACCCGGCGAACCCGGGCAGCGCGCCGAGCACCGTGGCCTACCCGGCCGCGGGCACCGCCAACGTCACCGTGCGCCTGGCCGTGATCGACCTCGACGGCACCCGCACCGACGTCGACTTCGACGGCGAGTACCTGGTCACCGCGCACTGGTCGGCGGCGGGCCTGCTCATCGCGACCCAGACCCGCGACCAGCGCACCTACGAGGTCCGCTCGGTCGACCCGGCCACCGGCGCCACCGAGGTCGTGCACACCGACACCGACGACACCTGGGTGGAGATCGTCACCGGCGTCCCCGCCTGGACCCCCGGCGGCGAGCTGGTCAGGGTGTCCGCCGACGGCGACGCCAACCGGCTGTTCGTCGGTGACCGCCCGGTCAGCGGCGACCTGCAGGTCCGCGCGGTGCTCGACGTCGGCGACGACGTCCTGTTCACCGCCTCCGCCGAGGACCCGACCCAGGTGCACGTCTACACCGCGGGCCCGGACGGCCTCACCCGGCTGTCCACTGAGGATGGCGTGCACTCCGCGGCCCGCGGACCGGCGGGCACGGTGCTCACCAGCTGGTCGCTGGAGCGGGCGGGCGCCAGGCACACCATCGGCGAGCTGGAGATCGCGAACCTCGCCGTCACCCCGCCGCTGACCCCGGCCGTGGCGATGCTGACCGTCGGCGACCGCGACCTGCGCGCCGCCCTGCTCTACCCGAGCGGCCACGTGCCCGGCAGCCGCAGGCTCCCCGTCCTCATGGACCCCTACGGCGGCCCGCACGCCCAGCGCGTGCTGTCCACCCGCAACGCCTACCTGACCCCGCAGTGGCTGGCCGACCAGGGCTTCGCGGTCATCGTCGCCGACGGCCGCGGCACGCCCGGCCGGGGCCCGGAGTGGGAGCGGGCCATCCGCGACGACTTCGCGGGCGCCACGCTGGCCGACCAGGTCGACGCGCTGCACGCCATCGCCAAGGAGCACCCGGACCTCGACCTGGACAAGGTCGCCATCCGCGGCTGGTCCTACGGCGGCTACCTGTCCGCGCTGGCCGTGCTGCGCGCCCCGGAGGTGTTCCACGCCGCCATCGCGGGTGCGCCGGTCACCGACTGGCGTCTCTACGACACCCACTACACCGAGCGCTACCTCGGCCACCCCGACGAGCAGCCCGAGGTCTACGACCGCAACTCGCTCATCGACGACGCGCCGAACCTGGTCAGGCAGCTGCTGATCATCCACGGCCTCGCCGACGACAACGTCGTGGTGGCGCACGCGATCCGGCTCTCCAGCGCGCTGGTGGCCGCGGGCCGCCCGCACGCGCTGCTGCCCCTGCCCGGCGTCACGCACATGACGCCGCAGGAGGACGACGTCGCCGAGAACTTCATGCTCATGCAGGTGCGCTGGCTGAAGTCCGCGCTCGGCCTGGCCCACGACTAGAGGAGACACCCTGATGACCGTGCGGCCCAGGTGGGGCGTAACCCTGCCGCTGACCGGTGTTCCGCTGACGGCGCACCGCGATCTGGTCAAGGAGCTGCCCGATCTGGGCTACACGGACGTGTGGTCGGCCGAGACCGCGGGCACCGACGCGTTCACCCCGCTGGCGCTGGCCGCGGAGTGGTCGCCGGGCCTGCGGCTGGGCACGGCGATCGTCCCGGTCTACACCCGCGGCCCCGGCCTGCTCGCGATGAGCGCGGCGACGCTGGCCGAGCTGGCGCCCGGCCGCTTCGTGCTGGGCATCGGCACCTCATCGCCCGCGATCGTGGAGGGCTGGAACGGCGGGGACTTCGCCGAGCCGTTCCGCCGCGTGCGCGACACCGTGCACTTCCTGCGCTCGGCGCTGGCGGGGGAGAAGGTCACCGAGGAGTACGGCACGTTCTCGGTCAGCAAGTTCCGCCTGGAGCGCCCGCCCGCGGTGCCGCCGCAGGTGATGCTGGCCGCGCTGCGGCCGGGGATGCTGCGCCTGGCCGCGCAGCAGGCCGACGGCGCGATCACCAACTGGCTGGCCCCGCACGACGTGGCCAAGGTCCGCGCCGAGGTGGGTGCGGACACCGAGCTGGTGGCGCGGGTCTTCGTCTGCCCGACCGAGGACGCCGACGCCGCGCGCGGGCTGGGCAGGCTGCTGATCAGCAGCTACCTGACCGTGCCGGTGTACGCGGCCTTCCACGACTGGCTCGGCCGCGGCGACGTGCTGCGCCCGATGCACGAGGCGTGGGCGGCAGGCGACAGGGCGGGCGCCAACGCGGCGATCCCGGACTCGGTCGTGGACGAGTTGATCGTGCACGGCAGCCCGGCGGAGTGCGTGGAGAAGGTCGCCGCCTATCAGGAGGCGGGTCTCACGACCCCGGTGATCGCGGTGCTCCCGACGGGTGACGACCCCGCCGAGGTGGTGCGGGCCCTGGCGCCGCGCCGCTGACCGCCGCAAGATCGGGAGAAGGGTCGCTGAGTATCCTTCAAAGGTTAGGCTCACCTAAGAAGGGTTGGCGGATGTCCGTACCGCATGACGCCCCCGCGGCCCCCGCACAGCTGCCCGGGGCCGCCAGCCTCGCCACGCCGGGAGCGGTGCGGGGGCTCATCGGACCGCTGCTCGACGCGCTCGCCGACGGCGCGGCCGCACGCGGCGGGCCGCTGCCCGCGGGCGGGCCGGACGCGCTCGGCCCGCTCGCCGAGGTGCTGCCCGAGCACGGGGTCGGCGTCGGCGCGGTGGCCGAGGTGGCGCGGCTGCTGGCGGCGGGCTCGGCCGACCCGGCCGACCCGTGGTGCGCCGCGCACCTGCACTGCCCGCCGCTGGCCGTTGCCGTGGCCGCCGACCTCGCCGCCAGCGCGCTCAACCCGTCGATGGACTCCTGGGACCAGGCGCCCTCGGCCAGCGCGCTGGAGCGCCAGGTCACCGACGCGCTGGCCCGACTGTGCTACCCCGACGCCGCCGAGCCCGACGCGCTGATCACCACCGGCGGCAGCGACTCCAACCTGCACGGTCTGCTGCTGGCCAGGGAGAAGCACGGCCGGATCACCCCGGTCTGCGGCCGCAACGCCCACCACAGCGTCGCGCGCGCCGCCTGGCTGCTCGGCCTGCCCGCGCCGCTGCTGGTCGACTGCGCCGACGACCGGGTCCGCCCCGCCGCGCTGGCCGCCGCGCTCGCCTCGGTCGAGGGCCCCGTCGCCGTGGTCGCCACTGCGGGCACCACCAACAGCGGATCGATCGACCCGCTGCCGGAGATCGCCGCCCTCGGCGCGGACTGGCTGCATGTCGACGCCGCCTACGGGGGCGGTCTGCTGTTCACCGCCGACCGCGGCCTGCTGGCGGGCATGGAGGCGGCCGACTCGGTCGCGCTCGACCTGCACAAGTTCGGCTGGCAGCCGATCGCGGCCGGGCTGTTCGCCGTGCGCGAGGCCGCCGACCTGCGCGCCATGGCCGCCAGCGCCGACTACCTCAACGCCGACGACGACACCGAGGCAGGCCTGCCCGACCTGCTCGGCCGCTCGCTGCGCACCTCCCGCAGGCCCGACGCCGTCAAGATCGCCGCCACGCTGCGCGCGCTCGGCCGCCACGGCCTCGGCGCGCTGGTCGAGGCCTGCCGCACGACCGCCGCCCGCGTCGCCGACGCCGTGGAGGCCAACCCCGAGCTGGAGCTGTGGGCGCGGCCGGAGCTCTCGACCGTGGTCTTCCGGCCCACGGGCGAGTGCGACGTCGCCGCGCTGCGCAGGCGGCTGCTGGACGAGGGCCGCGCCGTGCTCGGCCGCGCCCGCCTCGGCGGACTGTGGCTCAAGCTGACCCTGCTGCACCCGCACACCACCGCCGCGGACTACCTGCCGCTGCTGGACCTCGTCGCCAAGGCGGCGCGATGACGCTGGACCTGGCCGGGGTCGGCGTCGGCCCGTTCAACCTGTCGCTGGCCGCGCTCGCCGACCCGGTGCCCGGCCTGCGCACGGCGTTCTTCGAGCGCCGGGCCGAGTTCCGCTGGCACCCCGGCCTGCTCATCGACGGCGCGACGCTGCAGGTGCCGTTCCTGGCCGACCTGGTCACCCTGGTCGAGCCCGCGCACCCGCTGTCGTTCCTGTCCTACCTGCGCGACCGCGACCGGCTGTTCCCGTTCTACTTCGCCGAGCGCTTCCACATCCCGCGCGCCGAGTACGACGACTACTGCCGCTGGGCCAGCGAGCGGCTGCCGTCGTGCCGGTTCGGGGCCGAGGTGTCCTCGGTGCGCTGGGACGGCGCGGCCTTCGAGCTGGCGCTGCCGGGCGGTCCGGTGTCGGCCAGGAACCTGGTGCTCGGCGTCGGCACCGAGCCGGTCGTGCCCGCGCCGCTGCGCACGCTGGCCGTGCACTCCGCCGACTACCTGGCCGAGCGCGACAAGCTGCTCACCGCGGGGGAGGTCACCGTCGTCGGGTCGGGGCAGTCCGGCGCGGAGGTCGTGCTGGACCTGCTGCGCCGCGGGGTCGGGCGGCTGCGCTGGCTCGCCCGCACGCCCGCCTTCGCGCCCATGGAGTACTCCAAGCTCGGGCTGGAGCAGTTCACCCCCGACTACACCCGCTACTTCCACGGCCTCGACCAGCGGGTGCGCGACCGGCTGGTGCCCGAGCAGTGGCAGCTCTACAAGGGCATCGACGCCGACACCATCGCCGCGATCCACGACGAGCTGTACCAGCGGAGCATCGGCGGCGGCTGGCCCGACGTGCGGCTGACCCCCGGCGTCGAGGTGGTCGGGGCGCGGCCGGGCATCGAGCTGGACCTGCGGCACACCCAGCAGGGCACGACGGCGACCGTGCGCACCGACGCGGTCGTGTGCGCGACCGGCTACGCCGAACCCGACCTGGGGCCGCTGCTCGGCGACCTGCCGGTGCGCGACGGCGACGGCCGCATCCAGGTCGACGCCGACTACCGCGTGCGGCTGGACCCGGCGGTGACCGGCGCGGTGTACGTGCAGAACGCCGAGCGCCACACCCACGGCGTGGGCGCGCCGGACCTGGGCCTGGCGGCGTGGCGCGCGGCGACCATCCTCAACGCTGTGTGCGGGCGCGAGGTCTACCGGCTGCCCGCCCGCACGGCGTTCACCACGTTCGGACTGGACACGCTTGGAACGGAAACAGGGGAGGCGCACTAGTGGGCGAGGCGTGGGCGGTCGCGGGCGCGGCGGTGGTGCACAAGATGCTGGGCGAGCTGAGCTACGAGGGGATGCTGCGGCCCGAGCCCGTCGGCGAAGCCGACCCGGCGGGCTTCCAGGACTGGCGGCTCGCGCTGACCAGTGGCGCGGAGTACCGCTTCGCCGCCCGGCGCGGCGCGTTCGAGTCCTGGGCGGTGCGCGAGGGGACGGCGCTGCGCGACGGCCAGCCCGCCGACGACCCGCGCGCGCTCGTCGTGGACGCCCGCGCCGAACTGGGCCTGACCGGCCTGCGCCTGGCCGACGTCCTCGCCGAGCTGACCGCCACCGTCGCCAACGAGGCCACCCGGATCGCCGCGGCGCCCTCGGCCGCCGAGCTGTCCGAAATGGACTACGACACCGCGGACGGCAAGCTGACCGGTCACCCGCGCCTGGTCCTCAACAAGGGCAGGGTGGGTTTCTCCGGCGCCGACCGCGCGCGCTACGCCCCCGAGGCGGGCACGACGTTCGCGCTGCCGTGGGTGGCCGTGCGCCGCGAGCACGCCGCCTTCCGCTGCACCGACGACCTCACCGAGGAGTCCCTGCTCGCCGAGGAGCTGGGCGGGCGGCTCGCCGAGTTCCGCTCGCGCCTGGACGACCCCGGCGACTTCACCCTGGTGCCCGTGCACCCCTGGCAGCTGGACGAGATCCTCGGCACGCTCTACGCCGCCGAGCTGGCCACCGGCGTCGTCATCCCGGTCGGCGAGAGCGGCGACCACTACCGTCCACACCAGACCATCCGGACACTCGCCAACGCAAGCCACCCCACCCGGCGCGACGTTAAGACCGCGGTGTCGGTGCGCAACACGCTGGTCTACCGCGGCCTGGCCTCGGCGGCCACGCTCGCCGCCCCGCAGGTCACGACCTGGCTGCGCACCGTGCACGCCGGTGACGAGCTGCTGCGCGAGCGCTACCGCTTCGACCTGCTCGGCGAGGTCGCCAGCGTCTCCGTGCGCCACCCGCTCTTCGGCGCCATCGACGAACTGCCCTACCGCTTCCACGAGACCCTGGGCGCGCTCTGGCGCGACCCGATCCGCGCTCAGCTCGCACCGGGCGAGCGGGCCGTCTCCTTCGCCGCGCTGCCCTACCGCGGCGAGGACGGCTCGGTGCTCGCGCGCCTGGTCCGCACGTCCGGGATGGACCCCGACGCCTGGCTGGGCCGGGTGCTGGACCTGCTGCTCACCCCGCTGCTGCACTGGCTGCTGGAGCACGGCGTCGGGTTCTGCCCGCACGGCCAGAACCTCATCCTCGTCACCGACGCCGACGGCGTGCCGCTGCGGGTGGCCATCAAGGACTTCGCCCAGGGCGTCGACCTGCTGGACGAGGAGCTGCCCGCCTACGCGCTGCTCGGCGCCGACGCCAAGGCCGACATGCTGCGCTGGCCCGCGCACCTGCTGGTCCAGTCGCTGTTCAGCTCGGTGTTCGCCGGGCAGCTGCGGTTCCTCGCCGAGATCGCCGACGCCGAGCTGGACTACGCCAGGCCGCGGCTGTGGGCGCGGGTGCGCGAGATCGTCGGCGCCTACCGCGACACCCACCCCGAGACGGCGGCCCGGTTCGACGCGTGCGGGCTGTTCGCCCCCGACGTCGAGCGGGTCACCCTCAACCGCGAGCACCTGGCGGGCCAGGGCTTCGACAAGGTCGAGCGCGACGACGAGTTCGACGTGCGCCACGGCCGCGCCCGCAACCCGCTCGCCGGGCCGGACTCCGGCGGTGCGTGGTGATCGACCACCGGCGGCCGGTCGGGCCGCGCACGCTGGCCGCCCGCGCGAAGGCGGCGGTGACCCAGTCGGCGATGCTGCGCGCCGCGGTCTCGGCGGGTGAGGTGCGGCGGGTGGTGTGCCTGGCGCCGGACCCGCACGCCCGCTTCGCCGCCGTCGAGCTGGCCGCGGACTTCTTCGTCGACACCGTCCTGGCGAGCGGGTACGGGCTGTGCTCCTACGTCTTCGGCTGGAACCCCGCCCGCGACCCGATCAACGCCCCCGCCGTCGACCAGTTCCTCGGCGGCTACGGCGACCTGGTGCTCAAGCCCGACCTGGCCACCCTGTCCCCGCTGGAGCCCGGCGTCTGGCAGGTCGTGTGCGACGTCGAGTGGCCCGACGGCAGGCCGGTGGCCGAGGCGCCGCGCACCGCGCTGCGCGAGCGGCTCGCCGACGCCGAGCAGCTGGGGCTGGTGCCGTCGGTGGGCATCGAGCACGAGGTCACCTTCACCCGGCCCGACGGCACGCCGCTGGTCTCCCAGGGGCTGGACTACGCGGTCGCGGCGCTCGCGCCGATGCGGGGGCTGCTGTCGGACGTGCACGCCGCCGTCGCCGCGCTGGGCCTGGGCGCGGAGTCCGCGCGCGGGGAGGTCCACCCCGGGCAGTACGAGATCGTCCTGCGCCACCGCGACGCCGTCGCCGCCTGCGACGACGCGATGCTGCACCAGGCGGCCGTCCGCCGCGCCGCCGCCGAGCACGGCGTGCGAGCCGGGTACCTGGCCGCCGAATCGTCCGGAACGGGCGGTTCCTGCCACGTCCACCTGTCCCTCGCCGACCCCGAGGGCGCCGCGCTGACCGCGGGCGCGTCGCCGGGGGAGCCCTCGGCGCTGTTCGGCCACTTCCTGGCGGGCGTGCTGCGCGCCGCCGCCGACCTCACCGCGGTCTGGGCGCCCACCTGGAACTCCTACGTCCGGCTGCGCACCGCCCCGTTCTCCCCGCGCGAGCTGCGCTGGGGCTGCGACGACCGCACCGCTGCGGTCCGGCTGGCGGGCAGCGGTCGCTCCCTGCGCCTGGAGGCCCGCTTCGCCGGGGCCGACGCCCAGCCGCACCTGGTCGTCGCCGCCCTGCTCGGGGCCGGGGTCGCCGGTGTGCGCGAGCGGCTGCCGCTGCCCCAGGAGGGCCGCGTCGTCGGCGAGCTGGCCCGCACCCCGTGGGAGGCGCTGACCCTGCTGACCGAGTCCAAGCTCGCCCGCGCCGCCCTCGGCGACGCCGTGGTCGACCACCGCGCCGCGGTGTTCGGCGAGGAACTGGCCGCGGGCCTGGACACCGTCTCCGACTGGCAGCGAACCCGGGGCGACCTGCGCGGCTGAGCGCTACTATCCGCCGAGTGGGGGAACGGTTCGGCCGGGCTGGTGCGGGGAACCGACGGCGGCCGCCGTGCGCCTAACGGGTCATTCTGTTCGACGGGGGGAAGCATGACCTCAGTGGAGATCCAGCCTGACGGGCTGCTGGCCTACAGCCGCGGCACGACGGGAACGGCGGAGAACTTCGGCGCATTGGCGGGCCTAGTTGAGCAGGCCAGGGTCAGCGACGAGTGCTTCGGACCCATCGGCGAGTTCCTGGCGATGGCGTACTTCAACAACCTCGAAGAGTGCCGCGACCTGGCCAAGCAGGCGGGCGACTACCTGGATGTGGTGTCGCAGGCGATCACCGACACGGCGGCGGCCTACACCGGCACCGACGAGGGCAACGCGGGCAACTTCGACGGGCTGGCCGAGGGGATGGGCGGCCCGGGCTCGATCGGCTCCGTCAACGGCGCGGGCGACCAGGCGGGCTACTTCGAGCAGCACGCGAGCTACGGCAGCTCACTGGCCAAGGTCGCCTTCAGCGGGGACAAGCTGGCCGATCCGGGAAGCCCGCCGGAAGCGACCTTCGCCCTGATCAACGCCCGCGCCGAGCAGCTGAACTGGGTGACCAGCCCCGGGCAGGCCTTTGTCGACAACGGCCTCGGCTTCCTCATCGGCATCGTGATCAGCCCGCTGATCGAGTTCATCGTGGAGCCCGCGGTCGGCGACCCCGAGCAGATGCGCAGCACCGGCAAGGGGTGGGAGCAGGTCGCGCAGTGGGTCGAGGGGGTCGCCGAGCACGAGCGGGCCAGGGCCGAGGCGACCGGGCCGGTGTGGTCCGGCGAGGCCGGTGACGCCTTCCGCGCGGAGATGTCGGAGTTCGCCGAGGGCGTGCAGGCCCTCGCCGGGGATCTCCGCAACCTCAAGGAGAACCTGGAACTCGCCGCCGACCTGTTCGACCTGTTCGTCGAGACCGTCATCGACATCCTGACCGAGCTGGTCATCGGCTTGATCATCGAGTGGCTGGCCGCGCTGGCCGCCTCGTGGATCACCTTCGGCGCGTCCGTCGGCGCGGCGACCGGTCTGACGACCGCGCAGGTCGCGGTCACCGGCACCCGGCTGGGCACCAAGGTCGCCAACCTGCTGCACAAGCTCAAGCCGATCTTCACCAAGCTGGAGGACATCCTCAAGGCCCTGCGCTCCGGGCCGCTGCGCGGGGTGGTGCAGCGCATGCACAAGCTCGGCGACGCCAAGGTCGTGGGCAAGGTGCTCAAGCGCAATCCGGCCTTCAAGTTCCTGGCGGGCTCCGATCCCGGCGACATCGCCCGGCTGGAGCGGCGCGTGGACGCCGTCCGCGACGCCCAGCGCAACCTCGACAACGCCACCCAGGCGGGGGATGCCGCCCGGATCGCCGACGCCACCAACGAGCTGGCCACCGCCCGCCGCCAGATGGACAACTTCGTGAACCAGGGGACCGTGTCCAACCAGAACGTCTTCGGCACCACGGCGACCGGCGAACAGGCGCTGGCGCAGCGCACCGTCAGCACCGGTCTGGGCTATCTGGGGCTGGGCGGCACCACCGACCGGGGCACCGCGATCTTCCGGGGTACCCTCGAAAACCTTCCGATGGCGGCGGCGGAGAACATCAGCGAGACCGCCTACGACCGCACGGCGAACCCGAGGGGTTCCGAAGACGAGCGCCGCGCGACCCAGGAGCGCGGCTTCACCTATGGGGAGTAGTCGAGCATGACGACGCGATACGGCACCGGCAGGCGGCGGTTCTGGGAGTGGACGCCCGCCTTCGCGCTGAGGCTCGTGGTCGGCAACCTCGCGATGATCGCCTCCGTGCTCGTCTTCCGGGTGTCGGAGTCGCGCGGTGTGCAGTGGGGGATGGTCGCGCTGGGGATCGCGGGGGTCATCGTCGTCTGGCTGAGCTGGGCGGGGAAGAAGGACAACTACCGCGGCGAGGGCGGCAAGATCTACATGTACGGCGCTCTCGACCGCATCGGCTACTGGGGATCGGTGCTGATCACCACCGCTTTCGTCGTCGCCGGGGGCTTCCTGTTCCCCATCACCCTCTTCGACAACTGACGGGACGAGCGGACGGGGCGGGAGCAGGTGCTCCCGCCCCGTGCCGTGTCAGACCCGCAGGGGTGGCCACGGCGACGGTGACCGGGTCGAGGGCGGCGGCGACGGCTGCCGCAGATCGTCGGTGCGTGGCCGCATACTCGCCCGATGCGCAGAGTGACGTACTCGATGGGCATGTCCCTGGACGGCTACACCATCGGCCCCGACGGCCGCTTCGACTGGACCGCGCCCGACCCGGAGGTGTTCGGCTTCTCCATCGAGGAGATCAAGGGCGTCGGCGTCCACCTGCTGGGGCGTCGGCTCTACGAGTCGATGCTGTACTGGGAGGACGCGCCCGAGCTGGACGAGGCGCAGCGGGAGTGGGCCGGTCTCTGGAACCCGCTGCCGAAGGTGGTGTTCTCCCGCACGCTCTCGGCGGTGCGCGGCAACGCCCGCCTGGCCTCCGGCGGTCCGGTCGAGGAGATCGAGCGGCTGCGGGCCGAGCCGGGCGAGGGCACCATCGCCATCGGCGGCGCCGACCTCGCCGCACAGGTGGCCCACCTCATCGATGAGTACCGGATCAGGATCTTCCCGGTGCTGGTGGGCGGCGGCACGCCGTACTTCGCCCACGCCGGGAGCCGCTCGGACCTGGAACTGCTGGAGACGCGCACCTTCGCCTCCGGCATCGTGTTCCACCACTACCGGGTGGTCCGCTAGAAACAATCAAGCGCGCATGCTTGAAATCGGGTCCGCCGCGTGCCACGGTGGACCCGTGATCGACCTGACCGCGCTGCTCGCCGACCTGCGCGCCGAGGGCGACCTGGTGGACTCCTGGGTCGCCGACCTCGACGCGCGGGGCTGGGCCGCGCCCACCCCCGCGGCGGGCTGGACCGTCGCCCACCAGATCGCGCACCTGGCCTGGGCCGACGAACAGGCCCTGCTCGCCACCGCCGACCCGGCCGCCTTCACCGCCGCGGTCACCTCGGCCTTCACCTCGGCCCCCGACCCCAACCGGGTCGTCGACGACGCCGCGGCCCACGGCGCGACCCGCCCCGACCTGCTCGCGCACTGGCGCGGCACCCGCGAGGCCTTGGCCGCCGCGCTGGCCGCCGCGCCCGCGGGCGCCCGGCTGCCGTGGTTCGGCCCGCCGATGAGCCCGGCGTCGATGGCCACCGCCCGGATCATGGAGACCTGGGCGCACGGCACCGACATCGCCGACGCCCTCGGCATCACGCGCGAGCCGTCCCCGCGGCTCAAGCACGTCGCACACCTCGGCGTGCGCACCCGGGACTTCGCCTACGCGATCCGCGGCCTGCCCGCCCCGGCCGCGCCGTTCCGGGTCGAGCTGACCGGGCCCGACGGCGAACTGTGGACCTGGGGACCGGAGGAGGCGGCGCAGCGGGTCACCGGCGCCGCGTTCGACTTCTGCCTGCTGGTCACCCAGCGCGCGCACCGCGCGAACACCGGCCTGGTCGCCGTCGGCGCGGAGGCCGACCACTGGCTCGGCATCGCCCAGGCCTTCGCGGGCCCGCCCGGGGGAGGCCGGGCCGAGTGATCCGCGTCGGCAACATCTCCGGCTTCTACGGCGACCGCCTCTCGGCCATGCGCGAGATGCTCGACGGCGGCGAGATCGACGTGCTGACCGGGGACTACCTGGCCGAGCTGACCATGCTCATCCTCGGTCGGCAGAAGCTGAAGGACCCGAGCGGCGGCTACGCGCGCACCTTCCTCAAGCAGGCCCAGGAATGCCTGGGCACGGCGCTGGAGCGCGGGGTCAAGATCGTCGTCAACGCGGGCGGGCTGAACCCGGCCGGCCTGGCGGAGGCCGTGCGCGCCCTCGGCGGCCGAGTGGCCCACGTGGAGGGTGACGACCTGCTGCCGCGCGCGGGCGAACTCGGCTTGACCGGCGCGCTGACGGCGAACGCCTACCTCGGGGCGTGGGGCATCGCGGCGTGCCTGCGCGGCGGCGCGGATGTTGTCGTCACGGGCCGGGTGACCGACGCGTCCCTCGTGGTCGGCGCGGCGGCGGCCCACTACGGCTGGACCCCGTCGGACTACGACGCCCTGGCGGGCGCGACCGTCGCGGGCCACGTCATCGAGTGCGGCACGCAGGCGACCGGCGGCAACTACTCCTTCTTCACCGAGATCCCCGACCTGGCGCACGCGGGCTTCCCGATCGCCGAGATCGCGGCGGACGGGTCGTCGGTCATCACCAAGCACGCGGGCACGGGCGGAGCGGTGACCGTGGAGACGGTGACAGCGCAGCTGCTGTACGAGATCCAGGGCACCCACTACCTGGGCCCGGACGTCACCACCCGCTTCGACACCATCACCCTGACCCCCGACGGCCCCGACCGCGTCCGGATCTCCGACGTGCGCGGCACCCCGCCGCCCCCGACGGTGAAGGTCTGCGTCAACACCCTCGACGGCTTCCGCAACAGCGCCACCTTCGTCCTCACCGGCCTCGACATTGAGCCCAAAGCGGCCCTTCTCCAGTCCCAACTCGGCGACGACGTGACCTGGACCCTGGCCCGCACCGACCATGAGAACGCCGACACGGAGGAGACCGCAAGCGCTTTCCTCCACGCTGTCGTCCGGACTCCGGACCCGGCGCGCGCCAAGGCTTTCTCCCGCGCGGCCGTGGAACTCGCGCTGGCCTCCTACCCCGGCTTCACCCTCACCGCCCCTCCCGCCGACGGCACCCCGGTCGGCGTCTACCGCCCCGAGTACGTGGACCGAGCCGAGGTCCCGCACACCGCCGTCCACCACGACGGCACGCGCGAAGACATCCCCTGGCCCGCCGAGACAACCGCCGCTTCACACCCCCCACCCGGATTCCACCCAGCGCCCGCCACGCCGTCGACCGGTCCGCACCGAACCGTCCACCTCGGCCGGATAGTCGGTGCCCGGTCCGGGGACAAGGGCGGGGACGCCAATCTCGGTGTGTGGGTGCGCGAGCAGCGGGCCTACCCCTGGCTCAGCGACTTCCTGACCGTCGAGCGGCTGAAGGAACTGCTCCCCGAAACCCGGCCGCTCACCGTCCACCGCCACGAGTTCCCCCACCTCAACGCCCTCAACTTCGTCATCGAGGGCATCCTCGGCCAAGGCGTCGCGGCCTCCACCCGCTTCGACCCCCAGGCCAAGGGGCTCGGGGAATGGCTGCGGAGCAGGCACGTCCACGTCCCGGAGGCGCTGCTGTGAAACCCTTCGAGCGCAAGGAGCTGCGCGGCACCGTCCGCGCGTTCATGGAGCGCGAGGTCCTGCCCCACCTCGACCAGTGGGAGCGCGACGGCGAGCTTCCCCGGGAGTTGCACCGCACGGCGGGGCGGGCCGGGCTGCTCGGGGTCGCCTTTCCGGAAGAGGTCGGGGGCGGGGGCGGGGACCTCATCGACGCCATGGTCGTCGTGGAGGAGATGCACTACGCGGGCGCGTCCGGCGGGCTGATCGCCGGGCTGCTGACCTGTGGCATCGCCGTGCCCCACATCGCGGCGGCGGGTGCCGCGGCGCAGGTCGCCACGTGGGTGAGGCCGACCCTCGACGGTGAGCTGATCGGGGCGCTCGCCATCACCGAGCCCGACGGCGGGTCCGACGTCGCCAACATCCGCACCACCGCCAAGGACGACGGCGACCACTACGTCGTCAACGGCGCCAAGACCTTCATCACCTCCGGTGCGCGCGCCGACTTCGTCACCACCGCCGTCCGCACGGGCGGGCCGGGCGCGCACGGCATCTCCCTGCTCGTCGTGGAGAAGGGCACGCCGGGGTTCGCCGTCAGCCGCAGGCTGGAGAAGATGGGGTGGCACTGCTCGGACACCGCCGAGCTGTCCTTCACCGACTGCCGCGTCCCCAAGGCCAACCTCGTCGGCCAGGCGGACACCGGGTTCGTCCAGATCGCGGTCAACTTCGTCGCCGAGCGGATCACGCTCGCGGTGCAGGCCTACGCGCACGCCCAGCGGGCGCTGGACCTCACGCTCGCGTGGTGCCGCGCGCGGGAGACCTTCGGCAGGCCGCTGATCTCGCGCCAGGCCGTGCAGAACACCCTCACCGAGATGGCCCGCCGCGTCGACGTCGCCCGCGCCTACACCCGGCACGTCGCGCTGCGCCACCTCGACGGCGAGGACGTCATCGCCGAGGTGTGCTTCGCCAAGAACACCGCCGTGGAAGCGGGGGAGTGGGTGGTGAACCAGGCCGTGCAGCTGCACGGCGGCATGGGGTACATGCGGGAGTCCGAAGTGGAGCGCCACTACCGGGATCTGCGCATCCTCGGCATCGGCGGCGGCACCAGCGAGATCATGACCGGACTCGCCGCGAAGCGATTGGGGTACACGGCATGACCGTCCTGCGCACGAGCGCCGACACCGGCGGCGACGACTTCAAGGCCAACGCCGAGGCGATGCTCGCCAAGCTGGCCGAGCTGCGCGCCGAGCAGGCCAAGGCCGTCGCGGGCGGCGGGGAGAAGTACGTGACCCGCCACCGCGACCGGGGCAAGCTGCTCGCCCGCGAGCGCGTCGAACTGCTGCTGGACGAGGACTCGCCGTTCCTGGAGCTGTCCCCGCTGGCCGCGTGGGGCAGCGACTACCAGGTCGGCGGCAGCCTGGTCACCGGCATCGGCGTCGTGGAGGGCGTCGAGTGCCTGGTCAACGCCAGCGACCCGACCGTCAAGGGCGGCGCGATCAACCCGTGGGGCATGCGCAAGGGCTTCCGCGCCGCCGACATCGCCGCCCAGAACCGGCTGCCCACCATCAATCTGGTCGAGTCCGGCGGCGCGGACCTGCCGACCCAGAAGGAGATATTCATCCCCGGGGGGCGCACCTTCCGGGATCTCACGCGGGCTTCGCAGCGCAAGGTTCCGACCGTGGCGCTGGTGTTCGGCAACTCCACCGCGGGCGGCGCCTACCTGCCGGGCATGTCCGACTACGTGGTCATGGTCAAGGAGCGGGCGAAGGTGTTCCTCGGCGGCCCGCCGCTGGTGAAGATGGCCACCGGCGAGGAGTCCGACGACGAGTCCCTCGGCGGCGCGGAGATGCACGCGCGCGTCTCCGGCCTCGCCGACTACCTCGCCGCCGACGAGCAGGACGCCATCCGCGTCGGCCGCCGCGTCATCGCCCGGCTCAACTGGCGCAAGCTGGGCCCCGAGCCCGCCGCCGACTACGCCGAGCCGGTGCACGACCCCGATGACCTGCTCGGCATCGTGCCCACCGACCTCAAGGTGCCCTTCGACCCGCGCGAGGTCATCGCCCGCGTCGTGGACGGCTCGGACTTCGACGAGTTCAAGCCCCTCTACGGCAGCAGCCTGGTCACCGGGTGGGCGAGCGTGCACGGCTACCCGGTCGGCATCCTGGCCAACGCGCGCGGCGTGCTCTTCGGCGAGGAGTCGCAGAAGGCCACCCAGTTCATCCAGCTGGCCAACCAGACCGACACGCCGCTGATCTTCCTGCACAACACCACCGGATACATGGTCGGCAAGGACTACGAGCAGAGCGGCATCATCAAGCACGGCGCCATGATGATCAACGCGGTGTCGAACTCGACCGTTCCGCACCTGTCCGTCCTCATGGGAGCCTCCTACGGCGCGGGCCACTACGGCATGTGCGGGCGGGCCTACGACCCGCGCTTCCTGTTCGCCTGGCCCAGCGCGAAGTCCGCGGTCATGGGGCCCGCGCAGCTGGCCGGCGTGCTGTCGATCGTCATGCGGCAGAACGCCGAGCGCGCGGGCCAGCCCTACAACGAGGAGCACGACGCGGCCATGCGCGCGATGGTCGAGGGCCAGATCGAGGCTGAGTCGCTGCCGATGTTCCTGTCCGGGATGCTCTACGACGACGGCATCATCGACCCGCGCGACACCCGCACCGTGCTGGGGTTGAGCCTCTCGGCCATCCACAGCGGACCGATCAAGGGCGCCGAGGGCTTCGGCGTCTTCCGGATGTGAGGACCGCGATGAGCGCCCCCAAGATGATCACGTCCGTGCTGGTCGCCAACCGCGGTGAGATCGCCCGCCGCGTCTTCCGCACCGCCCGCGACCTCGGCCTGGGCACCGTCGCGGTGTTCTCCGACCCGGACGCCGACGCCCCGCACGCCACCGAGGCCGACACCGCGGTGCGGCTGCCGGGGGCCGCGCCCGCCGAGACCTACCTGCGCGCCGACCTGCTCGTGCGCGCCGCCGTCGACGCCGGGGCCGACGCGGTGCACCCGGGCTACGGGTTCCTCTCGGAGAACGCCGCCTTCGCCCGCGCCGTCGCCGAGGCGGGGCTGACCTGGGTGGGCCCGCCCGCCGAGGCGATCGAGGCGATGGGCTCCAAGGTCGAGTCCAAGCGGATCATGGCCGAGGCGGGTGTGCCGGTGCTCGCCGAGCTGGCCGAGGTCACCGAGGCCGACCTGCCGGTGCTGGTCAAGGCGTCGGCGGGCGGCGGCGGCCGGGGCATGCGGATCGTGCGGACCCTGGACGAGCTGCCCGGCGCGATCGAGGCCGCGCGCTCGGAGGCGGGCTCGGCCTTCGGCGACCCGACCGTGTTCTGCGAGCCCTACGTCGAGCGCGGCAGGCACATCGAGGTGCAGGTGCTGGCCGACGCGCACGGCACGGTGTGGGCGGTCGGCGAGCGGGAGTGCTCGATCCAGCGCAGGCACCAGAAGGTCGTGGAGGAAGCCCCGTCCCCGCTGGTCTCGGCCGAGATGCGGGCCGGGCTGTTCGACGCGGCGGTCACGGCCGCGCGGGCCATCGGCTACACGGGCGCGGGCACGGTGGAGTTCCTGGCCGATGAGGCCGGCCGGTTCTTCTTCCTGGAGATGAACACCCGCCTGCAGGTCGAGCACCCCGTCACCGAGTGCGTCACCGGCCTTGACCTGGTCCGCTGGCAGCTGGCGATCGCCGAGGGCGCGGCGCTGCCCGCCGAGCCGCCGCCGACCCGCGGCCACGCCATCGAGGTCCGGCTCTACGCCGAGGACCCGGCGGCGGACTGGCGGCCGCAGAGCGGCGTGCTGCACGACATCGCCGTCCCCGGGGTGACCGCGCGCTTCGGCGTGGCGGGCGAGTCGGGGCTGCGGCTGGACTCCGGGGTCGAGCCGGGCTCGGTCGCCGGCGTGCACTACGACCCGATGCTGGCGAAGGTCATCGCCTGGGCCCCGGACCGCGCGAGCGCGGCGCGGGCGCTGGCGGGGGCGCTGGCCAGGGCGCGGCTGCACGGCGTGGTGACCAACCGGGACCTGCTCGTCAACGTCCTGCGGCACCCGGCGTTCCTGGCCGGGGAGACCGACACGGCGTTCTTCGAGCGGCACGGGCTCGCGGCGCTGTCGACGCCGCTGGTGGACAAGGACACCGCCGAACTGTGCGCGCTGGCCGCGGCGCTGGCCGACGCCGAGGCCAACCGCGCCGCGGCGAAGGTGCTCGGACGCCTGCCCGGCGGGTGGCGCAATGTGGTGTCGCAGCCGCAGGTCAAGCGGTTCACCTCGGCGCTGGGCGAGCACGAGGTGCGCTACCGGGTCGAGCGCGGGGTGCTGGACGGGCCCGCCGCGCTGGTGTCGGCCTCGCCGGAGCTGGTCGTGCTGGACGTCGGCGGCATCCGGCGGCGGTTCACCGTCGCGCGCCACGCTGGGGTGTCCTATGTGGATACCAACTCGGGATCGGTGGCGCTGACCCGTGTCGGGCGGTTCACCGACCCGGCGGACCAGGTCGCGGCCGGCTCGCTGCTCGCGCCGATGCCCGGCACCGTCGTGCGGGTCGCGGTGGCGCAGGGGGACGAGGTCAGCGCCGGGCAGCCGCTGCTGTGGCTGGAAGCGATGAAGATGGAACACCGGATCGACGCGCCGACCGACGGCGTGGTCACCGAACTGGGCGTGGGCGCGGGCGACCAGGTGGACGTCGGGCGCGTGCTGGCCGTCGTGAGCGAGGAGGAAGCATGACCCACACCGAAGCGGGTTTCACCGAGTCCGAGGAACGCCAGGCGCTGCGCAAGGCGGTCCTGGAACTGGGCCGCAAGTACGGCCACGCCTACACCGTCGAGAAGGCCCGCTCCGGCGGCCACACGACCGAGCTGTGGGACGAGGCCGGTCGGCTGGGCTACCTCGGCGTGAACGTGCCCGAGGAGTACGGCGGCGGGGGTGGCGGCATCGGCGACCTCGCGGCGGTGTGCGAGGAGCTGGGCGCGGCCGGGGCCGGACTGCTGCAGATGGTCGTCTCGCCCGCCATCTGCGCCACGATCATCGCCCGCTTCGGCACCGACGAGCAGAAGTCGCGCTACCTGCCCCGCTTCGCCGACGGCTCGCTGCGCATGGCCTTCGCCATCACCGAGCCCGACGCGGGCTCCAACTCCCACAAGATCACCACGACGGCCCGGCGCACCGACGGCGGCTGGGTCCTCAGCGGTGGCAAGGTCTACATCTCCTGCGTGGACGAGTCGGAGTCGGTGCTGGTCGTCGGGCGCACCGAGGACGCCAAGACGGGCAAGCTCAAGCCCGCGCTGTTCGTCGTCCCGACCGACGCGCCGGGCTTCACCGCCCAGCACATCCCGATGGACATCATCAGTCCCGACCGCCAGTTCACCCTGTTCTTCGACGACGTCGCGCTGCCCGCCGACGCGCTGATCGGGTCCGAGGACGCCGCGCTCATGCAGCTGTTCGCCGGCCTCAACCCCGAGCGCATCATGGCCGCCTCGTTCGCCGTCGGCATGGGCCGCTTCGCGCTGGAGAAGGCCGTCGACTACGCCAACACCCGCACGGTGTGGAAGGAGCCCATCGGGGCCCACCAGGCCGTCTCGCACCCGCTGGCGATCGCCAAGATCGAGCTGGAACTGGCCAAGCTGATGACCCAGAAGGCCGCCGCGCTCTACGACGCAGGCGACGACATGGCCGCGGGCGAGGCGGCGAACATGGCCAAGTACGCCGCGGGCGAGGCCGTGGTGAAGGCCGTCGACGCCGCCGTGCAGACCCACGGCGGCAACGGCCTGGCCAGCGAGTACGGTCTCGGTGCGCTCGTCGCGGCGTCCCGGCTGACCAGGATCGCCCCGGTGAGCCGGGAGATGGTGCTCAACTTCGTGGCGCAGTTCTCGCTCGGGCTGCCGAAGTCCTACTAGGGGGAGACGTGGCTGAGCCGCAGCAGGACCGCAGCCGGGCCACCCGGCGGCGGCTGCTGGACGCGGCTGTCGGCTGCCTGGCCGAACTCGGCTGGACGGGCAGCACGGTGTCGGTGGTGGCCGAGCGGGCGGGCGTCTCCCGGGGCGCCGCCCAGCACCACTTCCCGACCAGGGAGGACCTCGTCACCGCCGCCATCGAGCACGTCACCGACGAGCGCCTGGCCCAGCTCCGCGCCGACCTGCCCGCGCTGCCGCCGGGCTACGACCGCACCGAGCACGTCGTGCTGACCATCGGCGAGATGTACGCGGGCAAGCTCTTCCGTGCGGCCTTGCAGCTCTGGGTCGCCGCCGCCTCCGACGACACCCTCCGCGCCAAGGTCGTCCCACTGGAGGCCCACGTCGGCCGGGAAGCCCACCGCCTCACCGTCGAGGCCCTCGACGCCGACGAGTCCCACCCCGGCGTCCGCGAGTCCGTCCAGGCCACCCTCGACCTGGCCCGCGGCCTCGGCCTGGCCAACGTCCTCACCGACGACACCAAGCGCCGCGACCGGGTGCTGCGCGAGTGGGCCCGCAGCCTGCACCGCTCGGTGCACGAGGCGGGCTGATCAGGCACTTCGACCCGTAACCGGCGGGGCGGTCCGCGCGACGTACCGGGGTACGACGGGTGAATCGAGACGCCATGGACAGCAGCCGAGTGGTCAACAGGTCCGAGAGCGGGGCGGTCTGGGCTGTCCGCGACGCCGGGGGAGCGGTGCTGGCCGAGCACCGGCTCAAGGCCGACGCTATCGAGGACGCCATCCGGCAGCTGCGGCCCGCGGGCGGCGAGCTGCGGGTGTACACCGCCGCGGGCGTGCTCCAGAACACGCGGGCGATCGCGGCCGATGCCCCGCTTCCGCGGGTGGCGCGACCAGTCGCCGAGACGTGGTCGGAGAGGACGGAGCGCGAAGGCGGGACATGGGACACCGGGCTGGACGTCGCCCTTCCGGTGCTGGCCGGGTTGGGCGGCGCGGCGCTCTCGCCCGAAGTCGCGGGCGCGGACGGCTGGATCGGGGTCTTCTTCGCGACACTGGCGTTCTCACTCGGGTGCGCGCTCGCGACCTGGGCGCTGGCCGCGACCAAGGTCTCCGGCTGGCCCGCCCTCTTCACCGTCGTCTTCGCGTTCGTGGCGTCGGTGTCCTTCGCCGCGATGGTGGGTGCGGGGGTGCTGGAGATCGCGAGCATCCAGAGCGCGATGCCGGACATGGGCGGCCCGCCCTGGCTGCGGTTCCTCATGGCGGTCGTGGTGACGGCTTTCACGACGTTCGGCCTGGTGGGAACGGTGCTCGGCGGGGCCGTCGGCGTCTGGGTGGGGGTGCGGGCAGCGCGCTCGCACGCCCGACCGGCGGCCTAGGCGGGGTCGCGGCCGGTGGCGGCGATCAGGCGGTCCTGGTCGGAGGCGTCGTCGGGAACGGCGACCGGGTGGTCGAGGATCGCGCCGTACCAGACGGGGAAGTACTTGCCGAGTTCGTCGTGGACGGTCATCACCAGGTCGGGGTCCAGGTGCTCGTCGAGGCCCGCGCCCCTGGCGAGGTCCCAGGAGTGGATGGTGAGGTCGAAGGTCATCTGCCAGGCGTACTCGTCGGCGTTGATCGGGCCGCCGGAGGTGTGGACCTGGCCGCTGAGGGTGCGGTTCTCGTGGAAGGCCGCGCGGGAGGCGGTCATGGCGTGGGTCCAGGCGGCGACCGGGTCGTCGCCGAGGACATCGCCGTCGAAGCGGTCGCCGACTTCGGGGAGGGTGGCGCCGCGCAGCAGGTAGGGGGCCCACAGGTGTTCGGCGGTCACGTGGTTGACCAGGGCGCGGACGTCCCACTCGGCGCAGGGTGTGGGGGCCGCCCAGTCCTGGACCAGGCGGACGCGGCTGTCGAACTCGGTCAGGCCTGCTTCCAGGGCGGGCATCAGCTCCATGCGATCAGCCAAACACCCCGGGGCCGGTCCTGCCACACCGCGACCCGTCAGCCGAAGAGGCGGGCCGCGGTCGCGGCGGGCGAGGGCAGGGCGGCCACCTCGTCGCGGACCCGGCGCGCCGCCGCGCGCGCCGCGGGCGTGAGCAGGTGCGCGAGAGCCCGGCGGGCGGAGGCCGCGGTGACCTCGTCGGGGGCCAGCGCGACCCCGGTGCCCGCGACCAGCGCCGCGTTGTCGGGCTGGTCGGTCATGTGCGGCATCACCAGCTGCGGAACACCGGCCGCCAGCGCGCTGAACGTGGTGCCGGAGCCGCCGTGGTGGGCCAGGACGCGGCAGCGGGCCAGCACACCCGACAGCGGTGTCCACGCCGCGCCCGGGTCCAGGCCGAGCACCACGGTCCGCAGACCGAGGGACTCGGCCGCGGCCAGGACCGGTCGCACCACCTCGGTGCGGCCCAGCCGGGGCAGGATCGTGCCGAGCGTGAGGCAGAGGTCGATGTCGGAGCCGCCCGCGGCGGGTTCCCCGTCGTAAGGCTCGTAGCGCATCGGCACACCCGTCGGCAGGTGGGCGGGGCGCAGCGACGGCGGGCACAGGTCGATCAGCGCGTCGGGCTCGGCGAGACCGCCGGTCACACCGTGCGCGGCGCTCAACTCCGCGATCTCCCGTTCGGCGGCGGCCAGCCGCGCGCGGGGCATCACCAGGCCGAAGGAGTGCTCCACCAGCGCCGCGCCCACCGCGCGGGCGGCCAGCGCGCCCGCGAACTCCGGTGGGGTGCGCAGCACCGCGTCGGGCCGCCAGCGCCGGGCCAGGGCGATGACCTCGGGAGCGGTGCGCTCGGCGAGCGCGACCATCCGCGCCCAGCCGGAGCGGCCCGGTCCGCCCGGGACCGACATCAGGTCGATCCCGCCGCCCACCGGGTGCACGGCGAAGCCCGCCGCCGCGGCCCGCGGCGCGAAGCCGCCTCCCACGGCCACCAGCACGTCGTGGCCCGCCGCCTGTGCCGCGCTGGCCAGTGGCACCAGC
Organism: Actinokineospora guangxiensis; assembly: GCF_042657845.1. Lineage (NCBI taxonomy): Bacteria > Bacillati > Actinomycetota > Actinomycetes > Pseudonocardiales > Pseudonocardiaceae > Actinokineospora > Actinokineospora guangxiensis. Next base: position 264,799 of record NZ_JBHSKF010000007.1, on the reverse strand, counting down.
GGGTGGAAGTGGCTCGCCGCCGGGCAGGCGGTCACCAGCAGCCGCATCAGCGCACCGCCGCCGCGCGCCCGCCCACCGTGCCCAGCACCAGCAGGACCGGTACGCCCGCCGCCGCGACCACCAGGTGCGCGGGCAGCACCTCGGCCAGCGCCCCTGCCGCGGCGATGGCCAGGCCCTGCGCGGCGATCGGCAGCGTGGTCGCCATCGCGAGCACCCGCCCGCGCAGCTCGGGCGCGACGGCGGCCAGCAGCAGCCGGTCGACGCCGATCGCGCAGCCCAGCCCGGCGCCGGAGGCGACGAGCAGCAGTGCCGCCACCACCACGCCGGGGCGGGCCAGGAACCCGAGCAGCGGCAGCGCCACCAGCAGCAGCATCGGCGTGACCAGCCGGGCCGAGTCGCCCGGCCACCGGCCGACGGCGAGTTCGCCGAGCACGGCCCCGACCAGCGTGCCGGTCAGCAGCAGACCGAGGCCCGCCGTCCCGATCCCGTTCTCGGCCGCGTACACGACCGCGACCGCCTCGGGCACGACGGCGCACGCGGGCGGCAGCCACAGCAGGGCCAGCAGAGCGCGCAGGCGGCGGTCGCGCAGGCTCTCGCGCACGCCCGACCACGACCGCCGCAGCACCCCGACCGCGCGTCCCACCGCGGGCGGTCGGTCGGCCGTGCGCCGCAGCAGCAGGGCCGCCACGGCGAACGCGGCGGCGTCGACCAGCAGCGCCGTCGCCGGGGAGAACACCGCCAGCACCGCGCCGCCCAGCAGGTAACCGAGGATCTGCAGGGCGTTGGCGACCACCCGCAGCAGGCCGCGGCCGAGTGGGAACACCTCGGCGGAGAGCACCTCGGGCAGCACCGCGGCCCGCACGCCGACGAACACCGACCCGGCCGCGCCCAGCACGAACACCAGCAGCAGCGCCCCGGCCGCGGGAAGCCCGGGGACGGCCAGCGCCGCCACCACCACGCCGCTGACCAGTTGGCAGCCGACGAGCACCCGGCGCGGTGGGAAGCGGTCGGCGACCGCGGAGACCAGCGTCGCGGTGAGCAGGCTGGGCAGCAGGCCCACCGCGAAGACCAACGCCGTCAGCAGCGGCGAACCCGTCCCGGTGTAGACCAAGACCCCCAGCGCCACCTGCGCGACCGCGCCGCCGAGCAGCGAGATCCCGTGCGCGGCCAGGATCGCCCGGAACTCCGGCACCCGCAGCGGCGCGGCCCAGCGGCCCCGCTCGTGCGCCCCCGCTCGTCCGGTCTCGCTCATCCGGTTCGGGTGCCCGCCCGGGCGCTGACCAGGAGCCGCAGGCCCGCGGGCTGCAGGGACAGCGCGGGGCGCGGGCGGACCGGCCCGGCGGAGCGCACGTGGAACCGGCGGCCCAGCTCGGCGACGACGGCCGTGGCCTCGGCGACGGCGATGGCGCCGCCGATGCAGGCGCGGGGCCCGAGGCCGAAGGGAAAGTACGACCCGCGCGGGCGCGTCGCCGGGCCGAGCCAGCGGTCCGGGCGGAAGCCGTCCGCGTCGGGGAACCAGCGCGGATCGCGGTGGGTGACCCACTGGCTCACCGTCACCGTGGTGCCCGCTGGGACGTGGTAGCCGCCGAACTCGACGTCGCGCAGCGCTTCGCGGCTGGTCAGCCAGGCGGGCGGGTGCAGGCGCATCGCCTCGCGCACGACGGCGTCGGTGAACGCCCCGCCCGCGTCCTCGGCCACCCGCTCGGCGTGCTCGGGGTGGGTGGCCAGGTGGTGCAGGGTCCACAGCACCGCGTTCTTGGTCGTCTCGAAGCCGGAGAGGACCAGCGTCGCCAGCTCGTCGCGCAGTTCCGCGGCGCCCGCGCCGCCGAGCGCGCTCAGCACCGGCGACGAGCCCGCGCCGATCCGGGCGACGACGCCGTCCATCCCGCGCAGCGCCCTGCGCATCCGCAGGGCGCGCGGGGTGGGCAGCCACTCGGGCAGCGCGTACGGGGAGACCGACAGGTCCATGATCTCGGCGACCAGCCTGCCGACGGCGGCCACGTCGACGTCGGTGAGGGCGGTGCCGAACAGCAGGCGGGTCACCGAGCGCAGGGTCACCCGCGCCACCGCGGGTGCCGGGTCGACCGCGGTGCCCGGCGGCCAGTCCACCGCGGCGGCCTCGGCGCGCGCCAGCGCCGCGGCGGCGGTCACCAGGTCGCGGGTGAACGCCGGGCCGAGCCGGTCGCGCTTGCCCCGCCACACCGCGCCGTCGCTGTTCATCATCGCCTCGGGGAAGCCCTGCCTTCGGCCGCGGGTCAGCCCGCCGGTCTTGGCGAAGTCGCCCGTCCGGTCCACCAGCATCTGCTCGATGTCCTCGGGCGCGCACAGCAGCACGTTGCGCGAGGCGATCGACACGACGTCGCCGTGCTCGCGCGCGCACGCGGTGAGAAAGCCCAGCGGGTCGGCGGTGAAGGCGGCCAGGGTGCCGGTGGTGCGGTCGCCCACGGGGCCGGGGGGCGGACCGGGCATGGTGGCCTCCCAGGCGGAGAAGGGGTGGGGCCGCCCCGGACAGGCGGCCCCACACGCCGATCATTAGTGGCCGATCAGTAGTAGACGTACGGAGCCGTGAGCCGGTCCTTGCGGGCGATGCCCACGAAGACCGCCACCGACAGCAGCGCCTTGCGCATCCGTTCCACCTCCTCCCCTCGTCCCGGACCGCGACTGACGGCCCGGTTTCGGTCGGTCAGTCGCGGCCTGTGTTGGCCCGCCAGTGCCAGCGCGCGCCGGGGTCGGTCCCCTCGCGGGTGAAGAAGAACGCGAAGGTGGCCAGCTCGCGCCCCGGGTCGCGGCGCACGGCGGCGTCGAGCACCAGCCAGGTCAGGCACACCGGGCGCGGGGCGGTGAACGCCCCGGTCGGCGTGAACAGCACCGACAGCGCGGCGGCGTCGAGCCAGCCGGGCAGGAACAGCTCCCTGGTCTCGTTGACATACAGCGGGCACAGCAGCGACGGGACGCCGACGAGGCGGATCGGCGCCCGGTCGGCCACCATCGACGCGCCGTGCGGGTGCACGGCGCAGTCCGCGGTGAGCTGGTCGACGACGGCCTTGGGGAACCCGCTGTCCACACCGGACCCGGATGGCTCCTCGGCGGGCAGCAGGCCCCGGTGCCGCAGCTGGTAGTCGGCCACCAGCCTGCGCGGCGGGCTGAGGTGCCGGTCGGTGGTCCACCGCCACACCGAGGGGAACGCCGCCGTCTGCCAGGCCAGCGCGTCGGCGACTCCGGACAGCGATTCCTCCGCGACCTCGAACAGGGTCTCCACCGGCGACTCCTTCGGCAGCGTGCGGGGTTCAGTAGCGGGCGGCCAGGCGGTACTGCTTGCCGAACGACCGGTCAGGGCGGTAGGGGTCCAGGTCCAGCGCGGGCGCCGCGCCGGTGACCAGGTCGCACACCAGCCGACCGGTCACCGGGCCCATCAGCACGCCGTTGCGGTAGTGGCCGGTGGCGAGCACGATCCGCCCGCCGTCGACCGCGCCGATGACCGGCATCTCGTCGGGGGTGGTCGGCCGGAACCCCGACCACATGTCCGTGATCGACATCGTGCTGAGCGCGGGCACCAGCGACGACACCCGGGAGAGCACGGCGGCCACGACGGCGGGGGTGTTCGCCACGGTGGCCGATGTCCCCTCCTCACTGGTGCCCACCACGTACGTGCCCGGGTAGCGCTCCACGACGCTGCCGCACGCGCCGGTGGCGATGTACAGCACGGTGCGCACAGCGCCGGGCGCACCGCGCAGCTCCACGATCTGCCCCCGGATCGGCGCCACGGGCACGTCGACGCCCAGCAGGCCCGCCACTTCCTGCGTCCACGCCCCGGCGGCCAGCACGAGGCGCTCGGCGGCCAGTTCGCGCCCGCCCGCCGTGCGCACGGTGAAGCGGTCGCCGTGGTCGGTGATGTCGGCGACCCCGTCGGGCACGAGGACGTCGGCCAGCCGCGCGCGCAGCTCGCCGAGCACGGCGCGCGGGTCGACGACGGCGTCGCCGCGGATGCGCAGCGAGCCCCGGACGGGGTCGAGGTTGAGGCCGGGCTCGTGGCGCAGGGTTTCGCGCAGGTCGAGGTGGGTGACGTCCAGCCCGGCCGCGCTCAGCGCGGCGTGGTGGCGCTCCATCTGCTCGTCGCGCTCGCGTGAGTCGAGGTACAGGAAGTCGGTGGTGCGGTAGCCCACCCGGTAGCCGTCGGCGTCATCGCCGCCGGTCAGGGCGGCGAGGAACTCCGGGTAGTAGTCGCGCCCGGCGACCAGCAGCTCCAGGAAGTGCCGCGGCAGCCAGCCGTTCCACTCGCAGCCCGGGGTGAGCATGCCCGCCGCCGCGGTGCTCGCCGTGCCGGGGTGCTGGGGCGCCAGGACGGTGACCCGCCTGCCCGCGCGGGCCAGGTGCCACGCCGAGGCCAGCCCGACGAGGCCGCCGCCGACGACAAGGGTTTCGGTCGATTCCACGCCCCGCTCCCGTCGGTGCTGGGTTCGGACACCTCACCCTTGCTGTTGCCAAGTAACGAACGCTACCCCCGAATGGGCGACATTTTCACCATGGTGCACTGGTGTCCTCAGTGGGCGGTCGGACGCGTCACAGGCCGATGGTCTCGGCCAAGCCCGCCACGTGCACGCGCAGGAAGCCCTCTCGGTCGGTGAGCGAGCCCTCGCCGTACTGGCCGAAGTTGTCGAACAGGATCGCGCCGAAGACCGCTGACCACAGGCCGTAGACGCGGGCGACGTTCTCGGCGGGCATGTCCAGCTCGTACTCCCGGCGCAGCCGCTCCATGTCCGCGCGCACGGCTCTGGGCAGCGTGGTGACGACCTTCCTGAGCTTGCCCGCCTGCCAGGCGTCCTCGGCGAGGGTGCCCAGCGCGAGGACGACCCGCGTCCCGGGCCCCGAGGTCAGGTCGCCGGGTGCGGAGTAGCCGGGGACGGGGGTGCCGTAGAGCAGCGCGAACCGCGACGGCTCGCGGATCGCCCAGGACCGCGCGGCCAGCACCGCGGCCTCCAGGCGGGCCCGGTAGGCCTTGCGGGCGGCCGCGGCGATCGCGGCGTCGACCTCGTCGGCGAGCTCGTCGTAGGCGTCGACGATCAGCAGTGTGATGAGCGCCTCACGGTCGCGCACGTAGCGGTAGAGCGCCGAGGGCACCACGCCGAGATCGCGCGCTACGGCTCGCAGCGACAGCTCGGCCGGGAGCACCTCGTTGAGGTGTTCGCGGCCGACACGCACGATGTCGCGCATCATCTGCTCGCGCGCGGATTGCCGTGGGGTGACCATTGCGCAACCCTACATCTGGCGCTCAGGCCGCCGCGTGTGCGCGTACAATCTGCCACGAACGCCACCCTCGGCAGAGGATGTAGGCGAGGATTGTGGACAGCGCGACCCACGAGTCGGCGACGGCCGCGACCAGGCCTTCCTGGGTGTGCAAGAGGGTCAGCGCGAGCACCGTGGCGGCGACCTTGTGGAAGATCACCAGTTCCCAGATGGCCGGGGAGCGGCGCGGGTGGTGGGCGAGCATCGCCCACATCGCGCTGAAGACCAGGAAGCCGAAGGTTCGCCAGCCCTCGACCATCAGCCGGTCCTCGTCGGCGCCCGCCATCACGGACAGTCCGTTGACGAAGACCGCGAAGGTCAGTGCGGAGTTGACGGCCATCAGGCCGCGGCCCGCCAGGTCCCGGCGCCGGGACGGGTCGGTGTCCATGGGCCACCCTCTCGGAAACAGAGAACACTGTTCTCGAACGGCACCGAGTGTGCCGCATCGGCGGTGGCACGGTCAAGAACAGTGTTCTCGTTTGCGATCGGCGTTCTCGGTCAGCGGTCCAGCAGGCAGACAGCCAGGGCGGTCAGCTCGTCGGCGAGGCCGGGGCGGTCGGTGATGCCGCGGGTGCGGGGCAGGTCGTTGACCACCGTGAGGGCGGCCTGGACGACCACGCGGGCCTCGGCGTCGTTAAGGGCCGGGTTCTGCTCGCGCAGCAGGCGCGCCCACTCGGCGACGTAGGCGCGCTGGAGCCTGCGCAGCTCCTTGGCGTCGCGCTCGGGCAGGTTGCCGATCTCGTTGGCGTACACCGCGATCAGATCGTCCGAGCGCAGAACGGTGTCTACATAGGAACGGGCAAGGCGGTGCAGGGCGTCGCGGGGCGAGGTGGCCGCGGTGGTGCAGTCGGCCAGGCCCAGCGCGAGGCGGTCCGCCATGCGCCTGCCCGCGGCCAGCAGGATGTCGGACTTGCCCGCGAAGTGGCGGTAGATGCTCGGACCCGCGATGCCCGCCGCCGCGCCGATGTCCTCCATGCTCACGGCGTGGAAGCCGTGGTCGCGGAACAGCCGGGTGGCCGCGGACAGCAGCTCCTCGCGCCTGCTCGCCGCCGGGGCCGGGCGCGGGCGGGCCGATCCGCCGGGGGCGGGCACGCCCGCGCAGCGCACCACCGACTCGGCCAGGTCGGCCAGCAGCTCGGCGAAGCGGGCGCGCGCGGGTGCGGCGTGGTGGTCGCCGACGCTGCCGTAGACGCTCAGCGCCGCGAAGCACAGCAGCATCGCGTCGCCGTCGGACAGCTCGGGCCGCAGTGCCCGCAGGCCGGACTGCCAGCCCGCCAGCAGCACGCCGGTCCGCCGGATCAGCTCCTTCTGGTCGGCCTGGTGCAGGTGCCTGCCCTGCCAGCGCCACAGCGCCGTCAGGTCGCGGTGCTCGATGGAGGTCTCGGCCGCCTCCAGCAGCAGCGGCCGCAGCCCCGAGGCCGGGTCGCTGAAGCCCGCCAGCACGCCGTTGAGCCGGGTCGCGAGCCGGTCGACGCCGGTGAGCAGCACGTACCCGAGCACGGCCTGCTTGTTCTGGAAGTGCCGGTACATGCCCGGCCCGGTGATGCCGACCGCGGCGGCGATGTCGTTGACGCCCACCGCGTGGTAGCCGCGCTTGCGGAACAGGTCGGCCGCCGCGGTGGCCAGCTGCGCCTTGCGGTCGCGGGGCCTGCGGGCCGACCGGGTCGTGTCGGCGGTCACCGTCACCTCCGAGTGAGCGTGAGTTACACCGTAGGCGTGGGCCCCCACCGTTGACAACCAGCGGATCTGCGCCAGAATGTTAATCGTCATTAGCGAAGTCCCCGCAGGAGAGGACCGGTCGGGCGTGAGCACCGAAGCCTTCATCTACGAGGCGATCCGCACGCCGCGCGGGCGCGGCAAGAAGAACGGGTCGCTGCACGGCGTCAAGCCGATCAGCCTGGTCACCGGGCTCATCGGCGAACTCAGGGCCCGCCACCCCGAACTCGACCCGGCCACCATCGACGACATCGTCCTCGGCGTGGTCTCCCCGGTCGGCGACCAGGGCGCGGTCATCTCCCGCACCGCCGCCATCGCCGCGGGCCTGCCGGACACGGTCGCCGGCGTGCAGCTCAACCGCTTCTGCGCCTCGGGCCTGGAAGCGGTCAACACCGCCGCGGAGAAGGTGCGCGCGGGCTGGAACCAGCTGGTCATCGCCGGTGGCGTCGAGTCGATGTCGCGGGTGCCGATGGGTTCCGACGGCGGCGCGTGGTTCCTGGACCCGGAGACCAACTACGACTCGCACTTCGTCCCGCAGGGCATCAGCGCCGACCTGATCGCCACCATCGAGGGCTTCTCCCGCGACGACGTCGACGCCTACGCCGTCGAGTCGCAGAACCGCGCCGCCCGCGCCTGGGAGGGCGGCTACTTCACCAAGTCGGTCGTCCCGGTGCGCGACCGCAACGGGGTGAGCCTGCTCGACCACGACGAGCACATGCGCCCCGGCTCCACGACCGAGAGCCTGGGCAAGCTGGCGCCCAGCTTCGCCGGCATCGGCGAGATGGGCGGCTTCGACGCCGTCGCGCTGCAGAAGTACCACCAGGTCGAGCGCATCGAGCACGTGCACACCGCCGCGAACTCCTCGGGCATCGTCGACGGCGCCGCCCTGGTGCTGCTGGGCACCGAGGCCGCGGGCCAGGCCGCCGGGCTGACCCCGCGCGGACGCGTCGTCTCCGCCGCGGTGACCGGCGCCGAGCCGACCATCATGCTCACCGGCCCGACCCCGGCCGCGCAGAAGGCGCTGCGCCTGGCCGGGCTCACCAAGGACGACATCGACCTCTGGGAGCTGAACGAGGCCTTCGCCGCGGTGGTCCTGAAGTTCATGAAGGACCTGGACATCCCGCACGAGAAGATCAACGTCAACGGCGGGGCCATCGCCATGGGCCACCCGCTCGGCGCGACCGGCGCGATGATCCTCGGCACCGTGCTGGACGAGCTGGAGCGCCGCGGCGAGCGCCGCGCGCTCGTGACCCTGTGCATCGGCGGCGGCATGGGCGTCGCGACCATCATCGAGCGAGTCTGAGGCCAGGACAGATGACTGAGAACATGTTCCGCTGGGACGCCGACGCCGACGGCATCGTCACGCTCACGATGGACGACCCCGGCCAGTCCGCGAACACGATGAACGACACCTTCCGCACCTCGCTGACCGCCACGGTCGAGCGCCTGGAGGCCGAGAAGGACTCGATCACCGGCGTGGTGGTCACCTCGGCCAAGAAGACGTTCTTCGCCGGTGGCGACCTCAAGCTGATGAGCAAGGCCACCCGCGCCGACGCCGCGGAGTTCACCGAGCGCGTCAACGCGATGAAGGCCGACTTCCGCAGGCTGGAGCAGCTGGGCAGGCCGGTCGTGGCCGCCATCAACGGCGCCGCGCTCGGCGGCGGCTACGAGATCGCGCTGGCCTGCCACCACCGCGTCGCCCAGGACGTGCGGGGCAGCGAGATCGGCCTGCCCGAGGTCACCCTCGGCCTGCTGCCCGGCGGTGGCGGCGTCGCGCGCACCGTGCGGCTGCTGGGCATCCAGTCCGCGCTGCTCAACGTCCTGCTCCAGGGCCAGCGGCACAAGCCCGCCAAGGCCAGGGAACTGGGCCTGGTGGACGAGCTGGTCGACACCCCCGATGAGCTGATCGCCGCCGCGAAGGCGTGGATCAAGGCCAACCCCGAGGCCGTGCAGCCCTGGGACGTCAAGGGCTTCAAGATCCCCGGCGGCACCCCGTCGAACCCGAAGTTCGCCGCGAACCTGCCCGCCTTCCCGGCGAACCTGCGCAAGCAGCTCAAGGGCGCGCCGATGCCCGCCCCGCGCAACATCCTCGCCGCCGCGATCGAGGGCGCGCAGGTCGACCTGGAGACCGCGACCAGGATCGAGACCCAGTACTTCGTGGACCTGGTCACCGGCCAGGTCTCGAAGAACATGACCAAGGCGTTCTTCTTCGACCTGCAGGCCATCAACAAGGGCCTGTCCCGCCCCGACGGCATCCCCCAGCACCAGGCCAAGCGGGTCGCGGTGCTCGGCGCCGGGATGATGGGCGCGGGCATCGCCTACGTCAGCGCCCGCAACGGCATCGAGGTCGTGCTCAAGGACGTGACGCTGGAGGCGGCCGAGAAGGGCAAGGCGTACTCGGCGAAGATCCTGGACAAGGCCGTCGGCCGCGGCAAGATCACCCGGGAGAAGGCCGACGAGGTCCTGGCCCGCATCACCCCGACCGGCAAGGCGGAGGACGTCGCGGGCGTCGACCTGGTGGTCGAGGCCGTGTTCGAGTCCCCGGAGCTGAAGAAGAAGGTCTTCGGCGAGGTCGAGTCGCTCGTCGCCCCGGACGCGCTGCTGGGCTCCAACACCTCCACGCTGCCCATCACCGGCCTGGCCGAGGGCGTGCAGCGCCGCGAGGACTTCATCGGCCTGCACTTCTTCTCCCCGGTCGACAAGATGCCGCTGCTGGAGATCGTCGTCGGCGAGCAGACCTCGCAGGTCGCGCTGGCCAAGGCCTTCGACTACGCGCTGCAGATCAAGAAGACCCCGATCGTCGTCAACGACAGCCGCGGCTTCTTCACCAGCCGGGTCATCGGCACCTTCATCAACGAGGCCGTCGCGCTGCTGGCCGAGGGCGTGCCCGCGCCGTCGGTGGAGCAGGCGGGCTCGCAGGCCGGGTACCCCGCGCCGCCGCTGCAGCTGCTGGACGAGCTGACCCTGACCCTGCCGCGCAAGATCCGGCAGGAGACCAGGGCCGCGGTCGAGGCGCAGGGCATCGACTGGCCGGAGCACCCGGCCGAGGCCGTCATCGACCGGATGATCGATGAGTTCGACCGCAAGGGCCGCTCCTCGGGCGCGGGCTTCTACGAGTACGACGACGAGGGCAAGCGCACCGGGCTCTGGCCGGGGCTGACCGACGCGTTCCCGGTGGGCACGGCCGACATCCCCTTCCAGGACATGGTCGAGCGGATGCTGTTCGCCGAGGCGCTGGAAACCGTCAAGTGCTTCGACGAGGGCGTGCTGACCTCGGTGCCGGACGCCAACATCGGCTCGATCTTCGGCATCGGCTTCCCGCCCTGGACCGGCGGCGTCATCCAGTACATCGAGGGCTACGAGGGCGGCCTCGCCGGTTTCGTCGCCAGGACACGGGAGCTGGCCGAGCGCTACGGCGACCGGTTCCTGCCGCCGTCGTCCTTGGTGGAGAAGGCCGAGCAGGGCGGCTCATTCGGCTGATCGGGTCGACGCTGGGCGCGTGCTCGCGCGCCCAGCGTAACCTCACCGCCACTCACCGTCGTAACACTCCGAACTTCCCAGCCGACTCCGATGTGGGCGCACAGCGCCATGGAGCACCGGTCGGTTCCCGGAGGAGTGGCGATGCGAAAGTGGTTGGTACCGCTGGCGGCGATGGCGCTGCTACCGCTCATGGCGCCCCCAGCGGCGGCGCAGAGCGCGGTGGGCGCCTGGAGCGACCTCCCGTCCGGCACCGAGGTGGTCGCCGGGCAGCCGGTGACGATCACCGGGCACTCCCGGGGCACCGCCACCTCCGGGGTGAAGTTCACCGAGCTGTCCCTGCACCACCCCACCAGCTTCGTGGTCGTGGCGGGCGCGGGCGAGACGGACTGGAGTCACACCTTCACCCCCGGCGCCGCGGACGTCGGCCCGATGGTCATCCGCTACCGCGTCAACCTCGATGACGGCGGGCAGGCCGCGGACGTCCTGCTGCACCTGAAGGTGACGACGGGGCAGACCCCGCCCGTGGCCTGCCCGTGCGCGCTCGCGGCGCACGACGGCGAGGAGCCGCCCGCCTACTGGGAGACCGTCGACCGCGAACTGGGCCTGCGGTTCTTCACCGACCGGCCCGGCTACGTCTCCGCCGTGCGGGTGAGCGCCGGAGCCGGTGTGCACCCCGGCATGCAGGCCAGGCTGTGGGAGCCCATCCCGGTGCGCCCGTACCTGACCCCCGAGGCGTTCCTGCTCGCCAGGAGCACGCAGGCCTCCGAGGACCCGGCCACCGGCGTCGTGACCTTCACCCTCCCCGCCCCGGTGCTGATCGACTCCTACACCGAGTACACCGTCTCCTACACGGTTCCGGCGGGCGCGTTGTACCGGGCGAAGGCAGGTGTCTGGACCGAGCAGGAGGAGAACCCGGCCGCGCCGGTCATGCCCCAGTTCCACTTCTCCTACGACCCGCACGGGGGCACCCCGGGCGTCTTCGGCGCCGGGGGCCAGTTCCCCCACCAGGTTTACGACGCCAGCCACTACTGGGTCACCCCGGTCTTCACCCCCAGCGCCTGAGACCCGGCCGTTCTCCGGTTCTTGTGGCACGAGGGGCGCGTGTGGGTGTTGACTGTGCCGATGTCCGGGTTCATGGCGCGGTTCAACGCCGCGGACGGGGTGGAGGCCTCAGCCGCCCTGCTGGCGTGCTGCGCCTCGCAGAAGTGGGCGTCGGCGCTCGTCGCGGGCAGGCCCTACACCGATGACGACGCCCTGCGCGCGCGCTCGGCGGCCGTCTTCGACAGTCTGGCCTGGCCAGACCTGGTCGAGGCGATGTCGGCGCACCCGAGGATCGGCGAGCGCGCCGAGGGGACGGGCACCGAGGCGGGCTGGTCGCGCCAGGAGCAGTCCGCCGCCGCCACCGGTGACGAGGCCCTGCGCGAGCGGCTGCGCGCGGGCAACGCCGAGTACGAGCGCCGCTTCGGCCACGTGTTCCTGATCTGCGCCACCGGCCTGTCCACCGAGCAGGTCCTCGACGCCCTGCGGGCGCGCATGGGCAACGACATCGACGACGAGCGCGAGGTCGTCCGCGAGGAGCTGGGCAAGATCGCGGACTTGCGCCTGGCGAAAGCGGCGACAGGATGATCGGGTGAGTCTCTCCACGCACGTCCTCGACACCGCGCGCGGCGCTCCTGCGGTCGGGGTGCCGGTCCGCCACGAGCGCCGCGCCGGCGCCGACTGGGTGCCGGTCGCGGCGGGCGCGACCGACGCCGACGGCCGCGTCGCGGGCTGGACCGCCGAGCCCGGCATCCACCGGCTGGTCTTCGACATCGCCGCCTACCTGGGCGAGGACGCCTTCTACCCGGCGGCGACCATCGAGTTCCGCGTCGCCGACGACCGCCACCACCACGTGCCGCTGCTGCTGAGCCCGTTCGGCTACACGACCTACCGGGGGAGCTGATGGAACTCGGGGACAACCAGTACGGCAAGGCCGAGGTGCGGCTGGTGCGCGTCGACCGGGACGGCCCGCAGCACCGGCTGACCGACCTGACGGTGACCACCACCCTCGCAGGCGACCTCGCCGCCACGCACCTGACCGGCGACAACGCGGGCGTGCTGCCGACGGACACGCAGAAGAACGTCGTCTACGCCTTCGCCCGCGACGGGGTCGGCCAGATCGAGGACTTCGCGCTGCGGCTGGCCCGGCACTTCGTGGACACCACGCCCACCATCGACCGGGCCAGGGTGCACATCGATGAGCACAGCTGGGACCGTGTCGGCGGGCACTCCTTCGCCAAGGGGGCGGGCACCCGCTCGACCACGGTCTCCGCGTCGGCCGACGGGGAGTGGGTCGTCTCCGGGGTCGGCGACCTCGTGCTGCTCAACACCACCGGCTCGGAGTTCCACGGTTTCCACCGCGACGAGTACACGACGCTGCAGGAGACCTCCGACCGCATCCTCGCCACCGCCGTCAGCGCGCGGTGGCGCCACGCCGAGCCCACCGACTGGGGCACCTCGGCCACGGCGGCGCGGGCCGCGCTCATCGGCGCGTTCGCCGCCACCCACAGCCTTTCGCTGCAGCAGACCCTGTACGCGATGGGCCAGAAGGTGCTGGAGGCCTCGTCGTCGATCGCCGAGGTGCGGCTGTCGCTGCCGAACCGGCACCACTTCCTGGTCGACCTGCAACCCTTCGGCCTGGACAACCCCGGCGAGGTGTTCTTCGCCGCCGACCGCCCGTACGGCCTGATCGAGGGCGCCGTGCGCAGGCCCGGCGCGCCCGAGCCCGGATTGGCGTGGTGGTGAGCGTGGACTTCCTCAGGCCGACCTCCCTCGCCGAAGCGCTGGCCGCCAAGGCCGAGCGGCCCGACGCGGTGCCCATCGCGGGCGGCACCGACGTCATGGTGGAGCTGAACTTCGACAAGCGCAGGCCCGCCGCGCTGCTGGACCTGTCCGCGGTGCCCGAACTGTCCACATGGGACGATGAGGCGGGCGGGACGCGGATCGGCGCGGCGCTGCCGTACGCGCGCATCATCACCGAGCTGGCCGAGCGCGCGCCCGGCCTGGCCGCGGCCGCCCGCACGGTCGGGTCGCCGCAGATCCGCAATCGCGGCTCCGTCGGCGGGAACCTCGGCTCGGCCTCGCCCGCGGGCGACGCGCACCCGCCGCTGCTGGCCGACGGCTCCACCGTGCGCATCGCCTCGGTCTCCGGCGAGCGCGAGGTGGCGGCGCGGGAGTTCTTCACCGGCCCCAAGAAGTCCGTGCTCGCGCCGGACGAGCTGGTGGTGTCGGTGGGCGTGCCCCGGCCGCGAGGGCCCCAGCAGTTCGCCAAGGTCGGCACCCGCAACGCGATGGTCATCGCGGTGTGCTCCTTCGGCCTGGCACTCGACGTCTCCGCGCGCACGGTCGGGACCGGCATCGGCTCGGCCGGGCCGACCCCGCTGCGCGCGGTCGAGGCCGAGGAGTTCGCGGCGTCGCTGGACTGGGACGCCGACCTGCCGGAGGCCGCCGCGCGGCGCTTCGGCGAGCTGGTGGCCGCCGCCGCGCGGCCGATCGATGACGTCCGGGGCAGCGCCGCCTACCGGCGCCACGCCCTGGGCGTGCTGGGCAAGCGGACCCTGGGCTGGGCGTGGGCCGAGCACCGGGGCGGGAGGTGGCCGGGATGCGCGTGAGGGTCGAGGTCAACGGCGAGGAGCGGATCGCCGACGATGTCTGGGAGGGCGAGAGCCTGCTCTACGTGCTGCGCGAGCGGTTGGGCCTGCCCGGCAGCAAGAACGCTTGCGAGCAGGGCGAATGCGGCTCGTGCACGGTGTACCTGGACGACGTCGCCGTGTGCGCCTGCCTGGTCGCCGCTGGCCAGGTGCAGGACCGGGTGGTGCGCACCGTCGAGGGGCTCGGGAGCGGGGACGAGCTCGACGGCGTGCAGCAGGCGTTCCTGGAGACCGGGGCGGTGCAGTGCGGCTTCTGCACGCCCGGCCTGATCGTCGCCGCGCACGACCTGCTGCGCCGCGACCCCGACCCGGCCGACGCCGACATCCGCGAGGCGCTGGCGGGCAACCTGTGCCGCTGCACCGGGTACGAGAAGATCATGGAAGCGGTCCGGCTGGCCGCCTCCCGTGCGAGGGGCTGAGCCGTGCGGCTGATCATCGACGGCGCCGCGGTGGCCACGGTGGACGCGGCAGGCACCGAGCACGCCACCGGGCACGTCGTGGTGGAGGACGGGCTGATCGCCCAGGTCGGCCCCGGGCAGGCCCCGGACCTGCCCGCCGACCGGCGCATCGACGCGCGCGGACGCCTGCTCACCCCCGGCCTGGTCAACACCCACCACCACCTCTACCAGTGGGCCACGCGCGGCCTGGCGCAGCAGGCCGACCTGTTCACCTGGCTGGTCACCCTCTACCCGGTGTGGGCCGGGCTGGACGAGGAGATCACCCAGGCCGCCGCGACCGCGGGCCTGGCCAGGCTCGCCCGCACCGGCTGCACGACCGCGGCCGACCACCACTACATCTTCCCCGAGGGCCCCGACCTGCTCGGCGCCGTCGTGCGGGCGGCCGGGGACGTCGGACTGCGCCTGCACGCCGTGCGCGGGTCGATGGACCGCGGCATCTCCCACGGCGGCCTGCCGCCGGACTCGCTGGTGGAGACCACCGACGGCGCGATCGCGGGCACCCAGGCGGCCATCGAGCGCTACCACGACCCGGCCCCGGAGGCCGACGTCCGGGTGGCCGTCGGGCCGTGCTCGCCGTTCTCGGTCAGCGCCGAGCTGATGACCGGCTGCGCCGAGCTGGCCCGCGCGAGCGGCGTGCGCCTGCACACCCACCTGGCCGAGACCCTGGACGAAGAGCGCCAGTGCCTCGAGGAGTACGGCTGCACGCCCGTGCAGTACGCCGAGCGCACCGGCTGGACCGGCCCGGACGTGTGGCTCGCGCACGGCATCCACCTGGCCGACGACGCGGTGCGGACGCTGGGCCGCACCCGGACCGGGGTCGCGCACTGCCCGACGTCCAACGCCCGTCTCGGCGCGGGCACCGCCAGGGTCGCCGACCTCATCGCGGCCGGGGCCCCGGTCGGCCTCGGCGCCGACGGCGCGGCGTCCAACGAGGACGGCGGTCTCGGCGTCGAGATGCGCCAGGCCGCCTACCTGGCCCGGCTGCGCGGCGGAGCGGGCTCCCTGGACGTCCGCCAGGCGCTGCGGCTGGCCACCATGGGCGGGGCGCAGTGCCTGGGCAGGGCGGGCGAGATCGGCTCGATCGAGCCGGGCAAGCTGGCCGACCTGGCGCTGTGGGACCTCACCGGCATCGAGCACGCGGGCATCGCCGACCCGGTCGCCGCGCTGGTGCTGGGGGCGCTGCCGCCGCTGAGCGCGCTGTTCGTCGGCGGGCACCCGGTGGTCGAGGACGACCGGCTGTGCAAGGCGGCCGAGGACGACATCGCCACCGCGCTGGCGGGCGCGAGCACGCGCCTGGCCCGCAAAGCGGGATTGATCGGGTAGCGGCCGTGTCAGGCGCGCTGCAGGACCGGCTCGGCCTCGCGGGCCTTGGCCAGCGAGGTGACGCCGTAGGCGGCGAGCGCGCCGCAGACGACGGCCAGCACGATCTCGGTGGGCGTGGTGGCCACGGACTCGCCGAGGAAGACCACGCCGATGCCGGTGGCGCTGGCCGGGTTGACCAGGTTGGTCACCGCCAGCGGGGCGGCCAGGCCGTCGCGGTAGGAGCGCTGGGTGAACACGGTGCCGCCGACCGCGAAGGCGCCGATGGCCAGGATCGCGACCAGCATGAACGGGGTGACCAGCACGCTCAGCCCGGTGGTCTGCAGGCCGACGACGAACGTCTGGCACAGCGCCGAGCAGATCGCGTAGGCGATGCCGCCCGCCGCGGCCTCCCACAGCGCCGAGGAGCCCGCCATGGCGCCCTTCGCCGCGAGCAGGCCGACCAGCACGACGCCGCCCAGCAGCAGGCCGGTCAGCTCGCCGGTGCTGAGGGTGTCGGGGGTGCCGCCGGTGGTGATGAGCATCGCCAGGCCCGTCAGACCGGCCACGGTGGACACCAGGCCGATCGTCTCCAGGCGGGTCATCCTCCGCCGCGCCCTGGTCGCGCTGAACACCATGGCGATGACCAGGGTGAGCACGCCCAGCGGCTGGATCAGCGACAGCGGACCGAAGCCCAGCGAGACGACGTGCAGGCCCGCGCCCGCGACGTTGAGCAGCTGGGCCACCCACCACAGCGGAACACGCGTGCACTCGCGAATGGTCAGGTGGGCGTACCCAGCCTGAATCAGCGCGGCGGTCGCGTAGACGATCGCGACCGCGACGCACAGTGCGATCGCGATGATGAGGTCAGTCATGGCCCCCGGTCCGGTTCACTCGAATGCAGGTTAGCCGGTCTCCTCCGATCACGACGCGTGTACGGCGAGACCGGTGGGCCACGCCACGTCCAGCAGAGCAGTCGGAGGTCTGTCCGATGACCAGCACCGCCAGCACCGCCAGCACCGCCAGCACCGCCAGCACCCAGACCGCCTCCTCCGTTGATTCTGGGGTGGGAACCAGTCCTGTGCGCCCTGACGGGGTGTTGAAGGTGCGCGGGGAGTTCGCCTACTCCTCCGACCTGTGGGCCGACGGCATGCTCTGGGGGGCCACGGTCCGCAGTCCGCATCCGCACGCCCGCATTGTCCGGATGGACCTGACCGAGGCCGTGAAGATCGCCGGTGTCGTCCTCACCCACGAGGACGTGCCCGGCGGCAACCGCTACGGCCTCGAACACGCCGACCAGCCCGTGCTCTCCGATGGTCTCATCCGCTACCAGGGCGAGCCCATCGCCATCGTGGCCGCCGACCACCCGGAGACCGCGCGCCGGGCCGCCGCGGCCGTGCGCGTGGAGTACGAGGTCCTCGACCCGATCACCGACCCCGAGGCCGCCTTCACCGCGACCGCCCTGCACGCCGAGCACGGGTCCAACCTGCTGCGGCACGTCCCGATCCGCCACGGCGCCTACGCCGACGGCGTCGAGCCGACCGCGCCGGTGGTGGTCGTCGGGGAGTACACCGTCGGCATGCAGGACCAGGCGTTCCTCGGACCCGAGTCCGGTCTGGCCGTGCCCGCTGAGGACGGCGGCGTCGACCTCTTCGTCGCCACCCAGTGGCTGCACGTCGACCGGACCCAGGTCGCCGCCGCGCTCGGGCTGCCCGAGGAGAAGGTGCGCATCACCCTCGGCGGGGTCGGCGGCGCGTTCGGCGCGCGCGAGGACCTGTCGATGCAGGTCCACGCCAGCATGCTCGCGCTGCGCACCGGCAAGCCGGTGAAGATGGTCTACGGCCGCGAGGAGTCCTTCTTCGGCCACGTGCACCGCCATCCCGCCCGCATGCGCTACGAGCACGGCGCGACCGAGGACGGCAGGCTGGTCTACGTCAAGGCCCGCATCCTGCTCGACGGCGGCGCCTACGCCTCGTCCACCGGCGCGGTGGTGGCCAACGCCGCCACGCTCGGCGTCGGCCCCTACGAGGTGCCGAACGCGCACATCGACGCCTACGGCATGTACACCAACAACCCGCCGTGCGGCGCGATGCGCGGTTTCGGCGCGGTGCAGGCGTGCTTCGCCTACGAGTCGCAGATGGACCGCCTCGCCGAGCGCATCGGCGTCGACCCGGTGGAGATCCGGGTGCGCAACGCCGTCTCCGAGGGCTCGGTGATGCCGACGGGCCAGGTCATCGACTCCGCGGCCCCGGTGGCCGAGCTGCTGGGCCGGGTGCGCGGCAAGCCGATGCCCGCACCCGCCGCCGACGACCCGAGGGAGCGGCCGGGCGGTGTCGCGGGCACCACGCGCGGTGAGGGCGTGGTGCGCGGCGTGGGCTACGGGGTCGGCATCAAGAACGTCGCCTTCTCCGAGGGCTTCGACGACTACTCGACGGCGCGCGTGCGGCTGGAGATGGTCGGCGGGGAGCCGGTGGCCAGCGTGCACACCGCCGCCGCCGAGGTCGGCCAGGGGCTGGTGACCCTGCAGGCCCAGATCGTGCGCACCGAGCTGGGGGTGCGGCAGGTGACCGTGGTGCCCGCCGACACCTCCGTGGGCAGCGCGGGGTCGAGTTCGGCGTCGCGGCAGAGCTACGTCACCGGGGGCGCGGTCAAGGCCGCGTGCGAGCGGGTGCGCGCCGACGTGCTGGGCAGGGTGGCGGGAGCGGCGGCGCTGCACGGCGGCAAGCTGACCACTGTGGACGGCGAGCCGGTCGCGGACCTGGCCGACGTGCTCACCGGGCCCGTCGAGCACACCGTGGAGTGGCGGCACCGGCCGACCCACCCGCTGGACCCGGTCACCGGGCAGGGCGTCGCGCACGTGCAGTACGCCTTCGCCGCGCACCGGGCCGTCGTCGACGTCGACACCGAACTGGGCCTGGTGCGGGTGGTGGAGCTGGCGTGCGCGCAGGACGTCGGCAAGGCGATGAACCCGCAGGCCGTCGTCGGGCAGATCCAGGGCGGCACCGCCCAGGGGCTGGGGCTGGCGGTGATGGAGGAGATCCAGGTGGTGGACGGGAAGGTGCGCAACCCGTCGTTCACCGACTACCTGATCCCGACGATCCTGGACATGCCGCCGATGACCGTCGACGTCCTCGAACTCGCCGACCCGCACGCGCCCTACGGGCTGCGCGGCGTCGGCGAGCCGCCGACCATCTCGGCCACGCCCGCCGTCGTCGCCGCGATCCGGGCGGCGACCGGCCGCGCCCTCACCCACGCCCCGGTGCACCCCGACCACATCGCCGGGCTGACGGCGACCTCCGGCGGCGACACTGAGTAGAAGACGACTGCGGAAAGGATGACCCGAATGGATGACAGGCGGTCTCAGTAGGCTTTATGGATCATCCCCGGCGATTGAGGTGTGTGGTGGGCGAGACCGCGAGCTGGGTCCCCGAGGGCGTCAACACCGAACTTCCCAGCGCCGCGCGGGTGTACGACTACCTGCTCGGCGGCGGGCACAACTTCCCCGGTGACCGGGCGCTGGCCGACAAGCTGGTCAAGGTCGTGCCCGCGCGGGACATGGCCAGGCTCAACCGCGCCTTCCTGCGCAGGGCCGTGCTGTACCTGGTCGAACAGGGCATCGACCAGTTCCTCGACCTCGGCTCCGGCATCCCGACCGTCGGCAACGTCCACGAGATCGCCCAGGACGCCAACCCGGACGCGCGCGTCCTGTACGTCGACTACGAGCCCGTCGCCATCGCGCACAGCGAACTGCTGCTGGAGTCCAACCCGCGCGCCTCGGCCCTGCAGGCCGACATGCGCGACCCGGAGAGGATCGTCGCCTCGCCGCGCACCAGGGAGCTGATCGACTTCGACCGGCCGCTGGGCCTGCTGATGGTCGGCGTCGTCCAGTTCATCCCCGACGACGACGACCCGTGGGCGCTCGTGGCCCGCTACCGCGAGCTGCTCGCCCCTGGCAGCCACTTGGCGCTCTCGGCGTTCACCTGGGATAACGCGCCCGCGGGCATGGCGGGCGCCGTCGAGGTGTTCCGCAACAGCCAGGACCCCATCTTCCCGCGCACGCGCGGGGAGATCCTGCGCATGCTCACCGGATTCGACCTCGTGGAGCCCGGCCTGGTGTACACCCCGCAGTGGCGACCCGAGCGCGAGGAGGACGCCGCCGACGCGGCCCGGTCCAACCTCTACGCGGGTGTGGCGGTCGCCTCGGGATGAGCGCCGGGGGTGGCGCCGGGTACCCGATCGGGTGCAGAGTGATACCCCTCCCGGATGGTCTGCCGACGAGGACGCCCGATGGACGGTCGACGTGGATCGAGCTGAGCTGCCCGCCAGATGGGCAGCCGCCGTCTCCCGCATCACCTACGTCCCGCTCGACCGCGCCGCGGTGGAGCGGGAGTTCGCGGCGCTCGTCGCCCGGCTGGCCGCCCAGCCCGCCGAGGTCGGCCGCGGCATCGTCACCCTGGGCTTCCGCCACCCCGACTGCCTCGGCACCACCATCGGCCTGCTGGCCGAGCTGCCCGGAGTGGACGGACACGTCCTCGGCGAGCTGGCCGCCGGGTTCGCCGAGGCCGCCCGCACACAGCTGTTCTCCGAGCAGGAGAACCTGCACGCCGCCCTGCACCGGGCCAAGGACAACGCCGTGCGCAGCCTGGCGGCCAGCGAGGCGCGCTTCACCGAGCTGTTCGACACCTCCGCCCTCGGCATGCTCGTCACCGACCCCGGCGGCGGCGTGGCGCGGGCCAACGAGGCGATCGAGGAGATCCTCGGCCACCCGCGCGGCACCCTGTTCCGCAAGCGCTTCGAGGACCTGTTGCACCCCGAGGACCGCACCTACCTGCGCGGCCGCTACGCCGAACTGGCCACCAGCGGCGGCGAGCTGCGCGAGCGCACCCGCATGCTGCGCGCCGACGGCGACGTCGTGTGGACCCGCATCGCCGTGTCGCTGCTGCGCGACGCCGACGGCCTGCCCGACCACCACGTCACGATGGTCGAGGACATCTCCGACCTGCACCTGCTCGAACACCGCATCACCTACCAGGGCACCCACGACATGCTCACCGGCCTGCCGAACCGCTCGGCGTTCACCAGCAGGCTGGAGGAGGCGATCGGCGCGGGCGCCGACTTCGCCGTCGTGCACCTCGCCCTGGAGGACTTCGCCGTGGTCAACGACGGCCTCGGCAGGCACGCGGGCGACCGGCTGCTGACCTCCGTCGCCTCCCGGGTGGTCGAGCTGGTGGAGGACACCGACGCCGTCGTCGCCCGCCTCGGCGACCACGAGTTCGCCATTCTGCTGCGCCCGGCGGACGCAGGCCCGCGCATCGCCGCGCAGGTGAACGACGCACTGGCGGAACCGACCTATGTGGACGGCACGGGAATCGCGGTGTCGGCCTCGGTCGCGGTCGCCGTGCGCCCGGCGGCGGGCACACCGCCCGTGGAGCTGCTGCGGGCCACCGACATCACCATCCGGGAGCTGCGGGCCAGGGGCCGACGCCAGTGGGGCCTGGTCGACGCGGCCGAAGTCGCCCGCCGCTCCTCGCGCTGGAGCCTCGCCGCCGCCTTGCCGGGCGCGTGGGAGAACGGCGAACTGGACGTGGACTTGGAGCCGGTGTGCGGTTTGGCCGATGGTGTCCGGACCTCCGAGCGCGCGGTGCTGCGCTGGAACAGCCCGACGCGGGGCCTGATCCCGGCTGGGATGTGCGCGGACCTGCTCGCCGAGACCGGGATGGGGGTGAGCGTCGGACGGTGGATGCTGTCGCGGGCCGCCGAGCGGGTGGGGTCGAAGGGGCGGTTGTACGTCGAGCTGACCGCCGACCTGGCCGCGGATGCCGATCTGGTCGCTGTGGTGCGGGCCGTCTGCGCGTCGAGCGGGGTGGAGCTGTCGCGGCTTGACCTCGGGATGCCGGTGGGGGCGGCGGCGGTTCCGGATGGGCCTGTGGCGGACAACGTGGTGGTGTTGGCGGATCTGGGGGTGCGGGTGGTGTTGACGGAGTTCGGGCGGGGGGCGGGGGAACTGGGGTGTGTGGCTGATCTGCCGGTGCACGCGGTGCGGGTGGATGACGGGGTCGCTCGGCGGGTGGCTGAGGAGGTCGGTGGGGGTGGGATGGTGGTGGAGGCTGTTCGGGTGGTTGTTCCGTTGGTTCGGGGGAGGGGGGTTTCGGTGATCGTTCCGGGGGTGGGGGATTGGGTGGTGGCGGGGTGGTGGGGGTCGGCGGGGGCGGATCTGGGGATGGGGGAGCTGTTCGGCGAGTAGGGGTTCCGTGGTGACGTCGGGTGGGTGGGGTCCGAACGGCCGCCCCTCCTCGCCCACCCCATCCGCCTACCCAGCGTGAGCGCACGCAAACGGCCCGGCAGAATCCTGCCGGGCCGGTTCGGAGGTGGTCAGGCGGCGGCTGTCGCCAGGTCCAGGGCCGCCGAGCCCGCCGGGGTGAGGGTGGCGGGGACGAACTGGCCGGTGGGGCCGGGGGGAGTGGCCACCAGGCCGTCGTGGATGAGGGCGTGGGCGCTGAACTGGTCGCAGCAAGGGACGCCGTCGATGTAGAGGTGGGGTTCGCGGCCACAGCGGAGGGTGCCTCGGCCCGCGGCGATGGCGCGCAGCATCGCGCGGGTTCGGGCGGTCAGTTCGTGCGGTTCGGCGGTGTCCATGGGTGCCCCCGGGGTGGTGGAGAACTTTGCGGTCTCAGGATGGATGGGTGGAGCTGTCACTTGGTTCCATCGGAATGAGACCCAGCCCACGTTACCGGGGGTGACGAATCTTAGGTTCGAATTAAGGTCGAGCCCCGTACGACCAGCTCAGTGGGCAGCAGGACCGACGGGGGCAGGTGCGACTCGCCCGCCAGCTGGGCCTGCAGGCGCCAGGTCGCGCTGCGGCCCAGCTCCTCCACCGACTGGCGGACGGTCGTCAGCGCGGGGGTGGTGGAGGTCGCCAGGATGGAGTCGTCGTGGCCGACGACGGCGACGTCGTCGGGGACGCGGCGGCCGCGGTCGGCGAGGGTCTGCAGGGCGCCGACGGCGATGATGTCGGCCGCGGCGAAGACGCCGTCGATCGTGGGGTCGCGGTCGAGCAGCTCGGCCATCGCGGCGGCGCCGCCCGCGCCGGTGAAGTCGCTGTGCACGACGAGGTCGGGGTTGCGGCCCGCCTCGCTCATGCCGCGCCGCCAGCCGACGAGGCGGTCGATGCCGACGGCCATGTCCTCCGGGCCCGCGATGGTGGCGATGCGCTTGCGGCCGAGCTCGACCAGGTGCCGGGCCGCCTGCAGGCTGCCGGACATGTTGTCGGAGTCCACGTACGGCACGACGATGTCGCCCAGCGGCCTGCCGACGACGACCACCGGCAGCCCCGCCTGCGCCAGGCGTTTGGGCAGCGTGTCGTGGCCGTGCAGGCTGACCACCACCGCGCCGTCGACGTGCCCGCCGCACAGGTAGTTGGCGACCGCCTCGTCCTGGTCGGTGCGGCCCATCATCAGCACCAGCTGCCGGTGCTGGGCCATCCCGGCCGACACCCCGCGCAGCACGCCCGCGAAGAACGGGTCGCCGAAGACGCGATCGCCCTGTTCGGACACCACCAGCGCGATGGAGTTGGTGCGCCTGGTGACCAGGCTGCGCGCGGCCTGGTTCGGCACGTACTTCAGGGTGGCGATCGCCTCGGTGACCGCTTCCTTGGCGCGTTTGCTCACCCCGGGCATGTCGTTGATGACGCGCGACACCGTGGAACGGGAGACGCCCGCGACGCGCGCCACCTCTTCCAGGGTCGGCGCGACCCGCTCGTCCGACTCGGTCATGCTCAATTCAACTCCCGATCGCCCGGACGGGTCCCTTGACGTCCGTGCCCGATCAGCTTAGGCCGACGCGCCCCGGTTGGGGTGCAGGTATCACCCCTGGTCGCCTTCGCGTCGTCCGTTCAGACCGAACAGGATGCGCTGCATGGTCTCGGCATCCGCCCCGATCGGCTCGTCCGGGGGGTTGCCGCGCACGGTTTGCGAGGACGGCCTGCGCTGGCGCCGCGGCAGCGGGACGGCCGAGGCCGACATCCCCGACGGCAGCGCGATCGCCGCCCACAACATGGTCCGACCACCGCCGATGTCCAGCACGCCCGCCCGCGCGCCCGCGGGCACGGCGGGGGCCGGGATCGGCGCGGGCGGCTCGATCTCGATGACCAGGTCGCCGCCGGAGAGGCGGGCGCGCGCGGTCATCATGCCGGGGGCGTCGGGGTCGGCGGCGGCGACGACGGCGCCGGTGAGCGCGCGGATCGTCTCGGCGGCCAGGTCGCGGAGGTCGCGCAGGGACCACTCGGTGAGCGAGAAACGCACGAACATGTCCGCGCACCCGATGGCGCTGGGCAGGGCGACCAGGTGGAGGTCGTCGACCTGCTCGGTCCGGTCGTGCATGGAAATCTCCCTCCGGCGCCGGCCCCCGCGTTCGCCAGATGGTGCCATGTCGGCCCTCGCGCGCCGCAGCCTGGTCCTGACGGTGGCGCGAGTGGACGGCGTCACCCGGAAGTGAGCGGCCCTAACTTTGAAGATTGTTCCAGGTGGCCGCGGGTATGCGCGGCGTTCGGGTGATCTCGCCGTCCAATTCCACCACGCAATGCAAGCGTTACTCCGCGGTAATCCTTTCGCGCGGCCGCACGATCGGATGGCAGGCGACCCCGGAAGGGCGGATTGGTGTGATGCGGAGTGGCATGGGGGATTGGATGTGTCCCGCTGGAAGGGGATTTGCGCCGGGATCGAGGGAATTCGGCGGCGAGGTCACCTGGGAAGGGTTACGATGGGTCTTCGGTATGCGGCGTTCTGTTTCGCCGATCCGCTGTTCTTCGACGAACAGCGGGTGGCCGCCGATTCCTCTGGTGGCTGCGAGGCGGTTGTCGCTCTTCCGGAAACCGGGTGGTGGGCGGACTGGGGACATGGCGCCTGCTCAGGCCTGATGGGTGCGGTTACTCCCGAGCAAGGCTGGAAGATCCACGTATCCGCAACGCTCGACAACGCGGAAACCATCCTCGGCATTGTCTCCGAATACTGCTTCGCCGCCAAGGTGACTTTCAAGCGCCTGCGGAGCCGGGGCATCCTTCTGGCGAACAGCGCGAAATACGCCCAGCGGTCGGGCAGTGGCAAGCTCATCTACCCGACGGATGACGCGCACTTCGCGGAACTCCTCGGCGATCTCTCGGATCGGATCGAAGGATTCTCGGGTCCGTACATCCTGAGCGATCTGCGCCATGCGGGCGGCCCGCTCTACGGGCGCTACGGCGGGTTCGCCGAGCGGTGGGCCGAGCACGAGGGGGCCAGGGTCCTGGCGCTGCGCGGACCCGGCGGCGACCTGGTCCCCGACGAGCGCGCCCCGACCTTCACGGTGCCGTCCTGGGTCGAGCTGCCCGCCTGCCTGGCGCCGCACCTGGCCGCCCGCCGCGACGACGGCCGCGAGGTCGTGCTTCCTGGCCATGCGCGAGATGGCCGGCATGGCGCTGGGTCCGTGGCTGGCCCGCGACTACCCGCTGACCCGGCACACCACCGACGAGGAGTCGCTCGCGGCGTTCACCGCGCGGGCCACCGGCATCGTCGCCGCCGTCGAGCGCCTGCCGGCGGAAGTCCGCGCCCCCGCCGACCGGTCCGGGGTGGACATCGACCGCCACGCTGTCGCCGCGCTCAAGCTCTGGGTGTTCCTGCCGCTGAACGCGATGCTGGAACTGGCCCCGGACAAGGTCGGCGGGCTCATCGATGTCATCGAGCGGCGCTTCTCCCTGCCCCACGGCTACGCCGCTTCCATCCGCGCCGAGTTCCGGCCGGGCCCGGTGCTCACCGCGGCCCTGGACGACTCGTCGCCGGCCCGGCCTGCTCGACGGCGCCGAAGGCATCGCCTACGCCCTCGACGTCCTCGGCCCGGTGCTGTCGGCGGGGGAGTTGGGGGAGGGGGACCGGCAGTTGATCGTGATTGGCCAGGGGAGAGGTCGCTACGCCGACGACCGCAGGATCAGTTCCGTTGGCAGCAGGATCGACGGTGGTAGGTGGCGTTCGCCTGCCAGTTGGGCCAGCAGGCGCCACGTCGTGGTCCGTCCCAGTTCCTCCACCGGCTGCCGCACCGTGGTCAGGGACGGTGTGGCCATCGTCGCCAGCACTGAATCGTCGAAACCGACGATCGCGATGTCCTCGGGCACGCGGATTCCCCGTGAGCGCAGGTACTGCATGGCCCCCACCGCGATGATGTCCGCGGCGGCGAAGACGGCGTCGGTTTCGGGGTGGTGGGTGAGGAGGTCGGCCATGGCTCGGGCGCCTGCTTCGATGGCGAAGTGGCTGTGAACGACGGCGTTGGTGGGCCGTTTGGCGTCGCCCAGGGCGCGGCGCCAGCCGATGAGGCGGTCGATGCCGACGGCCATGTCGTCGGGGCCTGCGATGGTGGCGATGCGGGAGCGGCCGAGGGAGAGCAGGTGGCGGGCGGCTGTCAGGCCGCCGGTGAGGTTGTCGGAGTCGACGTAGGGGACTGAGCCGCCTGCCAGGGGGCGGCCGACGAGGACCACCGGGAGGCCGGCGTCGACCAGGCGGCGGGGGAGGAGGTCGTTGCCGTGGAGGCTGACCACGATCGCGCCGTCGACGTGGCCGCTGCACAGGTAGTTCTCCAGGGTGTCGCGGTCGGACTCGCCCTGGCTCATGAGCAGGACCAGCTGCTTGGCGCTGGTGCCGAGGCCCGCCGAGACGCCCCGCAGCACGCCCGCGAAGAACGGGTCGCCGAAGACCTGGTCGCCCTTCTCCGAGACCACCACGGCGATGGAGTCCGTGCGGCGGGTGACGAGGTTGCGGGCGGCCTGGTTGGGGACGTAGCGCAGGGAGCTGATGGCGACGGCGACCGCCTCCCGGGCGCGCTTGCTCACGCCGGGGAGGTCGTTGATCACGCGGGACACCGTGGACCGGGAGACCCCGGCGGCCCTGGCCACTTCCTCCAGGGTCACCGGGGCCCGGTCGATCGCCTCGCTCACCGCTGAGCGCCCTCGATGCCGTTGGCCTTGGCCACGGCCGAGTACCAGTGCCCGCTGCGCTTCACCGTGCGGACCTGGGTCTCGTAGTCCACGTGCACGATGCCGAAGCGGTGGGTGTAGCCCTGCGCCCACTCGAAGTTGTCGAGCAGCGACCAGTAGAAGTAGCCGCGCAGGTCCACGCCCGCCGCGATCGCCGCGTGGGCGGCCACCAGGTGGCTCTCCAGGTAGTCCAGCCGCTGGGCGTCGTCCACGGCGCCGTCGACCAGCTCGTCCTCGTAGGCCGCGCCGTTCTCGGTGACGTACCAGGTCACGCCCGGGTAGTGCAGGTCGGTCTGCACCAGGCACTCGGTCAGCCCGGCCGCGCGCACCTCCCAGCCCGACGCGGTCAGCGGCAGCCCCCGCAGGCGGAAGCTGACCGTCTCGCTGCCCGGCCACCCGGCGTCGTAGCTGCCGTCGGGCTCGGCCGAGACGCACCAGTCGCGGTAGAAGTTGACCCCGACCCAGTCCACCGGCGCGCCGATGACGTCCAGGTCGCCCTCGCGGATGTGGGTCTCCATGCCGTAGCCCGCCACGTCGGCGAGGACGTCGGCCGGGTACCGACCGCGCAGCACCGGGTCCAGGAACAGCCGGTTCTGCAGCCCGTCGACGCGGCGGGCGGCGTCGCGGTCGGCCTCCGATGCCGGGTCGGCGGGGAACACCGGGTACAGGTTCACCGTCAGCCCGGACTGCGCCTGCGGAGCGAACGCGCGCAGCACCGTCATCCCGAGCCCGTGCGCGAGCATCAGGTGGTGGGTGGCGGCGAGCGCGGCGGCGCCGTCGGTGCGGCCCGGCGCGTGGATGCCGCTGCCGTAGCCGAGGAACGCCGCGCACCACGGCTCGTTCAGCGTGCTCCACATCGGGACCCGGTCGCCGAGCCTGCGCACGGCGGACTCGGCGTAGTCGGCGAAGCGCAGCGCGGTCTCCCGCGACGTCCAGCCGCCCTGGTCCTCCAGCGCCTGCGGGAGGTCCCAGTGGAACAGCGTCGCCGCCGGGGTGATGCCCGCGGCCAGCAGCTCGTCGACGAGGCGGTCGTAGAAGTCCAGCCCCGCCGGGTTCTCCGCGCCACCGTCCGGCCGCACACGCGGCCACGACAGGGAGAACCGGTACGCCCCGAGGCCCAGCTCCTTCATCAGCGCCACGTCCTGCGGCATGCGGTGGTAGTGGTCGGCGGCGGGCTCACCGGTGTGCCCGCCCACCACCTTGCCCGGCGTCGCGCTGAACACGTCCCAGATGGACGGTGATCGGCCGTCCTCCGTGGTCGCCCCCTCGATCTGGAACGCGGCGGTCGCCGCGCCCCAGACGAAACCGGGCGGGAAGCGCAGGGTCGCTGCGGCCGGGTCGGTCTGTACGGACACGGTCACCCCTTAACGGCGCCCTGCATGATGCCCGCCACGATCTGGCGGCCGAGCAGGACGAAGACGATCAGGACGGGAATGGTCGCCAGCGTGGTGCCCGCGAGCACCAGCGAGTAGTCGACGTAGTAGCCGGACTGCAGGCGCTCCAGGGCCAGCTGCACGGTCGGGTTGTCGGCGTTGAGCACCACCAGCGGCCAGAGGAAGTCGTTCCACGACGTCATGAAGGTGAACATGCCGAGGAACGCCGCCGCGGGCCGCACGGCGGGGACGCAGACGTGCCAGAACGTGCGCAGCATCGAGCAGCCGTCCACGCGGGCGGCCTCGATCAGCTCGTAGGGCACGGCTTCGATCGTGTACTGGCGCATCCAGAACACGCCGATGGCGGTCACCAGGTTGGGCACGATGACCGCGTGCAGCTGACCGGTCCAGCCGAACTCGGCCATCGCCATGTACAGCGGGATGATGCCCAGCTGCGTCGGCACGGCCAGGGTCGCCACGACGAACAGGAACAGCCCGTTGCGGCCCTTGAACCGCAGCTTGGCGAAGGCGAAGCCGGCCAGCGTGGAGAACAGCACCGTGCTGAAGGTGACGGTGCCCGCCACGATCAGGCTGTTGCCGAGGGACTTCCAGAACGGCACCGAGTCGAACACCCGCTGCGCGTTGGCGAAGAAGTTGCCGCCCGGCAGCAGCGGCGGGACCTTGTCGGTCAGCATGGACGAGTCGCGCGAGGCGACCAGGAACTGCCAGTAGAACGGGAACACCGACCCGGCGACGAAGGCCAGGAGCAGCCCGTAGGTCCAGAAGCCCGCCCGGCCTCCGTTGGAGCGCCCGTCGTTGCGCGCGGCCCGGCGCAGGGCCTTGGTCGGCAGCGCCGCGGGCGGGGTGGCCCTGGGTGAAGTCATCGTCATCGCTGCGACCCCGTCCCGGCCAGCCTGCGGGTGATCAGGAAGTTGATGATCGCGATCACGATGATGATCACGAACAGGACCCAGGCGATCGCTGAGGCGTACCCGAAGTCCTGCTGCTCGAAGGCGGATTGGTACATGTACAGGGTCACCGTCTGGAACTGGTTGGTCGCGCCGCCGTTGTTGGAGCCCGGCATCTCCGAGAACAGCTTGGGCTCGGTGAAGATCTGCAGGCCGCCGATGGTCGAGGTGACCACGACGAAGATCAGCGTCGGGCGCAGCAGCGGCAGGGTGATGCTGAAGAACCGGCGGACCGACGACGCCCCGTCGACCACCGCGGCCTCGTAGAGGTCCTTGGGGATCGCCTGCATGGCGGCGAGGATGATCAGGGCGTTGTAGCCCGTCCAGCGCCAGTTCACCATCACCGCGATGGCGACGTGGCTGGAGAAGCGGTCGGCCTGCCACTGGATGGGATCGATCCCGAAGGTCTCCAGGATGGCGTTCACCAGACCGAACTGCGGGCCGAACAGGTTGGCGAAGATGATGCCGAGCGCGACCAGGGAGGCCACGTAGGGCAGCAGGACGCTGACCCGCCACACCGTGGGCGCCCGCAGGCGGGAGTTCAGGAAGTAGGCGATCAGCACCGCGATGATGATCTGCGGGATGCTCGACAGCAGGAAGATGCTGACCGTGTTGACGAGCACTTTCCAGAACTGCGCGTCGACCAGCAGCGTGGCGTAGTTCTCCAGCCCGATGAACTCCGGGTCGTCCTCGATCAGCTCCCAGTCGAACAGCGAGACGTATCCGGTGTACAGCAGGGGGAACAGGCCGACGATGGCGAAGACGACGAAGAACGGGGCGATGTAGAGGTAGGGGGAGAGCTTGACGTCCAGGCGCGCCAGCTTCTCCCGCGCGCCGGGACGCGCCGGGAAGCCCGGCCCGCGCGGGGCGCGGGCCGGGCTCTCCTTCATGTCGGTCGACATGTGCTACTTCGCGATCTTCTTGGCGCCGTCGATGACCTGGCCCCACGCGTCGTCAGGGGAGGTGCCCTGCTCGACGGACTGCAGCGCCGGGCTGGTCACGTTCTCCTGGATACGGCCGTCACCGGGGCCCTTGTACTGGGCCTTGCCGACCTTCTGCGCCTGCTTGGCGTACAGCTCGCCCGCCTTGACGCCGAAGTAGTCGTTGGTGGGCTCCAGCAGCTCGGGGGCGGCCTGCGCCTGCTTCTGGCTGGGGAAGTTGCCGGTCTTGGCGAACGCCTTGATCTGCTGCTCGGGCGCGGTCAGCCAGGCGGCCAGCTTGGCGGCCTCCTTGGGGTTCTTGCTCTGGGTCGGGACGGCGAGGAAGGAGCCGCCCCAGTTGCCGCCGCCGCCCGGGAAGGCGTCGGTCACGGCCCACTTGCCCTTGTTCTCGTCACCGGCCTGGGCCTTGATGACGCCCAGCATCCACGACGGGCAGGTCTTGGTGGCGAAGGCGCCGGACTTGAAGCCGGAGTTCCACTCGTTGCTGAACGCGGTCAGCTTGGCGGACTGGCCGCGGCCGGTCGCCGCGGTCACCTTGTTCCAGTTGTTCCTGATGTCGGCGTTGGACTCGATGACCAGCTGGTCGCTGGTGTCGAAGAAGCCGGTCGGGAGCTGGTTGTGCATCGCGTTGAAGATCTGCGCGCTGGAGTCGTACCAGGCGGCGTCGCTCTTCTCGATGAACTTGTCGCCCGCGGCGAAGTAGGCGTCCCAGGTCTCGAACAGCGGCTTGACGCCCTCGGGGTCGCTGGGCAGGCCCGCGGCCTCGAACATGTCCTTGCGGTAGCACATCGCCAGCGGGCCGACGTCGGTGCCGTAGCCGATGAGCTTGCCGTCCTTGGTGGCCTGGCCGGACTTCCAGTCCAGCCAGCGGTCGGCCTTGACGTCGGCGGGGCCGATCTCCAGGAGGTTGTTGAACAGGCTGGCCTTGGACAGCACGTCGCTGAGGTGGCCCTCCTCGA
Organism: Actinokineospora guangxiensis; assembly: GCF_042657845.1. Taxonomy (NCBI): domain Bacteria; kingdom Bacillati; phylum Actinomycetota; class Actinomycetes; order Pseudonocardiales; family Pseudonocardiaceae; genus Actinokineospora; species Actinokineospora guangxiensis. The sequence continues at coordinate 233,637 of NZ_JBHSKF010000007.1, read as the reverse complement.
TCGCGACGACGTCCTCCAGGCCGGAACCGGCGCCCAGCTTGGTGAACAGCTGCTGGTGGTACGGGCCGCCCTGGCCGGTCTTGTTGTGCTTGATCTTGACGTTCGGGTTGAGGCTCTCGTACTCCTTGATCAGGTCCTCGTAGCCGAACTCGGTGAACGTGCCGAGGGTCAGCTCGACGGGGCCGTCGGAGGGGGTTTCTCCGCCCGGCTCGTCGCTGGAGCCGCAAGCGGCAATGCCGCCTGAGAGCGTTACCGCGGCACCGAGGGCCAGTGCCCTCCGGAACAGTTGACGCACAGCTACCCCTATGGGTTGACGCCGGTGGCCGTCGCGGGTCACCAGTGCTTGGACTTCCTGGGAGCGCTCCCAGCTGGGTGGGAGCAGTGTGCCGGGGGCCACAGACGGCAGTCAAGGTTGTTGAACGTAACGTTTCGGGCTCGGACAGCAGGGCTGATGGTCCCGAATCGCGTTCTACCGGCCGAAACCGGTCCCGGAAGGGGGAGTTCGGGTCGGCCGATGTTTCGCTGGTGGGACCTTCTCGCGAACTCTGTGCGGGTCAGGGGTTTACACAACGAGAGTGATCTGGCTAACCTTGGTCTGGGAGCGCTCCCAGCGGGAGGCCCCCGAAAGCCAGTCCGTCCGAGGCGGTGGTGTCCCAGCCCGTCTCGGCCGGACGAACCACGTCACAAGCCCCGACCGGCGGTCCCCCGGTCGGCTCGGCGGGTGGCGGCAGTCGCTCCTGCCGCCACCCGCCGCTCTGGCGCCGTGCTGGAATCCTTGCTGTGCGGGGAAAGCGGTCAGCGGCGGTAGGCCCGCGCGGTCTGGTCGGCGAAGGTGTAGATGATGTAACCGCCCTGGAAGTTGTTCCGGCGGCCCCCCGCGACGGCGTACTCGCCGGAAACGGGGTAGCCGAGGTAGGAACGCTCCCAGCCCATCGACTGCCACTTCGCCCGGATCCGCCCGTACACCTCGTGCGCACCCGTGCGACCGGTGTAGTAGATCGAGCCGCCCTGGAAGTGGTTGTAGCGGCCGATGCCGTCGGGTGTGGGCTTCTCGTCGGTGGTCGGGTAGCGCAGCACCGATTTCTCCGAGCCCATCGCCTTGTACTTCAAGTAGATCGACCCGCGCACCTCGAAGGCGCCCGTGCCCGCGATGTAGTGGATCGAGCCGCGCTGGAACAGGTTGTACCGCCCGCCGCCGGTGCCCGCCAGCTCCCCGCTCGTCGGGTAGCCCAGGACCGACTTCTCCCAGCCCAGCGCCCGCCACTTCGCCAGGATGGCGCCGTAGACCTCGTGGGCCCCGGTGGCGGCGGTGTGGTAGATCGAGCCGCCCTGGAAGTGGCTGTAGCGGCCGATGCCGTCCGGGGTCGGCTTGTCGTCGCCGGTCGGGAACCGCAGGACCGACGAGGTCGCGCCCATGGCCAGCCAGCGCTGCCGGATGGGTCCGCCGAGCAGCCGCGCGCCGGTCTGTCCGCTGTAGACGACCGAGCGTCCGCCCGCCAGCAGGCTCTGCCTGCCGGTGCCGATGACCAGCTCGTCGCTGGTCGGCAGTCCGTTTGCCACGTGCCCGCCGGAAGCCAGGTACTTCACCAGGATCGATCCGTGGATCTCGAACGCGCCACCGGTGTTCGGTCCCCAGTAGACCCGCCCGGTCGCGTACTCGCGCCAGCGCGCGGTGGCGTCACCCTGCTCGACGGCCTTGGGCGCGCCGACGACCGCGCGCAGGGCGGCGTCGGAGGCGTAGCGGCGGTCGATGGGGGTCAGGTAGGTCGCGGTCAGGGTGACGTCGGCGTCGGGCATGGTCAGCTCGCGCACCCGGCCCGACCCGTCGGACCAGCGCTCGAAGGTCGCCACGCCGTCGCGCGAGGCCTGCGGGGCGATGACCGACAGCTGCTGGCCGACGGTGAACAGGTCGGTGGTGGTCTGCTGGTCGCCGATGGTGAAGTCGGCGGCCGTCGCGCTCTGCACGGTCAGCCTGCGCTGGCGCGGCTGGGCGGTGAAGGTGCTCGTCGTGCGCGCGCCGAGGCTGTCGGTCGCGGTCGCGGTGATCTCCAGGCGGGTGTCGCCGGGGTGGCCGGCGTAGGCCAGCGAGAAGGAGTTCCCCGTCTGCCGGGTGCCCGGGTGGGTGTGGCAGTCCTGGCCGCGGCAGTGGATCAGGTTGCTGCTCCACTCGATGTCCACCGCGCCGTCCTCGGCGTCGCTCGCCTGGGCCGAGGCGCTGATCACGTCGCCGACGGCGTAGCGGCTGCTCGCGGACGGCGGGGTGAGGACCAGCGAGGGGGCGTGGTTGCGCGGATGCACCGAAGCCGTCTTCGTGGCCGTCGCGCCGAACTGGTCGGTGACGGTGAGCGTGGCGGTGTAGCCGCCCGCGCCCGCGTAGGCGCGCTCGGCCGTCGGGCCGGTGGCGGTGGCCCCGTCGCCGAAGTCCCACGCGTAGGTCAGGGCGTCGCCGTCGGGGTCGCTGGAACCGGTGGCGTCGAAGGACACCCGGCCGGTCGCCGGGTCGGCCGTGCTGGCGAGGTCGGGGACCGGGGGTCGGTTGCCCGCCTGGTAGACGATGCGGCGCAGGCTGCCGGTGAAGATGTCGGCGTAGACGACGTCCCCGCTGACCGGCATCGTGCGCAGCGCGACCGGTCCGCCGACGTTCGTGCCCCGGGTGCCCGACGGCGTGACGACCCGGCCCGCCGCGTCGAAGCGCATGGTCCACAAGCGACCTGAGGTGTAGTCGCCGAAGAAGTAGCTGCCCGCGTACTCCAGCGGGTAGTTCGACCCGGTGTAGACCACGCCGCCGGTGATGCTGGAGCCGGTGCTCGCGCCGTGGGCGTAGGCGTGCTGCGGCGGCAGGGTGGAGCGGGTGGCGCAGCCGGGCAGGTCGCGGAAGCCGGGGGTGCGGACCGTGCCCTCCCAGCAGGGCCAGCCGTAGTCGCCGCCGGGGGTGATGTGGTTGACCTCCTCAAAGGCGTTCCAGCCGACGTCGCCGACGATCGGGGTCTCGGTGACCGGGTCGAGGCTGATGCGGAAGGGGCTGCGGAAGCCGGAGGCGTAGACCAGGCTGCGGGCCGCGCGCGGTTTCGCCGCGTCGTAGTAGGGGTTGTTCGGCACGCCGGAGCCGTCGGGGCGCAGGTGCAGGATCTTGCCGTGCAGGTCATCGATCAGGCCCGCGCGCAGGGTGACGGTGGAGACGAAGTTGTCGCGGCTGTCGCCGATGCTCAGCCAGATCGTCCCGTCGGGGGCGACGGCGACGCCGGTCATGCCGTGGATGTCGGAGTCGGCCGAGGTCTCGACCAGGGTCTGCTCGCCGGTCAGGCCGCTGGGCTCGCCGTTGGCGTCGAGCTGCACGGTCCAGCGGCTCAGCCGCAGCACGCCGTAGGCGCCGGAGCCCGGCGCGGTGCTCGGTGCGGTCCTGGCGGTGTAGAGGTGGCGGCTGTTCGCGTAGTCGGCGGCGACGCCGACGCCGATCAGGCCGAGGTCCTGCTCGGTGCGCACCGGCAGGGTGGCGATCCGCCGGGGCGCGCCGGTCTTGGGCACCCACATCACCCGCCCGAACTTGCCGACGGCCACCACCGACGAGTCCGGCAGGTAGGCGAAGTCGGTCAGCGCGTCGCCCTGCTCGGCGAGGCCGGTGGGCGTGTCCTTCAGCAGGAACCCCGCGGGCAGCGCGGGGGCCTGCGCGGCTCCCGCGGGCAGGATGGCCACCAGACCGGCCACCAGTCCGGCGGCCAGCGCGGCGGCGAACGCCCCCGCCCGGATGCGGCCAGGCTTCATCGGCGTAACCCTTTCCCTACTGTAGGTATGACCTGCGTATCGCCGACTGGCCCAAAAGTGTTGCCGAGTGCCGCGTTCGGTCACAGGACGTGTCATAACCGTCTCGGGTGGTGCCGGAAGATGGCACGAAAGGGTTACGAGTAGAGGGGACGGCGATGAGTGCGACATCGAGGTCGGTGGTGCTCGCGGAGTTCGGACGGCCGCTGGAGCTGGTCGCCGGGACGTGCCTGCGGCGCCGGAGGACGGGGTGCTGGTGCGCACCGCCTACGCCGGGATCTGCGGCACCGACCTGCACCTGCGCGAGGGCAGGCTGCCGGTGCCGACTCCGCTGGTGCTCGGGCACGAGGGCCTGGGCGTCGTGGTCTCCTCGGGCCGGGCCGGGGTGTCCGAAGGCGACACCGTCATGTGGGCGTCGTCGGTGTCGTGCGGGCGGTGCGAGCCGTGCGCGCGGTGGCGCGAGCCGACGCTGTGCGCCGAGCGCAAGACCTACGGCGTCAACCGGCCCGGGGCGTGGGCCGACCACATCGCCCTGCACCCGGGGACCACGATCGTGCGGACCGCCGTCGACCCGCTCGCGGCGATGGCGCTGGCGTGCGCGGGGCCGACCATGGTGCACGCGCTCACCGAACGCCGGCCGGTCGTCGTCGGCGAGCGGGTGATCGTGCAGGGCGCCGGGCCGGTCGGGCTCGCCGCCGCCGCGCTGGCCCAGCTCGCCGGGGCCGAGGTGACCGTCGTCGGCGGGCCGCCGGGACGCCTGGCGCTCGCGGCCGAGCTGGGCATCGGGCACGCGTGGGCCGACATCGGCGCCGACGTCGGCGAGGCCGACCTGGTGATCGAGTGCGCGGGCGTGCCCGCCGCCGTCGCCCAGGGCCTGCGGATGGCCCGGCGCGGCGGCTCCTACCTCGTGGTCGGCCAGTACACCGATGCCGGTGACACCGCGATCAACCCGCACCAGATCGTGCACCGGCAGCTGTCGGTCTACGGGTCGTGGGCCTTCAGCGGGGCGCACCTGGCCGAGTACGTCCGGCTGCTGCCCGAACTGGCCGCTCGCTTCGACCTGGCGCGGCTCGTCACCACCTACCCGCTGGCCGACCACGCCCGCGCCCTCGACGACGTCGCCGCCGGACGGGTGCTCAAGGCGGTGCTGGTTCCCTAACGGCTTCCGCGCAGTCCGAGCCGGTGCAGCTCAAGGTCCGCCAAGTCGGCCTGCGTGTCGGGGGACTGCCAGTCGGTGGTGCGCACCCGGGACAGCCGCGCCAGCGGCTGGGTCAGCATCGCCCGGGTGGCGAGCAGGGCCATCCCCTCGTCGCCGCGCTCGCGCAGCCGGGCCGCGGCGGTGGCGTCGCGGGCGAAGCGGACGCGGCGGGGCAGCCAGGTCAGCGCGAGGGCGAGCGCGGGGACGGCGATCAGCGCGGCGGTCAGCCAGAAGGCGAGCGTGGTGACCGCCTCGACCTGCATGCGGCCCGCCTCGGCGATGCCCTCGCCCGCGCGGGTGCCGGTGCCCAGCGCGTTCGCCAGGTCCTCGCCGACGAGCGGCACATCCCGGGCGTTGTCGGCGGCGCCCTGGAACGCCCCGCCGATCGCGGTGCCCGCCTCGGTGAGCCCGTCGCCCGGGGCGCGCAGCAGCAGCACGCCCTCGCGGACCTCCATCGCCACCCACACCGCGAGCAGCAGGAACGCGGCCGCGGCGACGTCGGCGGCGAACTGGCGGACGAAGCGCACCGGGGTCTCCGCGTAGAGCTTCACGCCCGGCTAGGTACCCCCGCCGCGAAACGATCAACCGGGCCGGCAACTGGCAACCATCGGCTCCGGCAATTGGCAACGGGTTGACGGCCCCGGCGGGCTGGGCTTGGTTGGGAAGGAGCCGACGCCGGAGGCCCCGATGTCCCGCAAGCTGCTCTGCGCCCTGGCGGCCGCCGCGCTCGTCGCCTCGCCGGTCGCCGCCCCGCGTGCGAACGCCGAGCCCACCGACCGCACCACGCCCGCCGCGACCGAGTACCTCGGCGCCATCACGCTGATCACCGGGGACCGGGTCAGCCTGCGCCGCGTCGGGACCGCGCTGGTGCCCGCCGTGGCGCCCGCGCCCGGCCGCGAGTCCGTCCACTTCGCCACGACCGCCGCCGACGGCGGGCTGCATGTCGTCCCGTCCGACGCCTGGGCCGGGCTCAACGCGGGCACCCTGGACCGCAGGCTCTTCGACGTCGCCACCCTGCTGCGCGACGGCTACGGCGACGACCGCCGCGCCGACCTGCCGCTGATCACCGGCTCCGCGCTCGACGCCGACGCCGAGGCGCGCGGCAAGGGCGAGATGGCCGCGCTGTGGGCCGACCGCGACCGCGCGCCGATCTGGCTCGACGGCCTGCGCAAGCCCAGCCTCGACCACACCGCCGCCCAGATCGGCGCGCCCAGCGCGTGGAAGGCGGGCTATACCGGCAAGGGCGTCACCGTCGCCGTCCTGGACACCGGCGTCGATCCGGCACACCCGGACCTGCGCCGCCGCGTCGCCGCCTCCCGCGGCTTCGTCGACGATCAGTCCACACGCGACACGAACGGCCACGGCACGCACGTCGCGGCCACCATCGCCGGCGGTGACGAGCGCTACCGCGGCATCGCGCCCGACGCCCGCCTGATCGTCGGCAAGGTGTGCCACGCGGGCGGCTGCCCGGAGTCGGCCATCCTGGCGGGCATGCGCTGGGCCGTCGAGAGCGGCGCGAAGATCGTCAACCTGAGCCTGGGCGGCCCGGACGCGCAGGGGAGCGACCTGCTGGAGCAGGCCGTCGACCAGCTCAGCGCACGGCACGGCACGCTGTTCGTCGTCGCGGCGGGCAACGACGGCGGATACGGCGAGCAGACCGTGTCCTCACCGGCCAGCGCCGACGCCGCGCTGGCCGTCGGCGCCGTCGACCGGGCCGACGCGGTCGCGGGCTTCTCCGCGCGCGGCCCGCGAGTGGGCGACTCGGCGATCAAGCCGGAGATCGTCGCCCCCGGGGTCGACGTCGTCGCCGCCCGCTCCCGCCTCGCCGCGGGCACCGGCAGGCACGCGGCGCTGAGCGGCACGTCGATGGCCACCCCGCATGTCTCCGGCGCCGCCGCCCTGCTGGCCCAGCGCCACCCCGGCTGGACCGGCCACCAGCTCAAGTCCGCGCTGATGGGCACCGCACACCCGCTGCGGGAGAACGTCTACGACCAGGGCGCGGGCCGGGTCGACGCCGATCGCGCACTCGGGGCCGCGATCACCGCCGACCCGCCCGCGCTCGCCTTCGGCCGCCCCCGCCACGACGACCCCCGCCCGGTGGCCCGCACGGTGGTGTACCGCAACCCGACCGACGCCGCGGTGCTCCTGACGCTCTCGACCTCGGGCCCGTTCACCGCGTCGAGCGACGAGGTCTCGGTGCCCGCCCGGGGTTCGGCCTCGGTCGAGGTCACCGCGGGCGCGGGCGAGGGCAGACTGAGCGGCCTGCTCACCGCCCAGGGCTCCGCCACCATCACCACCCCTCTGGGAATCGATCGCGAACCGGAGAGCTACGACCTCACCATCCGCACGGTGGACACCACCGGCACCCCCACCGACGCCACCGTCGCCTTCCTCTTCGGCGGCCCGGATTCCCGCTACCGCCCCATCCCCACGATCAACGGCACCGGCACCGTCCGAGTCCCCCGCGGCACCTACCACGTGGACGCCGCCATCAGCACCCCCCGCCCCGACGGTTTGTCCAACTCCCACAAGGTCGTACACCCCGCCGTCGAGGTCACCGCCGACACCACGGTCGTGGTGGACGCCCGAACCGCCCGCCCCATCACCATCTCGATCGACGCCCCCAACACCACCCCCGAAGCCGTCGGCGTCGGCTACACCCGCAACACCGAGACCCGCTCCCTGATCACCGGCGTCCTGGGCGACGACTTCGCCAGAATCCACATTGGCCAGTCAGGCGAATCGGCCCCCGAGATCATCACCAACATCGGCGGCGCCTGGACCGCCCCCGGCAACCAGGCCTACCACCTGGCCTGGTTCGACTACGGCCCAGTCCCCACCGGCTTCTCCAGGCACGTGCCCACCTCCGACCTGGCCACCGTCCACGCCACCTACCGAAAGCAAGACCCCCACCACACCGGCGCGAAGCTGTGGATAGCCAGGGAACCCCGCCACGACACCGCCCTGGGCTTCGGCCTGCCCATCTCCCTGCCCACCACCCGCACCGAACACCACAACCCCACCGACCTGACCTGGTCCGCCGAGTTCCACCACATCCACAAGAAGGAGATCACCCACACCACCATCGGCGGCCCGGTGGCCCACACCCCGGGCGGCACCTACCGGGAGAACTGGAACACCGCTGTCACCACCCCCTCCCTGTCCGGCGGCGACTGGGCCTCCCGATTCGCCGACACCATCTCCCTCTCGATCCCCCTCTTCACCGACTCCACCAACACCCGCTTCGGCCTCACCACCCCCGACTACGGCCGCACGATCCTCACCACCGCCAACACCCTCCTAGGCGAAACCCGCGACCCAGGCCAAGGCCAGTTCGAGGTCCCCCCAGACCCCACCCGCTACCGCCTGGAAACCACCGCGACCCGCCACTCCGCCTATTCCCCCTTGATCACCGCCGCCTGGGAGTTCACCTCCCAACGCCCGGAAGAGGATCCCAAACCCCTGGGCAAGGAAGGCTTCGGCCTCCCCATCAACACCATCCGCTTCGCCCCGAGAGACCTGGACCTCCACAACCGCGTACAGGCACCCAAGTCCCTCATCGACATCACCCTCCAACCCAACACCGGCACCGACCCCTCTCCTATGGCCACCCTGACGGTCGAATCCTCACTGGATGAAGGCCGCACCTGGCACCCCGCACGAGTGGCCATCACCGGCCCTCACACAGCCTTGGCCACCGTCGGCCACCCCACCCGCAACACGATCTCCCTACGAGCCACGGCGACAGATGAGAGTGGGAGCAGAACAGAGCTGACGGTCCTCCGCGCCTACGGCACATAAGCCCTTCACCCCATCGGACCCCACTCGCCCAGCAAGACCACCAGCGGAACAAGGTCACAACGACACAGGCACCCGAGGATGCCGCTGCACAAACACCGTCCCCCGAACGATCGCCTCCTTGTACCAAGCAGCAACCCGCCCGGTAAGCACCCGGTCCCGAGCCGAATCATCCGCAAGCACGAACTGCACCAACGCATCCCCCCTCCCCAAACTGACACACTGGTTCACATACCGAAACCGCAACCCCGGAACCGCACGCCCAGAACGAAGAGCCGCGATCACCTTCCCCACATGCTGACCAGCAGGCAACCCGGTCGCACAAGCCATCCGCAACTCCTGCCCACCCACCCGGACAGCAGCAGCATCCCCCACCCCGTACACCTCCTCGTGCGACACAGACCGCAACGTCCCATCCACCACCATCCGCCCCGACCCGTCCACCGCGAACCCGGCCTCCCGAGCCACCCCCGGAACCCGGAACCCCGCAGTCCACACCACAGCATCCGCCGCGACGCTCTCCCCACCGACAAGCACCACCCCATCCCCGTGAACAGACTCCACCCGCACCCCCTCCCGCACACTCACCCCACGCCGCTCCAACACCTTCAGCACATACGAACGCCCCCTCTCCGACAACCCAGCCCCCACCCGATCCGTCACCAGCGAAACCTTCAGATCCGGCCGAGCCAACTCCGCGGCAGCCTCGATCCCGGTCAGCCCACCCCCCACGACCACCGCGGACCCGCCACCCGCCAACCGATCCCGCAACCGCACGGCATCGGAGTACGCCCCCACATCGAACGCGAACTCAGCAGCCCCCGGCACCGACAGATCCCCGGAACTCCCCAGCGCGTACACCAGCGTGTCGTACCCGATCGTCCGCCCATCACCCAGGTGCACGACCCGCTCGTCGGCATCGATCCGCACCACCCGCCCGACAGCCAGCTCAGGCCCCCTCAACAGCCCCGCCAGCGGCCGAACCCGCAGCGACTGCCCGGCCGCGAGCTGGTGCAGCCGCACCCGCTCCACGAACGTGTCCCGCTCATTGACGAGCACCACCGGCTCCGAGACCCCGCGAGCGACCGAGTTGGCCGCCATCACCCCGGCGTACCCCGCTCCGACTACGACGATCATCGTCTTCCCCTTCCGTCACGGGGAGGACTGCGCAGCCGCGCGGAACGTGACAGCTATGTGACGCGAGCCACCGGCTCGGGCTCGATTCCCTGCAACCGCAGCCCGTGGTGCAGCGGCACCAGCTCCGACTGCAACACCATCGCCGCCGCCCCGATCGCCGACGCGGTCGCCGCGGAGGCCGACAGCCGGACCCGCACCGCGTGGTTGGCCCGGGAGAAGAAGGCGCGGTCCAGTTCCTCCTGCAGGATCGGCGCGTAGATCGCCCCCGCGATGGCGAAGCTCGGCCCCGTCAGCACCACGACTTCCAGGTCCATGATGTTCGCCAGCGTCCGGGTCGCGACCGCCAGGTACCGGGCGGAGCGCTCCAGCAGGGCCACCGCCGCCGCCTCGCCCTTGCGGGCGGCCCGGCTCACCGCGGCGAAGTCGGCGGCGACCGAGCGCGTCCGACGTCCCGCGAGCCCGGAGGTCTTCGCCAGCGCCCTGTCCGACCGGGCCTCGGCCACCACGGCGGCGGGGCCCGCCAGCGCCTCAAGGCACCCGCGTGCCCCGCACCAGCACTGCGGTCCGTCGGGGTCGAGGCAGATGTGCCCGACCTCCCCGGCGTTGCCGCTGGCCCCCCGGTAGGCGATGCCGTTGACCAGCAGGCCGGAGCCGATGCCGGTGCCCATGTAGATGGCCGCGACGGTGGCGGCGTTGTCGACCCCGCCCGACCAGTGCTCGCCGAGCGCGGCGGCGGTGGCGTCGTTGTCCAGCAGCACGGGCAGCCCGGTGGCCTGCCCGAGCGCGGCGTCCACCGGGAAGTCGCTCCACTGCCGCATCGTCGGCGGCGGCAGCGCCATGCCGGTGGCCGCGCTGAGCGGGCCGGGGGAGACCAGGCCGATGCCGAGCACCCGCTCTCTGTCGATGCCGACGCTGCCGACCAGCGCGGCGACCTCGCCCGCCATCCTGGCGACGACGTCGGCGGGCTTGGCCGCGCCCGCGCCGGGCCGGGAGATGCGCCCGACGACGGAGCCGCCCAGGTTGGTCAGCACGTAGGTGATGCCCGCGTGGTCGAGGTGGACGCCGACGGCGTAGCGGGAGGAGTGGTCGAGCTGGAGCAGGACCCTGCGCTTGCCGCCGGTGGACTCGGCGCGGCCCGTCTCGACGACCAGGCCGTCCTCGATGAGACCGCGCACAACGGTGGAGATGGTCGCGCCGGTCAGCCCGGTCGCGGTGATGAGGCCGACCCTGCTGATCGTGCCCGCCGCCCGGATGACGTCGAGCACCGCGGCCTTGCTGCTCGCGTGCGACGTCGGTCGAGCAGGTCCGCTCATGTCCACTCCCGCTTACTTATTTCGCCTGGCTAAGTCTAACAGCGCGGCCTGCGCGCTCTCCGGTTCGCGGCGCCCAGGGGTTGACTTCGTTTCTTCGTTGACTTAACAATGCTCCTCCATAGGTGACCGGCGGCACACCCGGGTGCGGCTGGGCAGGGAAGGGATATCTGGAGATGATCTTCAAGCCCCGGCGCCGCAAAGGGCGCACCGCGGTCGCGGGACTGGCCGCCCTCGCCACCCTGGCCGCGGGATGCGCGGCGTCGGACACCGCCGAGCAGCCCAGCGAGGCCGACTCCACCCTGATCGTGTACACCGGCCAGGCGGGGGACTGGCAGATCAACTTCAACCCGTTCTCGCCGTCGACCATCGAGGGCCCGGGGACCATCTTCGAGCCGCTGTTCTACTTCAACATGGCCCGCAACGCCGACCCCGTCCCGCGTCTGGGCACCGAGTTCTCCTGGAACGACGACGGCACCGTCCTGACGGTCAAGCTGCGCGACAACGCCACCTTCACCGACGGCACGAAGTTCACCGCCAAGGACGTCGTCTTCACCCTCGACATGGTCAAGAAGAACAAGACCATCAACAGCACCGGCTACGCGGGCACCGCCAAGGCCGTGGACGACACGACCGTCGAGATCACCTTCGCGACGCCGTCCTTCTCCCAGGGGCCGCAGGTGCTCGGCAGGCTGTGGATGGTGCCCCAGCACCTCTGGTCCAAGATCGCCGACCCGGCGAACGACGTCATCGCCGAGCCGGTCGGCACCGGGCCCTTCGCGCTGCAGGACTTCAAGGGCCAGGCGTTCACCCTCACATCGAACCCGACCTACTGGGACGGCGAGCCCGCGGTGAAGAAGATCCGCTACGTCTCGCTCTCGGGCAACCAGGCGGGCGCCGACGCGCTGGCCGCGGGCACCATCGACTGGCAGACCGGCCCGGTGCCCGACATCAAGAACTTCGAGAAGAACCACCCCGGCTACAAGGCCATCTCGGTGCCGCTGTTCCAGATCGCGCTGTTCACCTGCTCCAACACCGCGCTGGGCTGCTCCGGCCCGCAGACCGACCCCGCCGTGCGCAAGGCGATCTACCACGCCATCAACCGCGCGCAGCTGAACTCCCTGGCCTTCGAGGGCACCGCCGGTCCGATCTCGCCCGGCATGGCCCTGCCCGACCGCGACGAGCAGTACCTCTCGCCCAACCTGGAGAGCGAGATCGCCCCGAACGAGGCCGACACCGCCACAGCGACCGCCCTGCTGGAGGGCGCGGGCTACGCCAAGGGCGGTGACGGCGTCTACGCCAAGGACGGCAAGCCGCTGGCGTTCAGCGTGCTCATCCCCTCCGGCTGGACCGACTACATCACCGCCGTCGACACCATGAGCCAGCAGCTGCAGGCCGTCGGCATCACGCTGACCTCCAGCCAGGTCTCCTGGAACGAGTGGTCGGCCGCCCGCGGCAACGGCAAGTTCCAGATGCTGATCGATTCCCTCTACCAGGGCCCGGCCGCGGACCCGTACTACCTCTACAGCTACTTCTACTCCACCGGCTCCACCGCCAAGGTCGGCGAGTCGGCCAACCCGAACTTCGCCCGCGTGTCCGACCCGGCCATCGACGGCGCGCTGCGCGAGCTGGAGAAGCTGAGCCTGACCGACGTCGAGGCGCGCAAGCCGCACTTCACCGCCATCCAGGACCGGGTCCAGGAGCTCATGCCCTACATCCCGGTGCTGACCAACGGCACCACCAGCGAGTACCACGACGCGAAGTTCACCGGCTGGCCGACGCTGGACGACCTGTACGCGTTCCCGGCCGTGTGGCAGCGCCCCGACCACTCGCAGATCTACAAGTCCCTCAAGCCCGCGGGACAGCCGTGACCTACTTCGCCCGCAAGGGCCTGTTCTACCTGGTCGCCCTGTGGGCCGCGGTGACGGTGAACTTCTTCATCCCGCGGCTCATGCCCGGCACCCCGGTCGACAGCCTGATGGCCAAACTGGCCCAGCGCGGCGGCACGGTCGGCCCGGAGACCCGGCGGGCCTTCGAGCTGCTGCTCGGCGGCACGAGCGACGAGCCGCTGCTGGCGCAGTACTGGAGCTACCTGGGCAACATGGTCCGCGGCGAGTTCGGCGTCTCGGTGAGCAGCTACCCGACGCCGGTCTCGGAGGTCATCGCGGGCTCGCTGCCGTGGACCGTGGTGCTGGTCGGGGTCGCGACGCTGCTGTCGTTCCTGCTCGGCGTCACCCTGGGCATGGTCGTCGGCTGGCGGCGCGGCACCTGGCTGGACAACCTCGTCCCGGCCACCACCGTGCTCGCCGCCGTGCCGTACTTCTGGCTCGCGCTGATCCTGGTCGCGGTGTTCTCCGGCTCGCTGGGCTGGTTCCCGCTCAACGGCGGCTACGACGTCGTGCTCGACCCGGGGTGGTCGCCGGAGTTCATCGGCTCGGCGGTCTACCACGGCATCCTGCCCGCGCTGACCATCATGGTCTCCTCGGTCGGCGGCTGGCTGCTCGGCATGCGCAACATGATGGTGTCGGCGGGCTCGGAGGACTACGTGCTGACCGCCCAGGCCAAGGGCCTGCGCGGCGGCCGGGTCATGCTCCGCTACGCCGCGCGCAACGCCGTGCTGCCGTCGGTGGCCGGGTTCGCGATCTCGCTCGGCTTCGTGGTGTCCGGCTCGATCATCACCGAGCAGGTGTTCTCCTACCCCGGCATCGGCTCCAAGCTGCTGCAGGCCGTGCAGAACAACGACTACGCGCTCATGCAGGGCATCTTCCTGATCATCACCGTGGCGGTGCTCGGCGCGAACCTCGTCGTCGACCTGCTGTACGGGCTCATCGATCCGCGCACGCGGGCGAAGTCGTGAAGGGCGGGGGCATGGGCGGGCCGACGGGGCGACGCGCACGCAGCGGGTGGCGGGCCATGCTGCCCCGGTGGTCGACCCGGCTGGGCGTCGGGCTCGGCCTGGTCGGGGCCATCGCGCTGTTCGGCCTGCTCGGGCCGCTGATCGTCGGCGATCCGAGGACGATCCGCGACATCGGGCTCACCGGGCCCGGCGGCGGGCACCTGCTCGGCACCACCCAGACCGGGCAGGACGTGCTCGCCCAGCTGGCCCACGCCACGCGCGGGTCGCTGGAGATCGGCCTGCTCGTCGGGGTGATGGCCACCGCGCTCTCGGCCGTCTTCGGGGTGATCGGCGCCTACGTCGGCGGGGTCACCGACGAGGCGTTCTCGCTGCTGTCCAACGTCATGCTGGTCATTCCCGGCCTGCCGCTGGTCATCGTGATCGCCGGGTTCGTGCCCGCCGAGTCGCGCGGCACGTGGACGATCGCGCTGGTGCTGGCGGTGACCGGCTGGGCGGCCTCGGCGCGGGTGCTGCGGGCGCAGACGCTCTCGCTGCGCAACCGCGACTATGTCTCCGCGGCGAAGGTGGCGGGGGAGAAGCCGTGGCGGATCGTGGGCGTGGAGATCGTGCCCAACCTGCTGCCGCTGCTGGCCTCGCAGTTCGTCTTCGCCGTCATCCTGACGATCCTCAACGAGGCGGGCCTGGCGTTCCTCGGCCTGGGCACGTCGAACTCCTCCACCCTGGGCACGATGCTGTACTACGCCCAGAACGGGTTTGCGCTGCAGCGCGACGCCTGGTGGTGGTTCGTGCCGCCGGGCCTGCTGATCGCGCTGTTCGGCTGCGGTCTCGCGCTGATCAACTTCAGCATCGACGAGATCATCGACCCCACGCTGCGGTCCGCGCCGCGCCGAGGCCGCGACAGTCTCGCCCCGGCCGCCCGGCAGGTGCGCGAAGACGATCCCGACGTGGTGATGACCGTGCGCGACCTGGATGTCGTCTACCAGGCCGACAAGCCGGTGCACGCGGTCAAGGGCGTGTCCCTGGAGCTGCGCAGGGGGGAGATCCTCGGCCTGGCGGGGGAGTCCGGGTGCGGCAAGACCACTCTGGCCTACGCCATCAACCGGCTGCACCGCCCGCCCGCCGAGGTCACCTCCGGATCGGTCGTCTTCCACGACCGCGACGGGACCGACATCGACGTGCTCGCCCTGGACACCGCGGCGCTGCGGGAGTTCCGCTGGGACAAGCTGTCGATGGTGTTCCAGGGGGCGATGAACTCGCTGAACCCGGTCACCACGGTGCGCGCCCAACTGGACGACGTCCTGCGCACGCACCGCCCCGCGATGCCCGCCGACGAGCGGCGGGCGCGGTGCGCGGAGGTGCTGCGGCTGGTCGGGGTGGACCCGGCGCGGCTGGGCTCCTACGCCCACGAGCTGTCCGGCGGCATGCGGCAGCGGGTGATGATCGCCTCGGCGCTGCTGCTGGAACCGCAGGTCATGATCATGGACGAGCCGACGACGGCGCTCGACGTCGTGGTGCAGCGGGGCATCCTCGCCGAGATCCTGCGCTTCCGCGACGAGCTGGGCTTCGCCGTCGTGTTCATCACCCACGACCTGCCGCTGCTGCTGGAGATCGCCGACCGGATCGCGGTGATGAAAGACGGCGAGATAGTCGAGTACGACACGGCGGAGCGCCTCTACGCCGATGCCCAGCACCCGTACACGCGCATGCTGCTCTCGTCGTTCCCCAGTCTCAAGGGTGAGGTGAAGACCCCATGACGCTCCAGGTCGACGCCCTGGTGAAGGACTACACCACCCGCTCCGGCCTGCGCAGGACGCGGCTGCGGGCGGTCGACGAGGTGTCGTTCACCCTCATCCCGGGCCGCACGCTGGCCCTCGTCGGCGAATCCGGATCGGGCAAGTCGACCATCGCCAAGCTGCTCACCCGGCTGGAGAAGCCGACGGCGGGCTCGGTCACGCTCACCGACCGCGACGGCGCGAAGGTGCCGGACCGGCGCTACCGCAACCACGTGCAGATGGTGTTCCAGGACCCGTTCGCGTCGCTGAACCCGTTCCACACCATCGAGCACCACCTGGCCCGACCGCTGCGCGTGCACCGCGCGGGCGGGTCCGTCGCCGAGCTGCTGGAGAAGGTCAACCTGTCGCCGGACATGGCCGCCCGCAGGCCGCACGAGCTCTCCGGCGGCCAGCGCCAGCGCGTCGCCATTGCCCGCGCGCTGGCCCCGGGGGCGAGCACGGTGATCGCCGACGAGCCGGTGTCCATGTTGGACGTGTCCATCCGGCTCGGGGTGCTCCGGCTGCTCAAGAAGCTCCAGGAAGACGAGGAGCTGGCGATCCTCTACATCACCCACGACCTGGCCACCGCGCGGCACTTCTCCGACGACATCATGGTGCTGTACAAGGGAAGGGTCGTGGAGCGCGGCCCGGCCGACGAGGTGATCCTGCGTCCCCGGCACCCCTACACGCGGCTGCTCGCCGAGGCCGCGCCCGACCCGGACGCGCGCGGCCGGTCGATGGAGTCCACCGCCAGGCCCGGCGAGGGCTATGACACCTCCTACGACCACTATGAGGCGCGCTGGCTCGACCGGCGCGCGGGATAGCCGTTCGCCACGCCCCCCGGGGCGTCGGTGAACTCGGCCCGGCCGGTCCGTGGCGGACCCGCTCCCCGCCGCGGGCCGGTCGGGCTCCCGGCTGGTCCAGACCCCTCGTTGACTTACTTAAGTTGCTGGCGTAAGAATCGAGCCGACCCTACGAGAGCCGGAGGAACCCGCGGATGAAGCGCCAGGAACTGCACGACGGGTGGCGCCTGCGGGCGAGCGGCGGGCCGGTCCCGCCCGAGGTCGCCGCCGCCCGCGGGACCGGGTGGGTGCCCGCCGCCGTGCCGGGTGGCACCCACCTTGACCTGCTGGCGGCCGGTCTCATCGAGCACCCCTACCGCGACCGCGTCGAAGCCGACCTGGTGTGGATGCACCGCGCGGACTGGCGCTACCGCACCGAGTTCATCGCCTCGGCCGCCGCCGACGGCGAGCGCCTCGACCTGGCCTTCGACGGCCTGGACACCGTCGCCACGATCACGCTCAACGGCACGGTGGTCGGGTCCACGGCCAACATGCACCGCTCCTACCGCTTCGACGTCACCGGCCTGGTGCGCGAGGGCGCCAACGAGCTGGTGGTCGACTTCGCCTCCGCGCTCGCCCACGCCGAAGCGGTCGAGGCCGAGCTGGGCTGGCGCGACCACGTCTACCCGCACCCGTTCAACATGATCCGCAAGATGGCCTGCTCCTTCGGCTGGGACTGGGGCCCGGACCTGCAGACCGCGGGCATCTGGCGGCCGGTGCGCCTGGAGCGCTGGCGCACCGCGCGCCTGGCGTCGGTGCGCCCGCTGGTGACCGTGGACGAGGACGGCACGGGCCGCGTCGCGGTGCACGTCACCGTCGAGCGGGCCGACGCCGACGCCGTGCTCACCTGCGCGGCGACGGTGGCGGGCCGATCCGCTGAGGTCGTGCTCGGCCCGGGGGAGTCCGCCGCCGTGGTCGAGCTGGCGGTGCCGGACGCGCCGCTGTGGTGGCCGGTGGGCTACGGGGGGCAGCCGCTGTCGGACCTCGACGTCACCCTCGGCTCGGGCGATTCCTACCACCGCCGCATCGGCTTCCGCACCGTCGCCGTCGACACCGAGCCCGACGAGGTCGGAACGCCGTTCACCGTCGTCGTCAACGGCAAGCCGGTGTTCGCCAAGGGCGCCAACTGGATTCCCGACGACCACTTCGTCAGCCGCGTCACCAGGCAGCGGCTGGCCCGCCGGATCGACCAGGCCGTGGACGCCAACATGAACATGCTGCGCATCTGGGGCGGCGGCATCTACGAGTCCGAGGACTTCTACGACCTGTGCGACGAGCGCGGGGTCATGGTGTGGCAGGACTTCCCGTTCGCCTGCGCCTCCTACCCCGAGGAGGAGCCCGTGCGCGGCGAGGTGGAGGCCGAGGCCCGCGAGCACGTCGCCCGGCTGACCCCGCACCCGTCGCTGGTGCTGTGGAACGGCAACAACGAGAACCTGTGGGGCTACGCCGACTGGGGCTGGCCCGAGCAGCTGCGGGGCAAGACCTGGGGCCTTGGCTACTACACCGAGCTGCTGCCCGCGATCGTCGCCGAGCTGGACCCGACGCGGCCGTACTCCGTCGGCAGCCCGCACAGCCCCGGCGACCTGCACCCCAACGACGCCAACCACGGGCCCCGGCACGAGTGGGAGGTGTGGAACCGCGTCGACTACGTCCACTACCGCGACCACATCCCGCGCTTCTGCGCCGAGTTCGGCTTCCAGGGCCCGCCGACCATGGCCACGCTCACCGAGTGGCTGCGCGAGGAGCCGCCGGCCAAGTCCTCGCCCGCCTTCCTGCTGCACCAGAAGGCCGAGGACGGCAACGGCAAGCTCGACCGCGGCCTCGGCGAGCACCTGCCGCTGCCGGAGGACTTCGCCGACTGGCACTGGGCCACCCAGCTCAACCAGGCCCGCGCCGTGCGCTTCGGCATCGAGCACTTCCGGTCGTGGTGGCCGCGCACCGCGGGCGCGCTGGTCTGGCAGATCAACGACTGCTGGCCGGTGACCTCGTGGGCGGCCATCGACAGCGCGGAGCGGCCCAAACCGCTCTACTACGCGCTGCGCCAGGTCTTCGCCCCGCGCCTGCTGACGGTGCAGCCGCGCGACGGCGGCCTCGCCGTCATCGCCGTCAACGACTCCGATGAGCCGTGGACCGGGGAGCTGGCCCTGCGCAGGCTGACCTTCGCGGGCGAGCCGGTGGCCGAGGCGTCGGCCGCCTTGGACGTGGACGCGCGCTCTGCCGAGCGAACGGACCTGCCCGCCGCCGTGCGCACCGGCGCGGAGTCGGACCTGCTCGTGGTCGAGGCCGGTGGCGTGCGCGTCGTGCACACCTTCGCCGAGGACACGGTCCTGCCCTACGACCCGGACGCGCTCACCGTGACCGCCACCGCGGTCGACGGGGGCTACCGCGTCGACGTGGCCGCTACGGGCTTCGCCCGCGACATCGCGCTGCTGGCCGACCAGGTCGCGCCCGACGCGGTCGTCGACGAGCAGCTGGTCACCCTGCTGCCGGGCGAGACGCGCGCGTTCCACGTGCGGACCGCCGCGACCGCCGAGCCCGCCGCGCTGGCCGCGGCCGTGCGGTCGGTGAACGCGCTGCGCGCGGGAG
This sequence comes from Actinokineospora guangxiensis, assembly GCF_042657845.1. Lineage (NCBI taxonomy): Bacteria > Bacillati > Actinomycetota > Actinomycetes > Pseudonocardiales > Pseudonocardiaceae > Actinokineospora > Actinokineospora guangxiensis. Next base: position 214,378 of record NZ_JBHSKF010000007.1, on the reverse strand, counting down.
CGGTGCGGTCCTGAGTGGGCGGGGACCGGCTCTTCCCGGGAGCGGTCGGGCTGGTGCTCGCCAGGCCGCCGCGGCTCATCGGCGTGGAGCCGTTCTTCATGGAGTTCATCGCCGGCGTCGAGGAGCGCCTGGTCGAGCGCGACAGGTCCCTACTGCTGCACGTCGTGGCCACCCAGGACGCCGAGTCCGCGGTCTACCGGCGCTGGCGGGAGCAGGGGATGGTCGAGGCCGTGGTGGTGGTCAACCGCACCGCCGATGACCCCCGGCCCGGGGTGCTGCGCGCGATCGGCCTGCCCGCGGTGCTGGTGGGGGAGCCCGCCGCCGGGCTGCCGTGCGTGCGCACCGACGACGCGGCCGGGGCACGGGCGGCGGCCCAGCGGCTGCTCGCGCTCGGCCACCGCCGCGTCGCCAGGGTCAGCGGGCCCGCCGCGCTGCTGCACACCCGGGCCCGCACCGCGGCGGTGGCGGCGGCCTGCGCGGCGGCGGGCGCACCCGAGCCGCTGGTGGTCGAGGGCGACTACAGCGAGGAGTCCGGGGCCAAGGCCACCGCCGCGCTGCTGCGCCTGTCCGAGCCGCCGACGGCGGTGCTCTACGACAACGACGTGATGGCCGTGGCGGGCCTGGCCGCGGCCAAGGACCTCGGCGTCGCCGTCCCCGGCGGGCTCAGCATCCTCGCCTGGGACGACTCGTCGCTGTGCAGGCTGGCGAGCCCCGCGCTCAGCGTCATGAGCGTGGACGTGCACCGCTTCGGCGGCGTGGTGGCCGAAGCGGTGCTGGACCTGCTGGACCTGCCCGCGGGGGCAGCTCCCGTGCAACGCTGGTCACCGGCCGCGGCCTACCTGGAGCGCGGCAGCACCGCACCTCCGGGAGGAACCTGATGCACGTGCCCGCCGAGACCCGCTACGACACCATGCCGTACCGGCGGTGCGGCCGCAGCGGTCTGCGCCTGCCCGCCGTCTCGCTCGGGCTGTGGCACAACTTCGGCGGCGACCGCGGCCTGGACGCGCAGGCCGCGATCGCGCGCCGCGCCTTCGACCTCGGCGTCACGCACTTCGACCTGGCCAACAACTACGGCCCGCCGCCGGGGGCGGCCGAGGAGAACTTCGGGCGGCTGCTGGCGCGGGACTTCCGGGCGCACCGCCACGAGCTGGTGATCTCGACCAAGGCGGGCTACCTCATGTGGCCCGGCCCGTACGGCGAGTGGGGGTCGCGCAAGCACGTCCTGTCCAGTTTGGACCAGAGCCTCGGCCGCCTCGGCCTCGACCACGTCGACGTCTTCTACAGCCACCGCCCCGACCCGGACACCCCGCTGGAGGAGACGATGGGAGCCCTCGACAGCGCCGTGCGCTCCGGCAAGGCGGTCTACGCGGGCATCTCCAACTACACCGCCGAACAGACCAGGCGGGCCGCCGCGATCCTCACGGAGCTGGGCACGCCCCTGCTCATCCACCAGCCCGCCTACAGCATCGCCAACCGCTGGATCGAGGACGGCCTGCAGGACGCCCTCGACGACGTCGGCGCGGGCTCGATCGCGTTCTCGCCGCTGGCCCAGGGCCTGCTCACCGACCGCTACCTCGACGGCGTGCCCGCCGGGTCCCGCGCCGCCGGGGCCAGCCCCTTCCTGAGCGCCGCGCGCATCACCCCCGAGCTGGTCGCCGACATCGGCGAGCTGAACGGGATCGCCGGAGACCGGGGCCAAAGCCTGGCCCAGATGGCCATCGCGTGGGTGCTGCGCGGTGGGCGCGTCACCTCCGCGCTCGTCGGCGCGAGCAGCGTCACCCAGCTGGAGAACAGCGTGGCGGCTGTGGCGAATCTCGACTTCGACGCCGAGGAACTGTCGGAGATCGACCGCATCAGCCGAAAGTTTTCCGGGCTGTGACAGGGATCGCGGTCGTCGGTACTGTTGCCGACGATCGCTATCCCGGCCGCGCGAGGAGTGCCCGTGTACGCGAAGGACGACGGCGGCGAGCCCGTCTCGGCGGTCCAGGTCGGCCTGGGCGGCTGGGGCACCGACTGGGCCATGCGGGTGCTGCCGTCGGCCCCCGGCATCCGGGTGGTGGCCTGGGCCGAGCCGGACCCGGACCGGCGCGCCGCCTTCGCCGCCGCCACCGGCGTCCCGCTCCCCCAGGTCCACAGCGGATTGGTCGACGCGCTCGCCGCGGTCGAGGCCGAGGCCGTCTTCGTCACCACCGGCCTGGCCTCGCACGGCGCGCTGGCCCGCGCCGCGCTGACCGCGGGCAAGCACGTGCTGCTGGACAAGCCGTTCACCCCCGACCTCACCGAGGCCACCGACCTGGTGCGGCTGGCCGACGAGGTCGGCAGGGCGCTGGTGATCGCCCAGGACCACCGCTTCTTCGCCGCGTCCTCGCAGGTGCGCCATCTGCTGGCGCAGCAGGTCGTCGGCAGGCCGAGGCACGTCACCGTGGCGTTCCGGCACAACTCGCGCTCGCCGTGGGACGAGGCCGCGGGCTCGGTGCTGTGGCGGGTCGCGGTGCACCACTTCGACCTGCTGCGCGCGTTCTTCGGCGAGCCCAAGGCGATCTGCGCCCGGTCGTGGCCGCGCGGGCAGTCGCCGGGCCGCGCGCTGTCGTCGTTCTCGGCCGACATCGAGTTCACCTCCGGCGTGGTGGCCCAGTACAGCGCCAGCGCGACCAGCCCGGCGCCCACCACCCGCTGGACCGGCGACTGGACGGTCGAGGGCGACGACGGCGTGCTGGAATGGGCGGGCACGGAACCGGGAGCGGGGGCGTTCGCCCGCTACACCCGCGCGGGCGGCGGGACGACGGAGGTGCCGGTGGGAGTCCCCAGGGTGCGTGACCGCTGGGCGGTCGTGGACCAGTTTGCCAGGTCGGTGCGGGCGGGCAGCGAGAGCGAGATCAGCGGGCGGGCCAACCTCGGCACGATCGCGCTGGTCAGCGCCGCCGAGACCAGCATGGCCAGCGGCCAGTGCGTGGCGCTGTCGTGAAGCGGGTCATGGCCTTGGGGGACTCGATCACCTCGGCCGACGGCTGGCGCACGCGGCTGCGCGAGAGCCTGCGCGCGGGCGGCGCCGAGTTCGTCGGCACCCAGGGCAGCGCGCCGGACCGGCACGAGGGCCGCAGCGGCAGCCTGGTCACCGACGTCGCGGCGTCCGGCCTGCTGGCGGGCTGGCTCGCCGAGGCCGAGCCGGACATCGTCCTGATGCACTACGGCACCAACGACCTGTGGCGCGGCACCCGCTCCCAGGCCGAGATCATGGCCGCCTACGGCGAGGTGCTGACCACGCTGCGGACCCACAACCCTGGCGTCCACCTGCTCATGGCCCGGCTGCTGCCCATGGACCCGGACGACCAGCCGGGCTGCCCGCCGAGGGTGGTCGCGCTCAACGTCGCCATTGACGCCTGGGCGGCCGAGCGCACGACCCCGGGGTCGCCGATCACCCCGGTGGACCAGTGGACCGGCTTCGACGTCGCCGCGGACACCAGCGACGGCGTGCACCCCAACGGCGCGGGCGATGCGAAGATCGCCGCGCGCTGGCACGCCGCGCTGGCCCCGCTGCTGGCCTGAGCCGAGCGCCGCCCGGCCCGTCTTGCCCGGCCCGGTGCTTACTTGGCCGAGGCGTCCAGGTCGACCAGCGCCGCGGCGAGGCGGAAGTACTTGTTCGCGCCGAGGTCGCGGACGGTCTTGATGCCGAAGGCGGCGTCCAGCTTCTCGGCGTCGCCCTCGCTCACCCCGGCCAGGGCGGCGACGGGCGCGTCCAGCACCTCGGCGACGGACAGGTCCTCGTAGGCCTTGTCGAGCTGCTTGGCCAGGTCGGCGGAGATAGCCACGGTCACTCCTCGTGTGGGTTGGGGGATCGTGGCCACTTTAGCGTGGTGATCACTAGGTGTTGATCATGGCCGGGGGGTGAGACGGGCGCGGATGCCCGCCGCGGCGCGCTCGTAGGCCACGTCCGAGCCGGTCAGCACCGACTGCGTGTTGGCCGCGCTGGCGAGCGCATCGATCTCGAAGGCGAGCTGGTCGGGGTCGACGCCCTCGGGCAGCTCGCCGCGCTCGGCGGCGGCGGCCACCAGGCCGGTGAGCAGCGCGATCCACTTGGTGCGGCCCGCCAGGACCGCGTCGTGCACGCGACCCTCGCGCGCGTCGAACTCCGGCAGGACGCCCGCGAAGAAGCAGCCGCCGGGGAAGGCGCGGGACCGCGAGTAGGCGAGCCAGTGCTCCGCCAGGGCGAGCAGCCGGGGCAGTCCCGCCGGGGCGGCCAGCCCCGGGCGGACGACGTGCTCGCTGAAGACCTCCTCGGCGTGCTCGATCGCGGCCAGTTGCAGCTCCTCCTTGGAGCCGAAGTGCGCGAACACGCTGCTCTTGCTCAGCGACAGCTCGGTCGCCAGCCTGCCGATGGTCAGCCCTTCCAGGCCTTCGACCGAGGCGATGTCGGTGGCGCGGCGCAGGATCGCCACCCGGGTGCGCGCCCCGCGCGCCAGTCGGCCGTCCACCGGGCCCAATCTAGACGACCGGGATGATCATGTGGTAACTATTTGACCGATCGTTCGGACATAAACTTGGGGAGCCCGGTGGACATCAGGAACCTGGACCGGCGCGCGATCGGGGCGACCGGCGCCATCGTCGCCGCGCTGACCGACGCGCAGCTCGATCTGCCCACGCCCTGCGCGGAGTGGACCGTGCGGGAGCTGATCGGCCACCTGGTCGACAACAACCGCGGCCTGCTCCGCCGCGTCGGCGCCGAGGCCCCCGAGCGGTCCGGCGACCCCCGGGCCGACTACCGGGCCTCGGCCGAGGCCCTGGTGCGCGCCTTCGCCGACGACGCCGCGCTGGCCGTGCGCGTGCCGATGCCCGCGGTCGGGCGCGACGTCTCCGGGCGCACGGCGCTGACCGTGCACTTCTCCGACGTGCTCGTCCACGGCTGGGACCTCGCCCGCGCGGTGGGCGCCGACCACGCCTTCGACCCCGAGCTGGCCTCGGCCGCCGCCGAGATCGTCGGCCGCTTCCCGGACGAGGTCTGGGCCGAGAGCGGCGCGCTGTTCGCGCCCAAGCTCGCCGCCGACCCCGCCGACCCCGCCGACCCCGCCGACCCCGCCGACCCCTCAGTGCGACTTCTGGGGCTCACGGGGCGTGATCAGGGGTGGACACCCGCGCGAAGCTAGCGATTCACTGATCGCGATCCCGCTATGTGAAGGAGTCGCGATGAAGGGTCTGCTGGTCGCCGCCGTGGTGGCGGCCGTCGGTTTCACCGTCACACCGACGGCCACCGCCGCGCTGCCGTCGGTGAACATGGAGGCCGTCATCAAGGCCGCCCAGACCGACCCGCGGCGGGCGGACTCGGCGATCACCCCGGGCAGCGGCGAGAGCGTGCGGCAGGTCGAGCGGGCGCTCGACGCCAAGGGCTTCCTGGCCCCGGAGTACGTCGACGGGCACTTCGGCACCAAGACGATCGAGGCCTACGCCGCCTACCAGCGCTCCCTGGGCTACACCGGCCTGGACGCCTCCGGGCTGCCCGGCCAGACGTCGCTGCGCAGCCTGGGCGCCAACCGGTACACCGTCACCGCGGTCCTCTCGCCCGGCAGCCGGGTCACCTACCGCGGGGTGCGGATGAACACCCGCACCAAGGCGATGCTGCTGGAGTCCGAGCGCCTGCTCGGCCGCACGCTCACCATCACCCAGGGCTCCTACAACACCGGCAACCCCGCCTCGGCGGGCACGCACGACGGCGGCGGGGTGCTCGACCTGTCGGTGTCGGGCCTGTCGGCGGCCACCCGCACCGAGGTGGTCCGCCAGATGCGCCGGGTCGGCTTCGCCGCGTGGCTGCGCACCCCCGCGCAGGGCAACTGGGCCTACCACATCCACGCCGTGGCCCTCGCCGACACCGACCAGTCGCCCGCAGCGCGCAACCAGGCGGGCGACTACTACCTCGGCCGCAACGGGCTGGCCAACCGGGCGCCGGACGACGGCCCGGCGGTCAGCCCGAAGCGGACCTGGGAGGAGTACCGCAGGCTCTGATGTGGACGGACCCGGGCGTCAGGCGGTGTAGTGCAGCAGCACCGAGCCGCCGTCGAACGCCCGGGTCTCGACCAGCCGCAGCCCCGCCCGCCGCGCGCCGGGCGCGAACACCGGTTTGCCACCGCCGAGCAGCACCGGGTGCACCACCACGCGGTACTCGTCGATGAGGCCCAGCGCGCTCAGCGCGCCCGCCGCCGATGACCCGCCGAACAGCAGCACGGCGCCGTCGCCGCCCGCTTTCAGCTCCGTCACCTGATCGGTGAGGTCCCCGGCGACGACCCGCGCGCCGTGGCCCGCCTCCACCAGCGTGCGCGAGAGCACCGCCTTCGGGGTGGACCGCCAGATGGGGGCGAACGCCAGGTCGTGCGGGTGCTCGGAGAGCGACTCGACCTCGGGCCAGTACCCGGCCATCATCTCCCAGACGACCCGGCCGTAGAGGAACACCTCGGCGCGCCCGGTCAGGTCGATGGAGTAGTCGGACAGGTCCTGCTCCATGACAGGCCAGTCGAACTCGCCGTTCGGGCCCTCGATGAAGCCGTCGGCCGAGGAGTGGACGAAATGGATGAGCCTGCGCATCGCGGTCTCCCTCTCAGTGGGTTTCTCCCAGAGGAGTCGGAGCCGACCGCCCGGCTTCTACACCGGCGGTGGGGGAGTTCTCCAGGGCCGCTCAGGACCTGCGAACACCTCCCTGGTCTGCGACGATGCCCGGGTCGTACCCGATGAGGAGCAGCCTGGAGCAGCCATGCCATCCCGCCTCAACCCCTACATCAGCTTCGACGGCACCGCCCGCGAGGCGATGGAGTTCTACCGCTCGGTCTTCGGCGGCACGCTGGTGGTGAACACCTTCGGCGAGTACGGGGTCGAGGACCCCGAGCAGGGCAAGCGTGTCATGCACGCGATGCTGGAGACCGACGGCGGCTACACCATCATGGCCGCCGACACCATGCCCGGAATGCCGCACAACCCCGGCGACAGCGTCTCGGTCAGCCTCAGCGGCGACGACACCGAGGAACTGCGCGGCTACTGGGCGAAGCTGGCCGAGGGCGCCCAGGTGGCGACTCCGCTGGAGAAGCAGGTCTGGGGCGATGAGTTCGGGGCGTGCACCGACCGCTTCGGCGTCTCCTGGATGGTCAACATCGCGGGTGCGGCAGCGGGCTGAGCGCCGAGGCCAGCGTTGGGTGGACCGGCAGGCCGGGGACCAGGTCCAGCAGCAGCAGAGGCCGCAGCACCGCCCGGTGCGCGGCCACCACCCGCAGCGCCGCACGCCTGCCCGCGGCGCGGTCGCGGACGCGCAGCAGTTCGGTGATCCCGGCGACCCCGAGGAAGCTGACGCCGGTCAGGTCGACGACGATCCTGGCGCGCCCGGTGGCCAACGCCTCGGTGAGGTGCGCCTCGAACACCCCGGCGGTGGCCAGGTCCAGCTCGCCGTCGACGGTGACGACGACGGTGTCGCCGTCGGGCGAACTCACCGAGATCCGCAGCGGGTCTTGGTCGAGCGGGGGGTCGTGCGCCTTCGTGGACATGGTCGGAACTCCCTGGTTCGCGGTCGCGGCGTTGCCAGGGGGACCACCGCGAGGAGACGGCCAGCAGCGCGGCGACCCGGAGGGCCTGCCGACACCGCCCGGCTGACTGCACAACCGCGGCACTGGTGATCCTAGGGGAGGCGCGCGTTCTGTACAGTCTCGGCCAAGCGGATGTTCGGCAGCGCAGCATCCCGGCCTAGACGATCGCCTCCGGCCCTCTACGAGCGGCAAGGCCGGGCTGTCTGGCGCATTTGCCGCTGCCGTGGAGGACTTGCGATGACTGGCGCTGTGGAGCGCGTGCTGACACTCGCCCAGGAACTGGTCGAGGTGTCCCGCCTGGCAGAAGACGACGACGTCAACGCCATATTGTCCAGATTCGTGACCCGCTTGGCCAAGACCGTGCCCGGCGTGGCCGAGGCGACCATCACCGTGCGGACGTCGGAAGGCGTGGACACCGTCGCCGCCGTCGAACTGGACTCGGTGGGCGAGGCGTCGATGGGCCCGAACCCCATCGCCGAGGCCCTGGAGCACCGCGAGCCGCGGCGTGTCGAGGACACCGCCACCGACCAGCGCTGGCCGGGCTTCAGCGCCAACCTGGCCAGCCGCGGCTACCGCAGCGTGCTGTCGCTGCCCATCCCCACCCGCCGCCCCACGGCCGCCGTGCTCACCCTGTTCTCCCGCACGTCCCACCAGTTCGACGACACCGCCTACGACCTGGTGCTGCTGCTGACGCTGCACGCGGGCGCCGTCTTCGACAACGCGCAGCTCTACCACGACAGCCGCAGCCTGGTGGACCAGCTGAACACCGCCCTGGACACCCGCCAGACCATCGGCCAGGCCCAGGGCCTGCTGATGAGCCACTTCCGCACCGACGCCACCACCAGCTTCCACCTGCTGCGGAGCGCGTCCCAGAACACCAACTCCAAGCTCAGGCAAGTCGCGATGACCCTGGTCACAGCCCACCAAGACGGCGGCCTACCCGCCGCCCTGGCCCGCTACGGCTTGGACGACGCCAACAAGTCACCAACCCCGATGAGCTGACCCCCTGAGGTAGGGCTCCTCCCGTGCACCGGCTCCACCCCGTCACCGTCCCAGCGGCGGGGGCGACGCACCGGTCTTCCGCGCCCGCTCCGCGAACGGTTCCTGTCACCCGGCGGTGGAGCGATTCCCTTTGTCTCCCAACAGATCGAAGATCTTCCTCGCCTGCGCGGGCCTGCTCTGGGGCACCGGCGGCCTGGCCGGAGCCCTGCTCCACGCCCACACCGGCCTGCACCCGGTGGCCGTAGCCGCCTACCGCCTCCTGATCGGCGGCGTCGTGGCCACAGCCGCCCTCGTGGCGCTGCGCGTCCCAGCGCCCAGGAGCCGACCGGCCATCCTGCGACTGCTGACGGCGGGCACCCTGCTCGGCCTCTTCCAGGCGGGCCACGTCGCGGCGGTGACCCTGACCTCGGTCGGCCTGGCGACCCTGCTGACCATCGGCAGCGCCCCGATCTTCGCGGCACTGGCCTCGGGCGACCGCTCCCGACGCACGGTCACGGCGGTAGCGCTGTCGGTATTCGGACTGGCCCTGCTGGCCGGCTCGCCCGCCGTGGAGGCGGGCTGGCAGGCAGCGGCAGGCGTAGCGCTGTCGCTGGCGACGGGAGCGGTGTTCGCCACCCTGACCCTGGTCACCCGACGACCAGTGGAGGGCCTGACCAGCGGCACGACCACAGCCTGGGGCCTACTGATCGGCGGCGTCCTACTCCTGCCCATCGCCCTGCCCATCGGTCTGACCGCAACCACCCTGGCCATCCTCCTCCTGGACGATCCGGTGACCCCTTTCACCCTTGTTGGCGCAGCCTGCCTAGCCGCCGCCCTACTCCTCAACGCGACCACCGGCCCCAGGCTCCCGACTTCTCACTGACGCCAAGGGATTGCCAACCTCCGCCTTCGGCTGCCGACCACTCTCCCAACTCCACCCCATCTCGGACAGTTGAGCGGGTCATGTCGCAGTGGGCGGGTGGGTGGCGTGCCAAGGGGGCGGGTCTGGGTGGGTGTCGCCATGTCGAGGGGAGGGGTGGGTGCGTCGCGTGTGGTGGGCTTCTGGTGGAGGACTTGGCTCGCTATCCAAGTCCGTTAAGGACGGTCGAACCGGTAGACATAGTGCAGCGTTTCGTCGATCGGGTTCTCCGGCTCCATCTCCGCTTCCGCCACCCGTACCGCCCCCGCCTTCTCCAGCGCCCGCCAAGACGCCAGATTCCCCGCCACGACCGGAATCAGGATCACATCCGTCTCCGGGTAGTCCCGCCAGGTCTCCTCCACCGCCCACCGAATCATCGTCGACCCCACCCCCTTCCCCGTCATCCCCACATCCCCGATCAGGTAATCCAAGGTGGCCACCGTCTTCGGCGTCTCCACCGCCGCCGAAAGCGCCTCGAAGTCCTCCGGGTAGTCCGCCACCCGGCACCGCTGCATCAACCCCACCGCCACCCCGTCGACCGACACCAGCCAGTCCTCACCGGGTTCCTCTCCCCGGCAAGCGGCCCCGAAGTCCCGTTCAACCGCCTCCATCGTGAACTCGTGATACCACCACCGGTGCACATGCGGCTGCGCCAGCCACTGCGCCACCAGCGGGAAGTCCGTCACCTCAAGCCGTCTCCACGTGATCATGTCGTCTCCAGGTTCCTGCGGTAGTACCGCGACTGCCGGGTCCGGCCACTGCACGTCGGGTGGCAGAACCGGCGCCGCGCGTGGTGGGGTGCGAAGAGCAGGCCGCAATCCGGGGCCGCGCATCGGCGCAGTTCGCGGGCGTCGGCCAGGAGTTCCACGGTGCAGGTCGCGATCCGGCCCAGGGGTGCGTCGGGGCCGACCGGCGTCCACGCCGCCGACCAGGTGCGTCCGGAGCCGGTCAGGCGCAGGGTCGTCGGTGAGGTCGCCGCGAAGGTGTTGACCACTTCGGCGGGTTCGGGGGCCAGTTCCTCGCCCGCTGCCCACGCGCTGAGCAGGACGAGCACGGCGTCGCGCAACGTGCGGGCCTGGGTGGGGTCGCACGGGGCCAGGGACATCTCGGTGAACCAGCCCGACGCCAGGTCAGGGGTCCCCAGGCAGTCGAAATCGCCGTACCGCGTGTTGGCGAACTCGACCGGCAGGGGCTCGGTGCCGAGGATGGGGTACTCCACGGCGGTGACGCTAACACGACCTCTTTACCGTCAGCTATGGACTTTCTGCCGCTTGCGCTTGCGCACCCGCTTCACCACGAACATCACGAGCAGCACGGCCACGATCGCGAACACCGCCCACTGGAAAAAGCCCGCGTACTGGTCCACGACCTGCCAGTTCGCGCCCAGGATGTACCCGGCGACCACGAAGCCGCTGTTCCAGATCAGACTGCCCGTCGTGGTCAGGGCGAGGAACTTCCCGAAGTGCATCCGCTCGACGCCCGCGGGCAGTGAGATCAGGCTGCGGAACAGGGGGACCATGCGGCCGAAGAACACCGCCTTCGTGCCGTGCTTCTCGAACCACTTCTCGGTCTTGTCGAAGTCCTCGACGTCCATCAGCGGGATCTTGGCGATCAGCGCCCTGGCCCGGTCCCGGCCGAGCCAGACGCCCAGCAGGTAGACCAGGATCGCGCCGACCACCGAGCCGCCCGTTGTCCAGGCCAGGGCGGCGGGCAGGGAGAACACGCCCTGGCTGGCGGAGAAGCCCGCCAGGGGGAGGATGAACTCGCTGGGGATCGGGGGGAACAGGTTCTCCAAGCCGACGATGACGGCCGCGCCGAAGCCGCCCATCGCCTCCATCACGTCGACGGCCCAGCCCGCCAGCCCGCCGAGGTCCTCCTGCTGGGCCACCCGATCCCCTCTCGCCCGAAACGTCCTCTCTTCCCTCTTACCCGAGATCCGGCCTGGTGACACACCTGGAGACCGCTGTCACCAGCGGTGGCCGGTTCGCGCGGGGTCGGGCACACTCGGTCGTGGGCCCCACCCCGGGTCCCCGGACGAGCGGCGCCGTACCCGGATCGCGACAAGACGGCGGCCAGCGGGGTGGATCATGTCCTGGCTCGTCCTCATCGTCTCCGGCGTCCTCGAAGCCGTGTGGGCCACCGCGCTCGGGCTCTCCCAGGGCTTCAGCAGGCTGGTTCCCACCATTGTGTTCGGCGTGGCGCTGCTGCTCAGCATGGCCGGGCTGGCCTACGCCATGCGCGAGCTGCCCGTCGGCACCTCCTACGCCGTCTGGGTCGGCATCGGCGCCGTGCTCACCGTGGTCTACGCGATGGTCACCGGCGACGAGTCCGTCTCCGTGGCAAAGGTGCTGCTGCTGGCGGGCATCGTCGGCTGTGTGATCGGGCTCAAGGTCCTGCACTGAACCCGGCATGATGGGCCGGTGCGAATCCTGGTGGTCGAGGACGACCCCGGCGTCGCGGGCGCGATCGTGGACGCGCTGCGGGCGCGCGGGCACGGCGTGCTGCGCGTCGGCACCGCCGCCGAGGCGCGCGAGCTGCGGCCCGAGGTCGATCTCGTGCTGCTGGACCTCGGCCTGCCCGACGGCGACGGCTTCGAGGTGCTGCGCGACCTGCGCCGTGCCTCGGCGATCCCCGTCCTGGTGCTGACCGCCCGCGGCGACGAGCGCGACGTCGTGCGCGGGCTGCGCCTGGGCGCCGATGACTACCTGGTCAAGCCCGTGCGGTTGGGCGAGCTGCTGGCCAGGATCGACGCCGTCGCCCGGCGCGCGCCCGCCGCGGCCGTCGAGCCCGACGTCGTCTCGGTCGGCGACGTGCGCGTCGAGCTGGACGCCCGGCGGGTCAGCGTCGCGGGGGAGCGGGTCGCGCTGACCGGGCGCGAGTTCGACATCCTCGCCGTGCTCGCCCGCCGCGCCGGGGTCGCGGTCAGCCGCGAGCAGGTGCTCGACGAGGTGTGGGGGCACAGCACGCAGGCGGGCTCGCGCGCGCTCGACGTGCACCTGACCTCGCTGCGTGGCAAGCTCGGCCGCCCGGGGCTGCTGTCCACCGTCCGCGGCTTCGGCTACCGCCTGGGCACCTGACTTAAGGCCGCGTTAAGGACCGGTGTGACCTGGTCCACGTCCCCCTACAGTCCCCCGCACAGGTACCTCCGGCGCAACGAGGAGCGGGAGACATGAGCACTGCGGAGACGTTCATCCCACCCACCGGCAAGGCGAAGATCCGCGGTCTCGGACCCGGCCTGCTGGCCGCGGCCACCGGCGTCGGCGCGGGCGACCTCGTCGCGACGATGGTGGCGGGCGCGCAGTACGGGACGGCGCTGCTGTGGGCGGCGCTGCTGGGCACCGTGCTGAAGCTGGGCCTCGGCGAGGGCGTCGGCCGCTGGCACCTGGCCTCGGGCACGACGCTGCTCGACGGCTGGCGCAGGCTCGGGCGCTGGGCGACCGGCTTCTTCGGCGCCTACATCGTGATCTGGGGGTTCGTCTACGGCGCGACCGCGATGTCGGCCGTCGGCCTTCCGCTGAACGCCCTCTTCGGCGGGCTGTCGGTGCGCTACTGGGCGATGATCGCCGGGGTCGTCGGGCTGGTCCTGGTGTGGCTACAGCGTTACCACGTGTTCGAGAAGTTCATGACCGTGCTGGTGCTGATCAAGTTCGTGTCGGTGGTGTCGATCGCGGTGCTGGTGTCGCCGGACCTCGGTGAGCTGGTCAAGGGCCTGCGCTTCGAGCTGCCCGAGGGGTCGACGGTGTACGTGCTCGGCCTGATCGGCGGGGTCGGCGGCACGATCACCATGGCGGCCTACGGGTACTGGATGTTCGCCAAGGGCTGGAAGGGCACCGGCTGGCTGTCGATGATGCGGCTGGACAACGCGGTGGGGTACCTGATGACCGGGGTGTTCGTGGTCAGCATGCTCATCGTCGGCTCGACCATCCTCTTCGGACAGGAGCTGACCGAGTCCGACCGCGGCCTGCTGGTGCTGGGCACCGAGCTGGGCGAGCGCTACGGGGACTGGGCGCGCATCCTGTTCCTCATCGGGTTCCTGGCGGTGACGTCGACGTCGCTGCTGGGGGTGTGGAACGGCGTCAGCCTGCTGTTCACCGACTGGACCCGCGCCATCCGCCTGCCGCACGGCAAGAAGGCCGAGCTGGAGAACGCCCAGGCTGTGGTGGACGGGGACCGGGCCGACGGGCCCGGGTACAAGGCCGCCGTGGCCGAGAAGTCGCTGCCGTTCCGCGGCTACCTGCTGTGGCTGACGCTGCCGCCCATGGCGCTGCTGTTCCTGGACCGCCCGTTCGCGCTGACCTTGGTCTACGGCGTCCTCGGCTCGGTGTTCATGCCGTTCCTGGCGATCACCCTGATGCTGCTGCTCAACTCCAAGCGCGTCGCCGCAGAAGGCCGCTCCGGCTGGCTGTCCAACGTCGTCCTCGGCGCCTCGTCGGCGCTGTTCCTGGTGCTGTTGATCACCGACCTCGTCGAGCGGTTCGGCTAGCCCGCCGGGATGCGCCGCCGTCTGCTCATCGTGCTGCTCGCGTTCTCGGTGCTCGCCGTCGCCGGGTTCGCGGTCCCGCTGCTGGGCAGCACGGCGGCCAACCGCACCTACGAGTTCACCGCCGCCCGCACCGCCGACGCCGCCCGCTTCGCCGCCCTCGCCCAGCAGGCGCTGGCGGGCGGCCCGGCCGACCAGCTGCGCGCCGAGGTCCGCGCCCACGCCGCCCTCTTCGGCGACGGCGTCGTGGTGGTCGACGCCCGCAGGCAGATCCTGGTGGCCGAGGGCATGCCCGCCACCGACCCCCAGGTGACCGCCGCCGTCGACGCCGCCCTGCGCAACCAGCCGCGGGCCCCGTTGCCGGACCTGCGCCCCTGGTCATCGGGCGACACCCTGTTCACCCAGGCCGTCGGCACCGGCGTCCGGGTCTCCGGCGCGGTGGTGCTGCGCACCTCGGTGCGCCCGGCCGCGGCCGACATCGCCCTGCGCTGGGCGGTGGTCCTGCTCGCCACCCTGCTCGCCGCGGCCGCCGTCGTCATCGGGGTCTTCCGCCTGGCCCGCTGGGTCCTGCTGCCGGTCGACACCCTGGCGGGCGCCATGCACCGCATGACCGAGGGCGGCGCCCGCCCCCACGTCGACATCACCGCGGGCCCGCCCGAACTCCGCGGCCTGGCCGAGAACTTCAACCACATGTCCGACGCCCTCGCCGAATCCGCCGACCGCCAGCGCGCCCTGGTCGCCGACATCGCCCACCAGCTCCGCAACCCCATGGCCGCCCTGCGCCTGCGCGTCGACGGCCTCACCGCCCCGGAAACGCACTCGACCCCGGAAACGCACTCGACCCTGGAAACGCACCCCGCCCCAATCCGGGGGACAAACCGCCCTACTCCTTCAAAGATACGCGGACCAGAACCTTGTCAAGGGGGTGAATCTCCCGGCCTGTGGATAACCGCCGAGACCCAGCGCTCCATGCAGGTCGAGTTCGACCGTCTGGAGTCCCTGCTCGACGGCATGCTCGCCCTGGCATCGGCCGACAGCGCCGCCACCGACCTCGCCGCGACCGCGACCGACGCCCGGTGCGAGGTCGGGGCCGTGGTGGCGGAGCGGCTCGACGCCTGGCACGAGGCGGCGCAGCGGGCCGGGGTGGGGTTCGCCGAGGCGGCGCGGGGCGCGTGGGAGGTGCGGTGCTCGGAGTCGGAGTTGGCGCAGGTCGTGGATGTGGTGCTGGACAACGCGGTCAAGTACGCGGGGCGGGGCGCGGTGGTCAGCTGGTCGGTGCGGGGGCGGGGCGGGATGGTCGTGCTGGAGGTGGCCGATGACGGGGCCGGGGTTGAGGAGGGCGACCTGCCGCGGTTGACCGAGCGCTTCTGGCGGGGCAGCGGGGAGCCGGGGTCGGGGCTGGGGCTGGCGATCGCCGAGCGGCTGCTGACCGCGCGCGGGGGGACGCTGGCGCTGTCGAGGGCGGTGCCGTCCGGGCTCGTTGTCCACATCGGACTTCCGGAGGCGCCGTGAACCGGCGGAGCGTGCTGCGGGCGGCGCTGGGCGCGGTGGCCGGGTGCGCGGCCGGGTGCTCGGCGGCGGAGTACGCGGGACCGGAGCGGACGCTGCGGATCGCGGCGGGGGAGCGGGGTGGGTTCTACGTGGAGTTCGCGCAGCTGCTCGCCGGGCGGGTGGACGGTGCGCTGGTGGCGGTGGTGGTGGAAACCAGCGGGTCGGCCGACAACGTCGGCCTGCTCGCGGAGGGCGGCGCGGACCTGGCACTCGCGCTGGCCGACATCGCCGGCGCGGCGGCCGAGGGGACGGCGCCGTTCCGGCGGCCGGTGCCATTGCGGGCGATCGGGCGGGTGTACGAGAACTACATGCAGCTCGTCGTGCTCGCGGGCAGCCCGGTGCTGCGGGTGGCCGACGTCGCCGGTCGGCGGGTGTCGCTGGGGGCCGCCGGGTCGGGTGCGGCGGTCTTCGGGGACCGGCTGCTCGCGGCGGCGGGCATCAGCGCCGAAGTCGAACACCACACCCTGGTGGAGGCCGCCGAGCGCTTGGCCGACCGACGGGTGGACGCCCTGCTGTGGTCCGGCGGAGTCCCGACCCCGGCACTGACCGCCTTGGCCGAGCACCACCCGATCCGCCTCATCGACCTGACCGACCAGCTGACCGCCTTGCGCGCCGCCCACGGCCCGGCCTACCAGTCGGTCGTGGTGCCATCGGGCAGCTACGGCAATCCGCGCCAGGTCGCCACGGTCGGCGTCTCCAACCTGCTGGTCACCACCCCGACCCTGCCGGACGACGTCGCGGGCGCGGTGGCCCGCACCCTGGTGCGCCAGGCGCCGCACCTCATCCCCCCGTCCGCCCTCGGCACCCAGTACCTCGACCTGCGCTCCCTGATCGAGACCGGCGACATCCCCCTGCACCCGGGCGCGGCCACCGCCTACCGAGCCTTGCGCCGGTAACCGGCTGGACGGCGGCGCGACAACGGGCGCGGGCATGGTCAGGAAGGTCGGTCGCAGCCGAGAAGGGGAATGCTGAGCGTGTCCGATCACCACCGCGGTGGGGACCGCGTCCGGGAACTGCCGGTCGACACCCGGCTCGCCGCTGTTCCCGGCACTCGACCACCGTTCGGCACGGCGGAACCGTCGAGCGCCACCAGCGGTCACGCGGACCAGTCGACCAGGACACCGTCGACGAGGCCATCGAGGAGTACCTCACCGACGCGGGCGTCCCGACCCCGCCGCGTGGCTACCGCTGGTACCAACGACCCCCACGCGGCCACTCCACCCTGGACGAGTTCCACTCCGAGATCAACACCCGCCTGCTCGACCTCGACCCCCACAGCAACGCCTCCAGGCCCCGCGACATCGCGCCCCTGCTGACCAGAGCCGTCGGCGATCTCGACCTCTGAGCCATCACGGCTGGCTGCCGGCCATGTGGACAGCCCGCGGTCGACCGGAACGGTCGACCGCGGGCACCCCCAGTTCAGCGGTCCGCCCAGAACTCCAGCCGGTGCTCCGCGCGGTAGTCCACCGGTCCGACCGCCCCCGGGGCCAGGCGCTGCACGTGCGCACCCTCCCCGAACGACGGCCAGGCGGGCAGCCCCTCCCCGGTGGGCGAGCCCGTCCTGGCGAACGCGGCCCACGCCCGGATCATCAGCTCCGACAGCTCCGCCTTGGTCCCCGTCAGCTCCTCCTCGGGGAACAGGTACTCCACGTCGCTGCTGTGCGTGGCCCCCTGCGGGGAAGCCTGCTCGTCGGCGAACTCGAACGCGTGCACGGTGGTGTGGCGGGACAGCAGTTCGTGCTGGCGGAAGGTCGGCCGTGCCCACATCCGGTCGGTGAGCACGTCCGCCCACGCCAGTGCCGGGGTGTCGTAGTCCGACAGCGGGTACTCGGCGGCGATCGCCGCGGCCTGGTCGCCGAACGCGGCTTGCAGCAGCTTCGGGTACTCCTCGGCCGTGACCGGGCCGCGGAAGATGTCGACGATGCCGCGGTGCTCGTGGCGGGTGTTGCCCGCCAGCACCGGGACCGGCGCGAGGTCGCCGTCGGCGAACGCGGTGGCCGGGACCTTCGGCAGGTCGGGGCCGCCGAAGGCGTAGGGCTGGAAGATGTTCATCACCTGCGGCACTTCGAGGATCTTCGCCGCGGGCAGGGCGCGCAGGCAGGCCAGGTCAGCGCAGCCCAGCTGCTCGGCGGTCATCCGGCCGATCTCCTCGACCTCGGCGAGGTCGCGCCAGGTCAGCCACGGCAGCGCCTCAAGACCCGGGTACCAGGACTCGGCGGGCAGGTCGCCCAGGGCGAAGCCGCTGTGCATGATCGCCTTGTCGAACAGCCCGCGCGAGCCGGGGGAGACCAGGTGCGCGGCGACCGACGACGCGCCGTAGGACACCCCGAACAGGGTGATGTTCTCCGGGTCTCCGCCGAAGGCCGCGGCGTTGCGGCGGGTCCAGTCGAGGGCGGCGCGCTGGTCGGCGATGCCGAAGGCGCCAGAGCCCGCCAGGCCGGGGTGGCCGAAGCCGCCGAACACGCCCAGCCGGTAGTTGATCGTCACGACCACGACGTCGCCGCCGGTGGCCAGCGCCCGGCCGGGGAAGTGGTGGCCCGCGCCGACCGCGCCGTCGCCGTGAATCCACACCATCACCGGGCGCTTCCCGCTGGTCGACGGCGTGGTGACGTTGAGGACCAGGCAGTCCTCGTCGGTCGCGGCGGTGTCCGAGTAGGACGATCCGACCTGCGGGCACGGGTTGCCCGGCGCGGTCGCCTCGCGCACCCCCGACCACGGTTCGGCGCGCTCCGGCGCGGCCCAGCGCCGCTCGCCCGTGGGCGGCGCGGCGTACGGCACGCCCTGGAACACGGTGTGGTCGGCGTGCCGTACGCCGCGCACCTGCCCGGCGTCGGTGGTGGCGACGTCCTCGCTCTTGCTCTCCCCCATGGCCCCTCCGCATCCTGTGAGCAGCAAGACCGCTGCCATGACAAGCGTTCCCCGACGCATCGGCTATCCCCTCTTCGTGGCGAGCTCCACCGCGGTGACCAGTTCCCGCTCGCAGAGGTCCAGGTCGACCTCCGCGCCCGTGCCGACGCGGGCCAGCACGCCGTCGCGCAGCGCCAGGACGAACACCGCCATCAGGTCGGCGTCGAAGTCCCGGAACTCGCCCGCGGCCTGCCCCTCGCGCAGCAGGTCGGCGCACTTGGCCCGGTCGGCTTCGCCGTCCGCTGTGGACACGTGCGCCCGCACGGCGTGTAGCGCCATCGTGTGCGCGCGGTGCCCGGCCAGGAACCGCAGGTTGGCGCTGAGGAAGGTGCGCAGCTCCTCGGCCGCGGTCGTCCCCAGGTCCATCCGCTCCAGCACGAACGCGGCGAACACCCGGGTGACCTCGGCGTGCACCTCGTCGACCAGTTCCTGTTTCCCCCGAAAGTGGTAGGAGATCAGGCCGGTGCTGCTCAGCCCCGCCTTCGCCGCGATGAGCTTGAAAGACGCGGCCGCGTAACCGACTTCGGCCAGCACGGAGATCGCCGCGCTGACGATCTGCGCCCGGCGGGCCTGCTCGGTCACCGTCTTTGCTCGCATGAGCAAAGATTAGCACTGCTGAGCAAACCGCTACGATCCCGCGGTGACCTCCGACGACGACCTCGACCGCATCGACGCCGCCCTCATGTCCGACCGGCAGCGCCAGATACTCGCCGCCGTCAGGGATTGGGTGGTGGAGCACGGCTACTCCCCGAGCACCCGCGAGATAGCCGACGCGGTCGGACTGCGGTCGACTTCCACGGTCTCCCGGCACCTGGCGCTGCTGGAGGACCACGGCTTCATCCGCCGCGGCACTGCCGTGTCGCGCCCGATCGACGTCCGCCTCTTCCTGCGGCCCGCGCCCGAGCGGGTCGCCGACGGCTCCGTCGCCGTCCCGGTCGTCGGCGACATCGCCGCGGGTGTGCCCATCACGGCCGACGAGCACGTGGACGACGTGCTGCGCCTGCCGAAGGAGCTGACCGGCCGCGGCACCGTCTTCGGCCTGCGCGTGCGCGGTGACTCCATGGTGGACGCCGCGATCTGCGACGGCGACATCGTCGTCGTCCGCCGCCAGCCCGAGGCGCACACCGGCCAGATCGTCGCGGCGATGATCGACGGCGAGGCCACGGTCAAGGTCTTCCGCCGCCGCGGCGGCCACGTCGTGCTGGAGGCCCGCAACCCGGCCTACGCCGACATCGACGGCGACAACGCCACCGTCCTCGGCGTCGTGGTGTCCGTCCTGCGCAACGTCTGAGACCCGCGCACCCTTGCGGCCCGAACAAGGCGCGCGGCCAAGTTACGCCCCTGACAAAGGGCGTCCTAACTTGGCGAGGTGGTCGTGGCCGAACGACGCGCGGCCGCTCGGGCGCGCGGCTGCTGGAGGGCGAGACGTACTTCCGCCTGATCATCACCGCCTGCCTGCACGGCATCCTGGCCACCGCGCCCCCGGCCGGTCGAGCCCGCGGGCCCGGCGACGGTGTGGGCGCGCGGCGCCGGGGCGGGCATGCGCATCCCGGTGCTGGCCTTCGGCTCGACCCGCTTCGCCGTGCCAGACCAGCTGCCCGCCGAGGCTGCGCGCCCCCGCCGCGCAGCGCGGCGGGGGCGGCGGTGGCCGCCCAGCGCGGCACGGCGCTGCGGGTGCTGCTGGCGGGCACGACCGCGGTGCTCGCCGTCGACGGCGAGCTGGGCGCTGCCGAGGCGGTCGCGCTGATCGTGGTCATCGTGCGCTTCCTGGAGCCGTTCACCACGCTCTCCGAACTGGCCCCTGCCGTGGAGAGCGCGCGCGGCACCCTGTCGCACCTGGACACCGTCCGGAAAGCGCCCACCGACCCGCCCGCCGAGGCGCACGCGACCGAACCGCCCGCCGCGCCCGTCATCGAGTTCGACAGCGTGACCGTCCGATGTGGAGAGACCACCGTCCTGGACGACCTGTCGTGCACCATCGCCGCCGGGGCGACGACGGGGCGGCCCTCTCCGGCGGAGAGCGCCGGCGCGTGACCATCGCCCGCGCCGTCGCCGACGACCCGTCGGCGCGCACCCGGGTCGTCGTCGCCCACCGCCTGAGCAGCGTGAAGGACGCCGACCACGTGCTGTTCCCGGAGAACGGCAGACTCGCCGAACAGGGCGGCTTCGCCGAGCGGGTGCACGCGGGCGGGCGCTTCGCCGAACTGTGGCGCCACCACACGCGCGCGGCGGCCTGGCGAATCGGCTGAGCTGCTCAGCGGGAGGTGGGGCCGGCCGGCTGGGTCGCGCAGCGGCCGGCGGTCGTGGGTGGCCTGCACCCCTGTGGCGGGCCGGTTGAGCTGAGTCGTTCATAGCGTGAGGCGGGGCCAGTCGGCTGTGTCGCGCAGCAGTTGGCGGTCGTGGGTGGCCAGCACCACCGCGGCGGGAGTCGCCGTGAGCGCGGCGGTCAGTTCGTCCACCAGTGTGGCCGACAGGTGGTTCGTCGGCTCGTCCAGCAGCAGCACGTGCGGGCGCGCGGCCAGGACCAGGGCCAGGTCGAGGCGGCGGCGGGCGCCGACGGACAGTTCGGCGACCGGGCGGTGCGCGTCGTGGCCGTCGAGTAGGCCGAGGTCGACGAGACCGTGCCCGCCCGCGGCGGCGAACAGCTCCGCGGCCGTGCACGGCTCGACGGCTCTGGACTCCTGGCCCAGCCAGCCGATCCTGGCCGGGCGGGCCCGCGTCACCGCGCCGGTGTCCGGGGCCAGCGCGCCCGCCAGCACCGCCAGCAGGGTCGACTTTCCCGCGCCGTTGGGCCCGGTGACCACGAGCCGGTCCCTGGAGTCCAGCGCGAGGCCGACCGGCCGCAGCCGTCCGGTGACGCCGACCCCGTCGGCCCGCAGCAGCCTCGCGCCCGGGTGCGACGGCAGCTCCGGCATGGCGAAGCGCACTGGCGGCCGGGGCACGGCGACCACGTGCGCGGCGAGGTCCTGCTGCCGCCGGTGCACCGCCCGCACCAGGCCGGGGGCGCGGGTCGCCCGGGTGTGCCTGCCGTGGCCCTTGTCCGGGCGCCAGTTGTCGCGCAGGCGGTTCTGCGCGGCGGACAGGTCATCGGCCAGGCGTTGGCGTTCGGCCAGCTGCTCGGCGTGCAGGGCCTCCCACCGCGCGCGTTCGGCGTGCCGGGCCTCGACGTACCCGGAGTACCCGCCGCCGTAGGCGCGCGGCTTGCCGTCGCTGGTCGGATCCAGGTCGAGCACCGCGGTGGCGACGTCGGCGAGCAGCGCACGGTCGTGGCTGACCAGCACCACGACGCCGGGGTGGGCGCGCAGGCGCTCGGTGAGGTGGGCGAGGCCGCCCGCGTCGAGGTGGTTGGTCGGCTCGTCCAGCAGCAGCACCGCGTGCCCCGCGCCGAGCAGGCAGGCCAGCCGCACCCGGTGCCGCTGCCCGACCGACAGCGTCCCCAGCGGGCGCGCGCGGTCGGCGCCCGCGTCGAGCGCGGCGAGGGACACCTCGACGCGACGGTCAGCGTCCCAGGCGTCCAGCGCCTCGGCCTCGGCCAGCGCGGCGGCGTAGGCGTCGTCGGCGCCGGGGCGGCCGTCGGCCAGGGCTGTCGTGGCGGCGTCCAGGCGGGCCAGCGCGCCGCGCACGGCGGCAAGCTCCAGGTCGACCAGCTCGCCGACGGTCGCCTCCGGGTCGAGTGGAATCCGCTGGTCGGCGACGCCGAGTGAGCCGGCGCGCCGCACCTCGCCGCGGTCGGGGCGCAGATCGCCCGCGAGGACACGCAACAGGGTGGTCTTGCCGCGGCCGTTCTCGCCGACGACGGCGATCCGGTCGCCCGCGGCGGCGGCGAGGTCGACCCCGGCGAGCACGGGACGGCCGCCGAGCGCGACGTGGACGTCGGTGGCGCGCACGTGCGCCGAGCGCGCGGGGGCGTGCGGGAGTGCGGACATGGGAAAGCCTCCGGGATTCAGCTGCACGGCGAGGACGGGTGACGGCGCCGCGAGACCCGCGGCGCCGCTGGAGGCGTCGTCCTCAGAGGAAGTACAGCTGGTGCATCACACCGCGCACGCTAACCGACCCGGCCCGCCCGGGTCATCCGGTTATCGGACGCGAGAGGCCCCGCCCTCTTGCATCGAGGCTCGACGGGCGGGGCCTCTCGGGGGAGTGGGTCAGCGGTCGGCCGCGGCCAGCTCGCGCTGCTCCTTGCCTGCGGTGAGCCCGGCGCCCTCGACGTCGACCACCGGCAGCCACTTCAGCCAGCGCGGCAGCCACCACGCCTTCTCGCCCAGCAGCTTCAGCGCCGCGGGCACGAAGACCATGCGGACCACGAACGCGTCGACCAGGATGCCGATGGCCAGTGCGAAGGCGATGGACTTGACCGTCGGCTCACCCGCGGGCACGAAGCCCGCGAACACCGAGAACATGATCAGCGCGGCGGCGACCACGACCGGGGCGGCCTGCCGGAAGCCGGTGGTGATGGACTCCACCGGCCCGAGTCCCCTGTGGTGCGCCTCGTGCATCCGCGACACCAGGAACACCTGGTAGTCCATGGCGAGGCCGAAGAGGATGCCGATCACGATGATGGGCGTGAGGCTGATCAGCGGTCCGGTGGTGTCGAGATTGACCGCCTCGGCCAGCCAGCCCCACTGGAACACTGCCACCGTCGCGCCCAGCGACGCGCCGATGGTCAGCAGGAAGCCCAGCACGCCGACGATCGGGACCAGCAGCGAGCGGAACACCAGCACCAGCAGGACCAGCGCCAGGCCGACCACCACGGCCAGGTAGACCGGCAGCGCCTCGTCCAGGGTCTTGGCCACGTCGACGCTGACGGCCGTCGAGCCGGTGACGTAGGTCTGCACGCCGTCGACGCCGGCGAGGTAGGCGCGCAGGTCGGCGACGAGCTGCTCGGTCGCCTCGCTGGTCGGGCCGGACTCGGGGATCACGCTCAGCAGCGCGGCCGTGCCGTCCGGGTGCGGGACGGGCGGGGCGACGACGCCGACGTCGGGCAGGTCGGCGATCGCCGGGGAGGCCGCGGTCGCCGCCTGCGCGGCGCCCTCGCCCTCGAACAGGACCACCAGCGGGCCGTTGAACCCGGGGCCGAAGCCCTCGGCGATCAGCTCGGCCGAGCGGGCCTGCGTCGAGCCCTCCGGCTGCGTCGGCACGAGCGTGGTGTTCAGCGAGGTC
Source organism: Actinokineospora guangxiensis (assembly GCF_042657845.1). NCBI lineage: Bacteria > Bacillati > Actinomycetota > Actinomycetes > Pseudonocardiales > Pseudonocardiaceae > Actinokineospora > Actinokineospora guangxiensis. The sequence goes on along the minus strand of NZ_JBHSKF010000007.1, from coordinate 190,824 downwards.
AGCGGGATCGCGATGACGCCGAGGCCGATGACGCTCAGCAGCAGCGCGGGCAGGGCGCGGCGGGTGATCGCGGAGATCCAGCCGGCGACGAAGCCGCGGTCGCGGACCGGGCCGCCCTCGCGCTCCTTGCGCGGCAGCGCGCGGCGGCCGAGGAAGCTGAGCACGGCGGGCACCAGGGTGATGGCGACCAGCACGGCCACCACGATGGTCAGCGCGGCCGCGATGCCCATCTGGGTCAGGAACGGGATGCCGGCGATGGCCAGGCCCGCCAGCGCGATGACGACGGTCAGGCCCGCGGTGACGACCGCGGAGCCCGCGGTGCCCACGGCCGTGCCGATGGCGGTCTCCACGTCCGCGCCGTCGCGTAGCTCGTGGCGGTACCGGTTGATGATGAACAGCGCGTAGTCGATGCCGACCGCGAGGCCGAGCATGGTCGCCAGGATCGGCGTGGTCGACTGCAGGTCCATGAACCCGGAGGCGATCACCACCCCCAGCGCGCCGATGCCGACGCCGACGGAGGCGGTCAGCAGGTTCATGCCCGCCGCGACGAGCGAGCCGTAGGTCAGGGCCAGGATGAGCAGCGCGATGAGCACGCCCGCGACCTCGGAGATGCCGCCGATCTCGGGGACCGCGGTGGTCGCCTCGCCGCCGACCTCGACGGTCAGCCCGCCCGCCTTCGCCGCCTCGACGGCGTCGAACAGCGCCTTCTGGTCCTCCGGGGCGACGCCGCCGACCGGGGCGTCGTAGGTCACCGTGCTGAACGCGGTGTCCAGGCCCTGGTTGATCGTGGGCGCGGCCGGGTCCAGCGGGTTGGTCGCCGACTGGACGCCGGGCAGGCCGTTGAGCGTCTGCACCAGCGCGCCGATCTGCTGCGCGTTCTCCGGCCTGGTCAGGTCCTCGCCGCTGACCACGACGCGGGCGGTGGCCCCGCCCGCGCCGAACTTGGCGTCCATCTTCTCCAGCGCCACCGTGGATTCCTGGCCGGGGATGGAGAAGCTCGTCGCGGTCTGGCCGGAGAGGGTCAGCGCGCCGACGCCCACGCCGAGCAGCGCCACCAGCCAGACGAGGACGACGACCAGCCGGTGGCGGTGCGCCGCCGTGCCGAGCCGGTACAGCAGACGTGCCATGGATCAACCCTCCGATGTGGACCCGACGCGGTACCCGAGCGCGTCGAAGCAGGTGGTGACGATGTGCTTGCGCCACGCCGAGGTCTCGCCGAGCCGGTTGGCGGCCAGGCTGAGCACGGCGAGCGCGCTGAGCGCGCCGATGACGCGGACGACGCGCTGGGCGTCGGCCCCGACGGCGGCGAAGATCTCGAAGACGAGGCCGTCCTCCTCGCCGGTGTCGCCGAGGAAGTGCTCCTGCTCGCCCGAGGTGAGCGGGATGAGCGCCAGCGAGACGAGGCCGGGTTTGTCGAGCGCGATGTCGGACATCAGCTCCAGGGCCCGGCGGTCGCGCTCGGGGCCCGCGGGCTGGTCGGCCAGCCGGTCGCGGATGCGCCGAAGGTGCTCGCGCATGACCTCGACCGCGGCCAGGAACAGCGCTTCCTTGGTGGGGAAGTGGTGCAGCAGCCCGGCCTTGGACAGCCCGACGGCGTCCGCGACCGCCTTGACGGAGGTGTGCGCGAACCCGTGCTGGGCGAACAGCGCCGCCGCCCTGTCGAGGATGTCCTCATCGATCCGATGCCGAGCCACAGCCCCGACGGTACGCAAGTCACCGACCGATTCGGTAGGGGAACCGACCACATCGGTCGGTGACCTTCGTCGCAACGCCCTGTTATCGCTAACGTCGGTTCATCACCGCTCAGCATGAATCTTGTGTTGAGGAGTGCTTCCAGTTGAGGTTAACGTCGACTCTTCGCGCGGTCATCGTGGCCGCCGCACCGCCCGCAGCCGACACCTCCGCCTACCGCGTGCTGGTCAACCGCCACAGCGGCAAAGCCGTCGATGTCCTCAGCTTCGTTCACACCGGGGCGAGCTTCCGCACCGCCGTGCAGGCCGCCATCGGCAGCCTCGCCGCGGGCCGCACGTCCGCGGAACGCGTGGTCGTCTGGCCGGCACCTGGGCCGTGTGCTGCGCCCTCGCTTGTGCCAGCGCCTGTGTCCCCGCCGGTTCGCCGACGGGGACACAGGCGTGTCCGGGGTCAGATCAGCAGACGGCCCAGCTGCTGTTGTTCATGGTGATGTTCTGGAACTCGGTGTTGACACCGCAAGGGCTTTCCCTGATCGTCTGGTTCGTCACCGTCAGGTTCCGCAGGTAGATCCCGTTGTTGTTCGGGAACTCCGAGCGCGCGGCCAGCCGGATCTCACCGCCGCCGGACACCCAGCCGCCGGAGACGCTCACGTTGTAGCAGTTCTCGATGAGGATCGCGTTGTTGCCGGTGTTGGACAGCTCGACGCGGTCGATCACCAGACCGCCGCTCTCCGACACGCAGAACACGCCACGCCCGCCGCCGGTGGCTTTGACCGTGCCGACGCGGATGTTGGTCGGGTAGGCGTTGTTGACGCGCCCGTTGCGGTTGGCCACCCGGAACGCGGCGTAGCCGGTGCCCGAGCCCGCGTTCTGCGCGTCAACGGTGCCGACGGTGGCGTTGATGGTGTCGTTGAGCAGCAAGCCCGACTCGCCGACGGAGCGCGCCGTGACCGTGCCGATGGTGATGCCGTCCACGCCGTAGGTCTCGACCGCGTGGGAGGAGGCGCCGGAGACGTAGACGGAGTTGATCGTGATGTTGCGGCTGCGCTGGCTGGTGTCGCCACGGTTGTCGATGCGCACCCCGAGCCCGCGCGAGAGGCGCATGTCGATCTGGCCGAGGGACACGTTGGTGACGTTGCGCATGAAGATGCCGTACACCGGGGTGCCGGTCACGAACAGTCGCGCGACCTCGACGTTGGTCGTGCCCCGCGAGTACACCGGGGCCATGTCGCCCGACCCGGAGCCGGAGACGGCGATCGTTCCGCAGGAGTCCAGGATCGTGTGGCTGGGCAGCGAGATCCGCGCGCCCGCGCTGATCGTGCCGCCCTGCCAGACCATCACCCGCTCTTTGGACGACCGGTTTGGGGTCAGGCTGTTGATCGCGGCCTGGACCGCGGAACGCATGTCCGTGCCGGTGTAGACGACCGAGCCGCCGCGGCGCGCCGTCCACGTTCCACCGCTGCTGTAGGCCTCGGCGTGGAAGGAGCCGCCGCCGCAGTTCGACGCGGTCGCCGTTGTCTGGGGGATCAGCAGGACACCGCTGACCACGGCCGCGACCAGGGCCGCCGCGCGCAGCCGGACTCTCTGGAGCCTCATCGCACCAGTTCCTCTCGTGCGGGACAGGGACGCGCCGGGACACCGGTGCCGTGCGCCACGGACCGGGACGCGCCCGCGCTGAAAGCGCTTTCCGAAGCGTACGGGCGGGGGTGTGATCCAGACAACGGCCAAACGTCTGCGCACACCTCGGTGGGACCCGGCGGCCGGGGGGAGGCGTTCCCCGGCCGCCGGGTCCCGGTCAGGAGGCGGGCTCGCCCGAGGGCGCGGCAAGAGTGGTCCCGAGTCGGACCGGCGCGCCGAAGTTCGGTGTGCCGTCGGCGTTCCAGGTGAACTTCTGCGCCCGGGCCGAGCGGTTCATGTCGCAGCCGCCGGAGGCGGAATCGTTGGCGTGGTGGACGATCCAGGCTCTGGGTGCCGTTGTCCACGGCGCTGCCCATCAGGGACGGCCTGCCGCCGTGGCGCAGGATGCTCGGGCCCAGCTCCCAGGTGCCGCCCAGGTCCGCCTTGAAGGTGTAGGGCCCCATCGGGTCGCCGCCCGCGCTCTCCAGCACGTGCAGGCGCTGCGTCGGGTTGAAGTCCGGCACGTTCTCGCCCGCGACGTGGTACAGGTACCAGCGGCCGTTGATCAGGTGGAACTCCGGGCCACATGGTGCAGCAGCCGATGGGCCTGCCCGCCAGGTGGAACTCCACCTGGTCGGCGGCGACCGTCAGCCCGGCGAGGGTGCGGGAGCGGCGCATGGTGATCGTGGAGTTCCAGGTCGTTGTGGCTGATTCGCGCGCCGTCGTTGGTCGCGAGGTCACAGCGACGATCAGCCTGCTTCTCATCAGGGTGCACTCCCTTGCAGCGCTGCACGGAAGAGAGACAAAGCGTGTGTTAACGCTAACAGTGAAGGGCGTGGAACCTCAACGGTCACCACTGCTGGTGATAACAGCCGCTGATCCGATGAGCGGTTACCGGAAGCCGCCGTCGCTGGCGAGGTGTTTGCCGTTCATCCAGCCGCCCCGGGGTGAGCACAGGAACGCGATGAGGTCGGCGGTGTCCTCGGGCGTGCCGAGCCTGCCGAGCGGCGTGGCCGCCAGGCACCGCCCGCGCACCTCGTCGTCCATCCAGCCGGTGTCGATCGGGCCGGGGTCGACCACGTTGGCGGTGATCCCGAGGTGGGCCAGCTCGTGCGCCGCGGCGATGGTGATCCGGTCGAGCGCGCCTTTGCTTGCGCCGTAAGGCACGTTGTGCACGGTGTGGTCGCTGGTCAGCGCGATGACGCGCCCCATGCCGTGCGCGCCGCGATAGCGCAGGGCGAACTCGCGGATGAGCAGCCAGGTCGCCCGGGCGTTGACGGCGAAGTGCCGGTCGAAGCTCTCGACGGTGGTGTCCAGGATGCCGGAGTCGACGGACTCGCAGTGCGCGGCGACCAGCGCCGTGACCGGCCCGAGCGCCTCGGCCCGGTCGAACACGGCGGCGGGGGCCGCGGGGTCGGACAGGTCGGCCTCGATCGCCAGCGACGCCCCGCCCGCGGCCTCGGCGGCCTCGGCGACGACGGCGGGCGTGGTGGTGTCCGGACCCCAGGGCATGCGGACGTCGTAGGGCGTCCAATAGGTGAAGGCGACATCCCAGCCGTCGCCGAGCAGGCGGGTCGCCAGGGTCGCGCCGATGCCCGCCGTGCGGCCGACGCCGGTCAGCAGGGCGACTGGTCGAGTGCTCACGCGGCCATGCTGCCGGCCGGGGTCAAGTGAGTATCCGCACCGCGTCAAGAGTTGTGGAAGGGGATTCCGCCATCTGGAACAGGCTTGGTCGTCGCAGGTCGGGCCCCGGATCATCGGGTGGACCGCGAGGACGAGACGGGCGGGGAGATCATGCGGCAACTGGTGTTACTGGCCCTGGTCGGCCTGGGCGCGCAACTGGTCGACGGCAGCCTCGGGATGGCCTACGGCGTCACCTCGACCACGCTCCTGCTGGCGATCGGCACCAGCCCGGCCGCCGCGTCGGCCACCGTCCACCTCGCCGAGATCGGCACCACCCTGGTCTCCGGCCTCGCGCACTGGCGCTTCGGCAATGTCGACTGGAAGGTCGTCGCCAAGATCGGCATACCCGGCGCCGTCGGCGCCTTCGCGGGCGCGACTTTCCTGTCGAGCCTGTCCACCGACGTCGCCGCCCCGATCATGTCGCTGGTCCTGCTGGCCCTCGGCATCTACATCCTGGCCCGCTTCACCACCTTCGGCCTGCCCAAGCACAACCTCGGCAAGCCCCTCCGCAAGCGCTTCCTCGGCCCGCTGGGCCTCGTCGCGGGCTTCGTCGACTCCACCGGCGGCGGCGGATGGGGCCCGGTCGGCACCCCCGCCATCCTCGCCAGCGGCCGCCTCGAACCCCGCAAGACCATCGGCTCGATCGACACCAGCGAGTTCCTCGTCGCCGTCGCCGCCAGCACGGGCTTCCTCGTCGGCCTCGGCTCCCAGGGCATCGACTTCGCCTGGGTGCTCGCCCTGCTCATCGGCGGCGTCATCGCTGCCCCCATTGCCGCCTGGCTCGTCCGCCACCTCCCGCCCCGCATCCTCGGCTCGGCCGTCGGCGGTCTGATCATCCTCACCAACACCCGCACCCTGCTGAAGAGCGACTGGGTGGACGCGGGCGACGCTGTCCGGTGGCCGGTGTACATCGTGATCCTCGCGGTGTGGGCGGGCGCGGTGCTCCACAGCTTCCGGGAGTACCGGGCTGACCGGGAGCGGGAGCGGGAACTGGCAGCGAGGCACACCGCCGCCGCCTGAACCCTCGCCTCGGGAAACCGGGCCGAAGCAACTCCGGAGTCGGTGTCGCCTGCCGGAACCGCCCGGGCTGCTGGGTCGTGGGGCAACCGCTTCGAGAAGCCTTCCCCGGGCCGTCAGCGCGCGACCGCGGTCTCCCTGTCCACACGGGACAGCTTCTCCGGATTGCGCACGTAGTACAGACCGCTGACCAGGCCGTCGTCCACGCGCAGCGCGAGGACCCCGTCGACCGCGCCGTCGAGTCGCATGAGCAGCGCCGGGAACCCGTTGACCTGCACCGGGTCGAACGAGAGCACGCCGGGGACGTTCCCGAAGCCCGCGGTCAGCAGCCGGATGACCTTGTCCGCGCCGCGGATCGCGTTCGGCAGCGCCTGGGCCTTGCCGCCGCCGTCGCCCATCGCCACGACGTCGGGGGCGAGGACGTCGAGCAGGCCCGCCACGTCGCCGGTCTCGGCGGCCAGCTGGAAGGCCGCCAGCGCCGCGCGGGCCTCGGCGGGGGAGGGGGTTCCGCGCGGTCTGCGCTCGGCGACGTGCGCGCGGGCGCGGTGCGCGATCTGGCGCACGGCCTCGCGGGTCTTGCCCACCGCGTCGGCGATCTCGGCGTACTCCACGGCGAACACCTCGCGCAGCACGAACACCGCGCGCTCGGTGGGGCCGAGGGTTTCCAGGACGAGCAGCATGGCCATCGACACGCTCTCGGCCAGCTCGACGTCCTCGGCGACGTCGGGGGAGGTCAGCAGCGGTTCCGGCAGCCACGGGCCGACGTAGGTCTCCCGGCGCCTGCCCAGCGTCCGCAGCCGGGTCAGCGCCTGCCGGGTGGCGATCTTGACGAGGTACGCGCGCGGCTCGCGGACCTCGGCGGTGTCGACGCCGGTCCAGCGCAGCCAGGTCTCCTGCAGCACGTCCTCGGCGTCGGCCGCCGAGCCGAGCATCTCGTAGGCGACGGTGAAGAGCAGGTTGCGGTGCGCGAGGAACACGTCGGTCGGGGTGCCGTCCTTGGCGGTCATGGGGCTCCTTTCCCGCGCACAGGACGCCGCCCGCCCGCGGCCCGTGACACCTTCCCGCCATGGCGGGGGTCACAGCGCCAGCGTGTCACGGGCCGAGGGCGGGGTGCATCTCGTGGTCGACCGGCAAGCGAGCAACGGGAGGCCGAGATGAGGATCGTCGTCGTGGGCGGCGGGTACGCGGGTGTGCTGGCGGCCAACCGCCTGGCCAAGGCGGTCGAGGCGGAGATCACCGTGGTGAACCCGCGGCCCGACTTCGTGGAGCGGGTGCGGCTGCACCAGCAGGTCGCGGGCACCGCGGTGGCGGCGGGGCCGCTGGGGTCGATGCTGCGGGCCGGGATCGCCACGCGGGTGGCCGCCGCGCACAAGGTCGGCGACGGGACCGTGACCCTGGACGACGGCTCGACCCTGGACTTCGACTACGCGCTGCTCGCCGTGGGCAGCACCGTCGAGCCGATGGCGGGGACCGTGCCGATCGGCTCGTGGGAGGGCGCGCAGCGGGCGCGGGCCGCGCTCGCCGCGCTGCCAGCCGGGGCGGTCGTCGCGGTGGTCGGCGGCGGGGCGACCGGGGTGGAGACAGCGGCGGAGGTGGCGGCGGCGCGGCCGGACCTGCGGGTGCGCATTGTCGGTTCGCCGGTCGCGGCGACCTTCACCGGCCGCGCCCGGCGGCTGGTGAGGGACGGGCTGGCGCGGGTGGGCGTCGAGGTCACCGACGACGAGGTCGTGGCGGTGGACGGCGGCGATGTGGCACTCGCCTCGGGGACCGGGTTCGCCGCCGACCTCGTGCTGTGGGCGATCGTCTCGGGGGTGCCCGAGCTGGCCGCGGCCAGTGGGCTCGACGTGGACGCCGACGGCAGGGTGCTGGTGGACGAGTTCCTGCGCAGCACCTCCGACGAGCGGGTCTTCGCCATCGGCGACTGCGCGGGCGTGCCCGGCACGCGCTTCGCCTGCCAGTCGGCCACCGACCAGGCCGGCCACGCCGCGAGCGCCCTCGCCGCCATGATCGCCGGCCGCGGGCCGAAGCCGTACTCGGTGCGCTACCTCGCGCGCTGCGTCACCCTCGGCCGCCGCGCCGCCGTCGCCCAGTTCACGCACCTGGACGACACCCCCAGGGACACGGCCCTCAGTGGACGCACCGCGGCGGTCCTCAAGGAACTGGCCACCCGCGGCGCGAAGTTCGGCGCCCGGGCCGGGTTCGGCGCCTGACGCGCGGGGCGGGCCGGGGTTGCCCGCGCCCGCCCGCGCCAGCCGATCGGCCGGCCGCCACTCGGCCGATCGGCCAGTTCCGCTGACCGCTCGGACGAGGTAGAGCCGGTGCCCGCGCCCCTAGCTTCGACGGCATGACGATCCTGCTCGCCGACCCCAGGGTGCACGCGGTGCCCGTGCTCGACAACGGGGAGCCGCTGGTCCCGGTGCCCTTCGCGCCACGGATCGCGGTGCGCGCCGGGCTGGCCGCGCGCCTGGTCGAGGCCAGGGGCGCGCTGCCGCCGGGGGTGGACCTGCGCCTGGTCGAGGGCCACCGCAGCGAGGCTGACCAGCTCGGCATCATCGCCGAGTACACCGGCGAACTGCGCGCCGCCTACCCGGACGCCGACGAGGCCGAGCTGGCCACGCTGTCGAGCCGGTTCGTCTCCCCGGTCGCCGTCGCCCCGCACGTCGCCGGCGCCGCGATCGACCTCACCCTGGTCGACGCCGACGGCCGCGAGCTGTGGATGGGCACCGAGGTCGACGCCACGCCCGAGCAGAGCGCGGGCGCCTGCTGGTTCGCCGCCGACGTCGACCCCGAGGCCCGGGGCAACCGGGAGCTGCTGGCCGCGGCGCTGCGCGGCGCGGGCCTGGTCAACTACCCCACCGAGTGGTGGCACTGGTCCTACGGCGACCGCTACTGGGCGCTGATCACCGGCGCGGGGCACGCGCTCTACGGGCCGGTCGCGGCGTGAGCGCCGTGCTCGCCGCGCAGTCCACCCGGGACGCCCTGCTGACGACCGACCTGGCGGCGGTCGCCGAGAACACGCGCCGCTTCGCCGACCTGGTCGGGGGCGGTGCGGTGATGGCCGTGGTCAAGGCCGACGGCTTCGGCCACGGCGCCGCCGAGGTCGCCAGGACGGCGCTGGCCGCGGGCGCGGGCGCGCTTGGCGTCACCACGCTGGCCGAGGCGGTCGCCCTGCGCGCCGCCGGGATCGACGCGCCCGTGCTGAGCTGGCTGAACCCGGTCGACGTCGACGTCGCCACCGCGTGCGCCCTCGGCATCGAGCTGACCGCGCCGAGCCTGGCGCACCTGAGCGTCATCGCCGACGGCTGCGCGGGCACCGGCCGCCGCGCCCGCGTGCACCTTCAGCTGGACACCGGCATGGCCCGCGACGGCGCGCCGCCGCGCACGTGGTCGGCCCTCGCCGCCGCCGCCCGCGCCGCCGAGGTGGCGGGCTTGGTCGACGTGGTCGGCGTGATGGGCCACCTGGCCACCGCCGACGAGCCCGGCCACCCGGCGACGGCCGCCGGGCTGGCCGCGATGCGGCGCGGCGTCGCGGTGGCCCGCCGAGCGGGTCTGCGGCCCCGTGCCCGGCACGTCGCGGCCACCTCGGCCGCGCTGCACGAGCCGGAGTCCCATCTGGACATGGTGCGCGTCGGCGCGGGACTCATCGGCATCGATCCGTCCGGTCGCACCCGGCTGCGCGGGGCGCTGCGCCTGACCGCGCCGGTCGTGCAGGTGCGGCGCGTGCCGTCCGGCACGGGCGTCGGGTACGGGCACACGCACGCCACCGACCGCGAGACGACGCTGGCGCTGCTGCCGCTGGGCTACTACGACGGCCTGCCCAGGGCGGCGTCCGGCCGGGCCGAGGTCCTGCTGGCGGGCCGCAGGCGCCGCGTCGTCGGGGTGATCTCGATGGACCAGGCCGTGGTCGACGTCGGCGACGACGCGGTCTGGCCGGGCGAGGTCGCCACCGTGTTCGGCCCCGGCGACGACGGCGAGCCGACCGCGGGGGACTGGGCGGACTGGGCGGGCACGATCCCGCACGAGATCGTCACCGGGGTCGGCCCCCGGGTGCGCAGATGCGCGCGGTGAACAGCGCGGTGAACAGCGCGGTGAACACAGTCGAGGAGAACGGGGAAGCCATGGGGGAGCCGGTGCGGGTCGCGGTCGTCGGGGGCGGCCAGAACTGCGAGCACGACGTGTCGCTGGCCTCGGCGGCAGCGGCGCGCGACGCTCTGGACCCGGCGCGCTACACCGCCGTCCCGCTGACCATCGACCGCGCGGGCCGCTGGATCGGCCAGGACGGTCCGCTCGGGGACACCCCGGCGGCGAGCCTGGCCGAGGCGGTGCGGGTGCTGGGGACCTGCGCGGTGGTGCTGCCGCTGCTGCACGGCCCGCGCGGTGAGGACGGCGCGCTGGCGGCGCTGTGCGAGCTGGCCGGGGTTCCGTGCGCGGGCTCACCCGCGCGGGCGGGCGCGCTGGCGATGGACAAGTGGGCGACCAAGCTCGTCGCCGAGGCCGTCGGCGTGCGCACGGCGGCGGGCAGGCTGGTCACGGCGCGCTCCGAAGTGGAGTTCACCGGACCGGTCGTGGTCAAGCCGGTCGCCGCGGGCTCCAGCTTCGGCGTCCGCCTGGTCACCACCGCCGAGGAGCTGGCGCCCGCGCTGCGCGCCGCCCTCGACCTCGACGACCGCGTTCTGGTGGAAGAAGTCCTCGTCGGCCGCGAGATCGATGTGGCCGTGCTGGACGACCCGGACACCGGCAGGCGCGTCGGCCCGCCGCTGGAGATCAAGGTGCCCGGCGAGCTGTTCGACACGACCACCAAGTACGACGGCAGCGCCGGGTTCACCATCCCCGCCCCGCTGTCGCCCGGGGAGTCCGCCGCGCTCACCGACGCCGCACTGCGGGTCTACGACGCCGTCGGCTGCCGGGGTGTCGCCCGCGTCGACTTCTTCCTGACCGACGACGGCTTCGTGCTCAACGAGGTCAACACCATGCCCGGCATGACCGCCGAATCCCAGCTGCCCAGGATGTTCGCCGCCGAAGGCCTGGACTACCCGGCCCTGCTGGACAAGCTCCTGCGCGAGGCGATGGCGCGGTGAGCGGCCGAGTCGCCGGCCTGGACGTCCTGCGCGGCATCGCCATCCTGCTGGTGATGCTGCGCCACGCCGTGCCCGGGGTGTTCCAGGGGGCGGGCGTGGTCGGGGTGGTGGTGTTCTTCGCCCTCAGCGGCTACCTGATCACCGGCGTCCTCCAGCGCGACCTGGCCGAGCGGGGCCGAGTCCGCTTCGGCCGCTTCTACCTGCGCCGGGCGGCCCGGCTGCTGCCCGCGCTGCTGGTGCTGGTGGCCGTCTTCGCCGCCGTCACCCTGCTGCTGGACCCGATCGGCGACCGCGACCGGCTTCCCGCCACCACCGCGGTCCTGCTGACCTTCACCGCGAACCTGCCGATCGCCGACATCAGCCCCGCGGCCTTCCACGCCTGGACGCTGGCCACCGAGGAGCAGTTCTACCTCCTGTGGCCCGCCGTCCTGGCCATCGCCTGGCCGCGGCGCGGGACGGCCGCCGCCTTGGCGCTGAGCGCCTTCCTGGCCGTCGCCGCCTGCGCGGCGACACTGGTCTGGCTCTGGCCGCACCTGGACAACGCCTACGCGCTGCCGACGTCGTGGTGGGTCTGCTTCGTCATCGGCGCCGCGGCCCGCCTGCACGGCAACGCCGACCGCGTCCCGCGGTGGATGGTGCCGGTCGCCCTCGCGGGCCTGGCCGTCCTCGCCGTGATCCCCTTGCGCGGCCACGCCCTGACCTACCTGGTCGCGGGCCCGGCCATCGCCGCGCTCACCGCGGTCCTGCTCCTGCGCTGGTCGTCCTGGCAGAGCACCGCCAACCCCGCCACCCGCACCCTCGCCGCCCTGGGCGTCCTCTCCTACGGCGCCTACCTGTGGAACTACCCGCTCACCCTCTGGCTGCGCCCCCACCTCGACGGCTGGGCCGGACCGGTGGCCGCCGCGCTCACCATCGCCGCCGCCGTGGTGAGTTGGCGCTACGTGGAGGAGCCGGTCATGCGCCGGCAGAGCCGCGGACAGCGCCGGACGCTGGACCGACAACCGCGCTGAGGCCTTCACCGCCTCCGGCCCGCCGATGGCGCGTGTCCCGATCGTCGCTACCCGGTCAACCGGAGGTCAAGCGCCGACGTAGGCGGCCAGGTGCTCACCGGTCAGCGTGGAGCGCTTGGCCACCAGGTCGCTCGGGGTGCCCTCGAAGACGATCTTCCCGCCGTCGTGGCCCGCCCCCGGGCCGAGATCGATGATCCAGTCCGCGTGCGCCATGACGGCCTGGTGGTGCTCGATGACGACGACCGACTTGCCCGAGTCCACCAGGCGGTCCAGCAGCGCGAGCAGCTGCTCCACGTCCGCCAGGTGCAGGCCCGTCGTCGGCTCGTCCAGGATGTAGACGCCGCCCTTGTCCCCCATGTGGGTGGCCAGCTTGAGGCGCTGGCGCTCGCCGCCGGAGAGGGTCGTGAGGGGCTGGCCCAGCTTGATGTAGCCGAGGCCGACGTCGGAGAGCCGGGCCAGGATGGTTTGGGCGGCCGGGGTCCTGGCCTCGCCGTCGGCGAAGAAGGACAGGGCCTCGGCGACCGACATCGCCAGGACCTCGCTGATGTCCTTGCCGCCGAAGCGGTACTCCAGGACCGCGGGCTGGAAGCGCTTGCCCTCGCAGTCCTCGCACGGCGTCGACACGCTCGCCATGATGCCCAGTTCGACGTAGACGACCCCGGCGCCGTTGCAGGTCGGGCACGCGCCCTCGGAGTTCGCGCTGAACAGGGCGGGCTTGACGCCGTTGGCCTTCGCGAAGGCCTTGCGGATCGGCTCCAGCAGGCCGGTGTAGGTGGCCGGGTTGCTGCGCCGCGACCCCTTGATCGGGGCCTGGTCGACGGACACCACGCCCGCGTCGGCCGGGATGGAGCCGTGGATCAGGGAACTCTTGCCCGACCCGGCGACCCCGGTCACCACGCAGAGCACGCCCAGCGGCACGTCGACGTCGACGTCGTGCAGGTTGTTGGCGCTCGCGCCGCGGATCTCCAGGTGCCCGCTCGGCTCCCGGGTCTCCTCCTTCAGCGACGCCCGGTCGTCCAGGTGCCTGCCGGTCACGGTCGTGCTCGCCTTGAGCCCGGCCAGATCGCCCTCGAAGCAGATCGTGCCGCCCTCGGTCCCCGCGCCGGGGCCCAGGTCCACGATGTGGTCGGCGATCGCGATGGTCTCCGGCTTGTGCTCGACCACGAGGACGGTGTTGCCCTTGTCCCGCAGGCGCAGCAGCAGGTTGTTCATCCGCTCGATGTCGTGCGGGTGCAGCCCGATCGACGGCTCGTCGAAGACGTAGGTGACGTCGGTGAGGGAGGAGCCGAGGTGGCGGATCATCTTGGTGCGCTGCGCCTCGCCGCCCGACAGCGAGCCCGCCGAGCGGTCCAGCGACAGGTAGCCCAGGCCGATCTCCACGAACGAGTCCAGGGTGTGCAGCAGCGCGTCGAGCAGCGGCTGCACCTTCGATGCCTTGATCCCGCGAACCCAGTCGGCGAGGTCGGTGATCTGCATGGCGCACGCGTCGGCGATGCTGACCTTGCCGATCTTGCAGTTGCGCGCGCCCTCGGCCAGGCGGGTGCCGTCGCAGTCCGGGCAGGTGGTGAAGGTGACCGCCCGCTCCACGAACGCGCGGATGTGCGGCTGCATGCCCTCGGGGTCCTTGGACAGCATGGACTTCTGCAGCTTGGGGATCAGGCCCTCGTAGGTGAGGTTGACGCCGTCCACCTTGACCTTGACGGGCTCCTTGTACAGGAAGTCCTGCATCTCCTTCTTGGTGAACTTGCGGATCGGCTTGTTCGGGTCCACGAAGCCGGACTCGGCGTAGACGCGCACCGTCCAGAAGTTGTCCGACTTCCACCCGGGAATGGTGAAAGCGCCGTCGGCCAGGGACTTGGAGTCGTCGTAGAGCTGGGTGAGGTCGATGTCGTTGACCGTGCCGCGGCCCTCGCAGCGCGGGCACATGCCGCCGGTGCGGTTGAAGGTCGCCTTCACGGTCTTGCTGTTGCCGACGGTGATCGCGCCGCTGGCCTTGACCGAGGCGGTGTTGAAGGAGAACGCGCTCGGCGGGCCGATGTGGGGTTTGCCGACGCGGCTGAACAGGATGCGCAGCATGGCGTTGACGTCGGTCGCGGTGCCGACGGTCGAGCGCGGGTCGGCGCCCATGCGCTGCTGGTCCACGATGATCGCCGTGGTGAGCCCGTCGAGGACGTCGACCTCGGGCCTGGCCAGGGAGGGCATGAAGCCCTGCAGGAACGCGCTGTAGGTCTCATTGATCATCCGCTGGGACTCCGCGGCGATCGTGCTGAACACCAGCGAGCTCTTGCCCGAGCCGGAGACCCCGGTGAACACCGTGAGCCTGCGCTTGGGGATCTCCAGGCTGATGTCCTTGAGGTTGTTCTCGCGCGCGCCCCGCACGCGGATCAGGTCGTGCCGGTCGGCGGCGTGCTCGCCCGACTTGTCCGCCTTGGTGGCCTTGGCCATGGATCACTCCGTACTCGTGCGCGGTCGCCCCGCTCGATCTAACCAGCGCCGACGCGATCGCGTCGGTGTTCACCCCATCGGTCGGGGGCCGGTCCGCGTTGCGGTTCCGGCCCCCTGCAGTGGAGCGCTAGGCCCGCTCCTGGATGCGCACCAGGTTGCCCGCGGGGTCGCGCACGGCGCAGTCGCGGACGCCGTAGTCCTGGTCGGTCGGCTCCTGCACGACGTCGACGCCCGTCGCCTGGATCTTGGCGAACGCGTCGTCGAGGTCGGGGCTGGCCAGGACGATCGCGGCGTAGGTGCCCTTGGCCATCATCTCGGTGATGGTGCGCTTCTCGTCCTCGGTGATGCCGGGGTCGACGGCGGGCGGGTGCAGCACGATGTTGACGTCGGGCTGCCCGGCCGGGCCGACGGTGATCCACCGCATGCCGCCGTAGCCGACGTCGTTGCGCACCTCGAAGCCCAGCGCGTCGCGGTAGAAGCCGATCGCGGCCTCCGGGTCGTCCTGGGGCAGGAACACGGCGTGGATGTTGAGGTTCATGGCGGTGACACTAAGTGCGCGTGGAATCCCGCGCTTCTCGATTCCTGACCGGTCTGGTGACCTGTTTGGCCACGCACTGCGGGATGCCCTCGGTGGCGCCGGCTTGGTCGCGTTTGTACTGGCTGGGCGACACGCCTACCAGCTCGGAGAACCTGGTGCTGAACGTGCCCAGCGAGGAGCAGCCGACGGTGAAGCAGACGTCGGTGACGCTGAGGTCGCCTTGGCGCAGCAGGGTCATCGCGCGTTCGATCCGCCGGGTCATCAGGTACCCGTACGGTGACTCCCCGTAGGCGCGCTTGAACTCGCGGCTGAGGTGGCCCGCGGACATGTGCACCCCGCGCGCCAGCGCCTCGACGTCGAGCGGCTTGGCGTACTCGCGGTCGATGCGGTCCTTGACCTTGCGCAGGCGCCCGAGGTCGCCCAGCTTCGCTCGCGCCGCGCTCGGACTCACGGGGCCGATGGTGCCACGCCGCCCGCCCC
The DNA here is from genome assembly GCF_042657845.1 of Actinokineospora guangxiensis. Classification (NCBI taxonomy): domain Bacteria; kingdom Bacillati; phylum Actinomycetota; class Actinomycetes; order Pseudonocardiales; family Pseudonocardiaceae; genus Actinokineospora; species Actinokineospora guangxiensis. Next base: position 175,265 of record NZ_JBHSKF010000007.1, on the reverse strand, counting down.
GTCGCCCAGGCGTCCACTCAGGAACACCCCGGCGGTGGCGGCGGCGTGCGCGGCGTCGGCGGCGGTGGCCGCGGCGTGCGCGTCGGCGGGCTCGCCGGTGAAGAACACCCGGTAGTAGAGCGGGGCGACGGCGGCACGCACGACGTCGACCGCCCCGGTCCCTTCGGGCACCTCGCCGCGCGCGGCGGCGCGCTCGACCGCGACGGCGGCCTCGGCGTGCCTGCCGGTGAGGTAGGCGTGCAGGGCCCGCCCGGCCTCCGGCTCGTGCACGGCGGCGGCGATCAGCGCGCGGGGGACCGGGTCGGCCAGGCCGGCGACGACCTGGGCGGTGATGGCGCGCAGGTCCTCGCGCAGCGCGCCGGTGTCGGGGACCGGCCACGGCTCGGCGTTGGCCAGGTCGAGGGCGTCGGCGGCCAGTGCGGCCGGGGTCCGCCAACGCCGGTAGATGGTGGTCTTGTGCACGCCGGAGCGCGCGGCGACCGCTTCGACGCTCAGCCCGGCGAAGCCGTGTTCGGCCAGCTCGGCGAGGGTGGCCAGGCGGACGGCCTCCTGGGTGCGCGCCGTCCGCCCGCCGGGCCGGACGCGGCCGCGCAAAGGCGACTTGGTTGCGTTAGGGGGGTCGTCCATGTCAGCATCTTAAGGCGACAGAGTTGCTTTTAGGGAGGAAGTCTGTGGTCACCGTTCCCGGCGGTCCGTACGACATCACCTCGGGCCCGGACGGCGCGCTGTGGTTCACCCTGGTCGAGGCGGGCCAGGTCGGCCGCGCCACCCCGGACGGGCGGGTCGGCGTCTTCGACGTGGGCGGCGGCGGCCCCACGGTGATCACCCCCGGTCCGGACGGCGCCCTGTGGTTCACCCGCTACCGCGACCACCACATCGGCCGGATCACCACCGCGGGCGAGGTCAGCGCCGTCGCCGTCCCCGACACCGGCCCCTACGGCATCACCGCCGGTCCCGACGGCGCGCTGTGGTTCACCGAGACCGCCACCCACGCCGTCGGCCGCATCACCCCCGACGGTGAAGCCTCCTCCTTCCCCCTCGGCTCCGGGTTTCCCTCGGCCATCGCCGCGGGCGCCGACGGCGCGCTCTGGTGCACCCTCAACGCCGACAACGCCCTGGCCCGCCTCACCCCGGACGGCGAGATCACCCGCTTCCCCCTGCCGACCGAGGCCGCCGCGCCGGTCGGCATCGCCGCCGACGCGGGCGGCCTCTGGTTCACCGAGATCGCCGCGGGCCAGATCGGCCGCGCCACCTACGACGGCGAGATCACCGAGACCCCGCTGCCCGACCGCGCCGCCCGCCCGCACGCCGTCATCGCCACCGAGGACGGCTGCCGCTTCACCGAGTGGGCGGGCAGCCGCGTCGGCGCGCTGACCGACGGCGGTTACCGCGCCACCGCCCTGCCGGAGTCCGCGGAGCCGCATGGGCTCACGCTCGGACCCGACGGCGCGGTGTGGGTGGCGCTGGAGGCGGGCGCGCTGGCCAGGATCGGCTGAGGTCCGCCTGCCGTCGCGGTGCACGGCGTAAGCGGGCCCCCCGTGCGCCCGGTCGCGGCGTGCCCGCTGACCTCCTCGCGCGAGCGCCGCCCCCGAACCCGGCCTGCGCGGCGACCAGGCCGCGAGCGCGGCGGTCAGTACGACCGGCACACGGGTTTGGGGCATCGGCGGCCTCCAAGCCGAGCCGAGGCGACGCCAGACGATGAATCGTTCAACACCGGTTTCACGAGGGCAAGAGCGCCCATTGCCCATCCCTGTCCGCTGTGGTGGGGCTGCGGGTTGAGTCCATTCCATTCCGCGTGTCGCGACACTCCCGCCCAGCCTGCGCGGTGCGGTGATCACCTCGTGTGATCATGGCGCCCGTGGTGCAGCTGCTGGAGCGGGACGGGTCGAGGCGGCGGGCGGCGAAGCGCCCGGTCACCTGGGGGTCGGTGGTCGTCGGCATCCTGCTGGCGCTGCTGGCCTGGTGGCTGGCCTCCCGCGAGACCGCCGAGATCGACGGGGCCGTCACCGACGCCGAGGTCGCCGACGCGGTGGCCGCCCTGCGGGTCATCCCCGTGCGCGCCGAGGACACCGGCAACCCCTACCGGCGCGCCGACTGGCCGCACTGGACCTCCGACGGCACCGGCTGCGACACCCGCGAACGCGCCCTGCGCGACCAGGGCCGCGACGTCGCCACCGGCGCGGGCTGCCGCCCCACCGGCGGCGCCTGGACCAGCCCGTATGACGGCGTGGAGATCACCGACCCGTCCGAAGCCGACCTGGACCACGTCGTGCCCCTCGCCGAGGCCAACCGCTCCGGCGCCCGCTCCTGGACCCGCGAGCAGCGCACCGCCTTCGCCAACGACCCCGACCAGCTGCTCGTCGTCAGCGCCTCGTCCAACCGCTCCAAAGGCGACCAGGACCCGTCCCGCTGGATGCCCGACGCCCGCTACTCCTGCGCCTACGCGGTGCGCTGGGTGACCACGAAGCACAGGTACGAGCTGTCGGTGGACACCGCCGAGAAGCAGGTCCTCACCGGCGTCCTCGCCCGCTGTCCGCGCTAGCGGGTGGGTAGCGTCGACCCATGACCGAGGCCCAGACCGTCGATCTCAGCATGGACGAACTGCGCGAGATCACCCGCTACGCCGCGGCCTGCGCCGAGCCCGCCCTGGTGCTCTTCGAGCGGGTCCGCCCCGACGACCCCCGACCCCGCACCGCGTTCGCCGCCACCCGGGAGTTCACCGACGGCGGCAAGCGCACCAAGGCGATCCGCGACGCCGCGTGGGCGGCCCAGCGGGCCTACCAGGAGGCAAGGGACGCCTGCCTGCCCGCCGCCGCCGAGGCCGCCCGCGCCGCCGTCGCCGTGGCGGGAGCGGCGTACCTGCATCCGTTGGCCAAGGCCACCCAGGTCCTGCACATCCTCGGCCCGGCCGCGCACTCGGCGCTCGCCATGGAGCTGGACGGGACCGATGGGCAGGCGCACCTCGAGATCGCCCGCGGCCTGGCGACCCCGACCGTGGTGGCCGTCCTGCGTCGCTATCCGCCCGCCCCGGACGGGCGCGGCAGGCTCGGGGAACTCGCGCGCGTTCTCGACGGCGCGCTGCGCCACGGGTAGCGGCGCGGCTCGCCCGGCGTGGCCCGAGAACCTTCGGTACGTTCCGCCCATGGCATCTCGCTGTGCCATCGTGCTGGTGGCCCTGCCGCTCGCGCTGGCGGGCTGCGCGAGCCTTGACGCCGACAGCGCGACGGCGGCGGCTCGCCGGTTCGTCAGCGCCGCGGCCGAGAACCGCGCGGACGACGCCTGCGCCGTGGTGGCCCCTCGCGCCGCGACCGACTGCGCCGAGGCCGTCGCCGATCTGGGCGACCTCGGCGAGGTGCGGTCCGCCCAGCTCTGGGGTGGGGAAGCGCGGGTGGAGACCGGGAACGCGGTGATGTTCCTGCACGAGTTCGCCGCGGGCTGGCTGGTCACCGGCGCCGGGTGCGTCGGCGACGGCGAGAGCCCGTACGAGTGCGCGGTGGGTGGTCCGTGACCTCCCGGCTGATGTTCACCCTCACGCTGCTGGTCGTGGTGTGCGGGCTCGCGTACTTCATCGTGATCGGGCTGGCGCAGCGGTGAGCCGGGCCGGGAAGTTCCTGCGCGACAACGGCCTCACGCTGGTGTTCGGCCTGCTGTTCCTCGGCGCGCTCGTGGGCCAGGCGCTCACCGGGCACGCCATGGCGATCGAGGAGCGGGTGGAGAACGGCTTCGAGCCGGTCAGCCTGGGCCGGTACCTGACGTCCTCGGAGTTCGCCGTCGACGTCGCGGAGAACTGGCAGTCGGAGTACTTGCAGTTCTCCCTGTTCATCGTGGCCACCATCTGGCTCGTGCAGCGCGGATCGCCGGAATCCAAGCGGCCCAGCCAGATCGGCCGGGAAAGCGATGAGAAGCAGATCGTCGGGGCGCACGCCGAGCCGGACTCGCCGAAGTGGGTCCGCGCGGGTGGCTGGCGCACGGCGCTGTTCTCCCGATCGCTGGGCCTGACCATGCTCGCCGTCTTCCTTGTGTCGTGGACCGCCCAGTACATCGCCGGGCGCAGCGCCTACAACGCCGACCAGCTCGTCGCCTTCCAGGACCCGGCGTCGTGGGCGGAGTACCTGTTCTCCGCCGACTTCTGGAACCGCACGCTGCAGAACTGGCAGTCGGAGTTCCTGGCCATCGCCTCCATGGCCATCCTGAGCGTCTACCTGCGCCAGCGCGGGTCACCGGAGTCCAAGCCGGTCGGCGCCCCGCACGCGGTCACCGAGGAATCCGGTTAAGCGCGAGCACGTTCGGATATGCACCGCTGTCGCATGAACAATTCATGGTGAGCGATTCACGCCTCCCTGTCGGAGCTTTTCCGCAGTACCGGCCGGCCGCATGATTGAAGAACTCCGCCCGGCCCCCACCCGGTATGAACGGAAAGGTCAGTATTTCGCGCCGCTCCGGCGGCAGGGGGAGGGGCACCATGCGCGTGATGTTCGCTATCCACCCGATTCCCGCGCACGTGTACCCGATGATCCCCCTCGCCCAGGCGCTGCAGCGGGCCGGGCACGAGGTGCGGGTGATGACCCACCAGGTGATGGCCGGGTCCGTCGCCGCGGCGGGCCTGACCCCGGTGTGCGTCGGCGACCCAACCGTCCCGCCGCTGGGCGCCACCCGGCAGTACCCGGAGGCCGCGATCGAGCGGCTGGTCAAGGCCACGGCCGAACTGGACATGCCCGACGAGGAACGCCAGCCGTGGGACGTGTTCGCCTTCGTCATGCTGACCACGGCCTGGGAGTACTTCCCGCCGGAGGTGCCGCCGGAGGCGCCCCGCCCCGGCGTGGACGACATGGTCGAGTTCGCCCAGCAGTGGCGGCCCGATCTGGTGCTGTGGGATCACTGCGCGCCCGCGGGCGCCATCGCGGCGCGGATGTGCGGGGCGGCGCAGGCGCGGTTCACGCCGTGGCAGGACTACTTCGGCTGGAGCGTGGACAAGTACCTGGAGCGCACCGGCAAGTCGTTGGACGAGCACGTGCTCGCCGAGACCGTGCGGCCGGTCGCCGAGCGCTACGGCCTGGAGGTCGACCGGGACCTGCTGCTGGGGCAGTGGACCGTCGACGCACTGCCCGACGGGTTCCGGCTGGGGTCCTCGGTCAAGACCGTCCTCGCCCGGCCGCACCACTACTCCTCCGCCCGGTCCACACCGGACTGGCTGCGCGAACCGCCGACCAGGCCCCGGATCGGCATGACGATGGGTCTGTCCCTTCGGGACCTGCTGCCGGAGAAGAAGGTCTGCTGGACGCACGTCCCGCACCTGCTCGACGCCGTCGCCGACTTCGACGTCGACGTCGTGGCCACGCTGAACGAGGTCCAGCTCAGCGCCGTGGACCGCGTCCCGCCGAACGTGCGGATCGTCGACTACGCCCCGCTTGAGCAGCTGGTGCCCACCTGCGCGGCGATGATCACCCACGGCGGGGTGAGCACGTGCGTCGCCGCCGTCACCCACCGGGTGCCGCAGCTGATCACCGACACCGACGAGCTGATCACCACCCGGTACCCGGGCTCCACCGCGACCGCCGCCTACGTCACCTCGCGCAACGCGGGGCTGCGCGTGGACATCAGGAACCCGTCGACGGAGGTCATGCGCGCCCAGATCGAGCAGGTCCTCACCGACCCCGGAATCCGCGCCGGGGTGGACCGCGCGCACGAGGAGCTGATGGCGATGCCCGGCTACGACGAGGTCATTCCCACGCTTCAGCGGCTCACCGCCGAGCACCGCACCCGCTGAACCGGCCCGACTGGAGGAACAGTGTCCGTAGACAACAGCAGTGTGGCTGCCGAGATCCAGCCGATGCTGCACACGCACCGGGCCGACGAGCCGCTCGACCCGCCCCACCTGTCGGTGCTGAAGACCGGCGTGCCCGTGTGGGTCGCGCGCCGCCACCCCGACGCCCGCCAGGTGCTGACCGACCCGCGCCTGGACCGCGCGTCGATGTTCACCCCCGACGCGCCCCCGCACACGCCGTACCCGAATCTGCTGACCGACCCCAACATCCTCAACAACCTCGACGGCGAGGAGCACCGCAGGCTGCGCCGCACGGTGAGCAAGGCCTTCACCCCCAAGGCCATCGCCCGCTGGCGCCCGTGGGTCGCCTCGGTCGTGGAGGGGCTCATCGATGCGATCGAGGCCGGGCCCCGCCCCGCAGACCTGATCTCCGGCTTCGCCACGACGCTGCCCAGCTCGGTGCTCAGCAGGCTGATGGGCCTGGACGACTACGACAGCGAGCGCCTCGCCTTCTGGTGCGACCACGCCTTCTCCACCACCGCCTACCCGCCGGAGCAGGTCCAGGCCGCGATCGAGGACTTCCTGGCCTTCGGCGCCGAGGTCGTCGCCCGCCGCCGCGCCATGCCGGGCGATGACCTGGTCAGCTCGCTGATCCAGGCCGCCGACGAGAACGGCGGCCTGCCGGAGGAGCAGATCGTCGGCCTGGTCGTGCTGCTGACCGTGGCCGGGCACGAGGTCACCACCACCGTCATCGGCAACACCTTCGTCTACCTGCTGACCGACGGCACCGACGCCTGGCAGCGGCTGGCCCAGGACGAGAGCCTGGTCCCGGTGGCGGCCGAGAACATGCTGCGCGGCATCTCCATCGGCGGCGACATCCTGCCCGGCTTCATGCGCCGGGCGCTGGAGGACGTCGAGGTCGGCGGCGTGCTGATCAAGAAGGGCGACCTGATCGCGGCGGACACGAAGATCGCCAACCTGGACCCCGAGGTCTTCCCGCAGGACCCGAGGGACCACCCCTTCAGCACCCCGCCCACCGGGCACCTCGGCCTCGGCGCCGGTCCGCACTACTGCCTCGGCGCGTGGCTGGCGAAGCTGGAGATGGAGCTGACGCTGCACCGGCTGCCCGCCCGGCTGCCCGGCCTGCGCCTCGCCGTCGCCCCCGAGGACATCCTGTGGCGCGGCGGCCAGCTGACCCGCAGCCCCGAGGTCCTGCCCGTCACCTGGTAGCGGACCGCCCGACGGACCGAGCCGCTTCCCGCGCCCCGCAACGAGGAGTCCTCAGCCATGTCGGCGACCCCACGCCAGTCCGGTCCTGCCCAGCCCGTCGCGGTCGTCGGGATCGCGTGCCGCTTCGCGCGCTCGGCCGACCACGCCGCGTTCTGGGCGCTGCTGCGCTCGGGCGAGCACGCGATCACGGAGGTCCCGCCGGAGCGCCGCGACGCCGCCTGCGGCGAGGGCGGCGCCCGGTGGGGCTCGTTCGTGCCGGGCGTGGGGGACTTCGACGCCGCCTTCTTCGGCATCTCGCCGAAGGAGGCCGCGGCGATGGACCCGCAGCAGCGGCTGGTCCTGGAACTGGGCTGGGAGGCGCTGGAGGACGCGGGCATCGTCCCCGGCTCCGTGCGCGACACCCGGGGCGGGGTGTTCATCGGGGCGGGCCGTGACGACTACGCCAGGCTGGCCCAGCACGACAGCGGCCCGCACACCTTCGCCGGTGTGCAGCGCGGCATCATCGCCAACCGGCTGTCGTACTTCTGCGGCCTGCGCGGCCCGAGCATGGTCGTCGACACCGGGCAGTCCTCGTCGCTGGTCGCGGTGCACCTGGCCTGCCAGAGCCTGCTCAGCGGCGAGTCGGAGATCGCGCTGGCGGGCGGGGTCAACCTGAACCTGGCCGCCGCGAGCGCGCGGGACGCCGCGCGCTTCGGCGGCCTCTCCCCGGACGGGCGCTGCTACACCTTCGACGCGCGCGCCAACGGCTTCGTGCGCGGCGAGGGCGGCGCGGTGGTGGTGCTCAAGCCGCTGCCCGCCGCGCTCGCCGACGGCGACCGGGTCTACGCGGTGATCAGCGGCGGCGCGGTCAACACCGGCGGCGGCGACAGCCTCACCGTGCCGAGCCGCGAGGCGCAGGAGCAGGTGCTGCGCTCGGCCTACGAGCACAGCGGCGTCGACCCGGCCTCGGTCGGCTACGTCGAGCTGCACGGCTCGGCCACCCGGGTCGGCGACCCGCTGGAGGCCGCCGCCCTCGGCGCGGTGCTCGGCGCGGCCAGGCCCGCCGACGACCCGCTGCCGGTCGGGTCGGTGAAGACCACCATCGGGCACCTGGAAGCGGCCGCGGGCATCGCGGGCCTGGTCAAGGCGGTGCTGGCGATCCGCAACGGGCTGCTCCCGGCCAGCCTGAACCACACCATCCCGAACCCCGACATCCCGCTGGACTCGCTGCGGCTGCGGGTGTGCGCCGAGCAGCGGGACTGGGCGCGGGGCCCGAGGGTCGCCGGGGTCAGCTCCTTCGGCCTCGGCGGGAGCAACTGCCACATCGTGCTCACCGAAGCTCCCGCCGAACCGGCCAGGGACGCGGCCCCGGACTCGACCACCGGTCTGCCCTTCGTCCTCTCCGGACGGACACCGGCAGCCTTGCGCGCGCAGGCCGCCCGGCTCCACGACTTCCTCGGCGCACACGAGGACATCGCGTTACCCGACGTCGCCTTCTCGCTGGCGTGCACCCGCACCGCTTTCGAGCACCGCGCCGCCCTCACCGCGACCGACCGCGACACCCTCATGGCGGGCCTGCGCGCCGTGGCCGAGGGAGACGACGCCCCCGCGCCGGACGGCCCGGCCGCGGAGTTCGCCGCGGGCGGCGCGCCCGACTGGGCCGCGGTCTTCGCCGGCGCCGGCGCCCGCCCCGTCCGGCTGCCGACCTACGCCTTCCAGCGGAGCAGGCACTGGCTCGACACCCCGCCCACCCCGGTCGCGACCGGGGTGGGCGAGGCCGACGGCGAGCCGCTGCGCGTCGTGCGGGAGCAGGCCGCGCTGGTGCTCGGGCACGCCGACGCCGCCGACGTCGACCCGGACCGCTCCTTCGCCGACCTCGGCTTCACCTCGCTGATGGGGGTGGAGCTGCACGAGCGCCTTGCGCCACTGGTCGGCATGTCGCTCTCGCGCACCGCCTTCCTCAACCACCCGACCCCCAGGGCGCTGGCCGCCCACCTGCGCCCGGCCGCGTCCGCGCCGGGAGCCGCGCCCGCCGCGGCCGACCCGGGTGAGGAGCCGATCGCGATCGTCGGCATGGCCTGCCGCTTCCCCGGCGGCGTCGCCACCCCGGAGGACCTGTGGCGGCTGGCCGCGGGCGGCGTCGACGCGATCGGCGACTTCCCGGCCGACCGCGGCTGGGACCTCGACTCCCTCTACGACCCGGACCCCGACCAGCGCGGCAAGTCCTACACCCGCCACGGCGGCTTCCTCTACGACGCCGCCGACTTCGACGCGGGCTTCTTCGGCATCTCCCCGCGCGAGGCGCTGACCACCGACCCGCAGCAGCGGCTCCTGCTGACCACGGCGTGGGAGGCCTTCGAGAGCGCGGGCATCGACCCGGCCACCCTCCGCGGCAGCCGCACCGCGGTGTTCGCCGGAACCCTGAACCACGACTACTCCCCGCGCGTGCACACCGTGCCCCAGGGCCTGGAAGGCCACCTGATCACCGGCAACACCTCCAGCGTGCTCTCCGGGCGCATCTCCTACGTCTTCGACTTCCGCGGCCCGGCGATCACCGTGGACTCGGCGTGCTCGTCGTCGCTGGTCGCGGTGCACCTGGCCGCGGACTCGCTGCTGCGCGGGGAGTGCTCGCTGGCGCTGGCAGGCGGGGTCACGGTGATGGCGACCCCGGAGATGTTCGTCGAGTTCTCCCGGATGCGAGGCCTGTCACCCGACGGCCGCTGCAAGCCGTTCGCGGCGGCGGCCAACGGCACCGCGTGGGCCGAGGGCGCGGGCCTGCTCGTGCTGGAGCGGCTCTCCGACGCCCGCCGCAACGGCCACCGGGTGCTCGCCGTCGTCCGCGGCACCGCGGTCACCCAGGACGGCGCGTCCAACGGCCTGTCCGCGCCGAGCGGACCGGCCCAGGAGCGGGTCATCCGGGACGCGCTGGAGCGCGCCGGGCTCGCCCCCGCCGACGTCGACGCCGTCGAGGCGCACGGCACCGGCACCCCGCTCGGCGACCCGATCGAGGCTCAGGCCCTGCTGGCCACCTATGGCCAGGGCAGGCCCGCCGACCGACCGCTGCTGCTCGGCTCGCTCAAGGCCAACATCGGCCACGCCCAGGCCGCCGCCGGTGTGGGCGGTGTGATCAAGATGGTGCAGGCCATGCGGCACGGGGTGCTGCCGAGGATCCTGCACTTCGACGCGCCGAGTCCGCACGTGGACTGGGACGCCGGGCACGTCGTGCCGCTGGCCGAGGACACCCCGTGGCCCGCCGTCCGGCGGCCGCGACGCGCGGCGGTGTCCTCCTTCGGCATCAGCGGAACCAACGCCCACGTGATCCTCGAACAGCCGCCCGCCGAGCCCCGGCCGACCCGGCCGGTCCTGCCGCTGCTGCTCTCGGCCAAGACCGACGCCGCCCTGCGCGAGCAGGCGGCGCGGCTGGCCGAGCACCTGGACGCCGACCCCGGTCCCGATCACGCCGCCGACCTCGCCGACGTCGGGCACACGCTGGCGACCGGCAGGGCGAGCTTCGAGCACCGCGCCGTCGTCGTCGGTCGCGACCGCGACGACGTGCTGCCGGGCCTGCGCGCCCTCGCCGAGGGTGTCGCCGCCCCGAACGCGGTCACCGGCCGCGCGGGCCGCGCGGGCAGGCCCGTGCTGGTGTTCCCCGGGCAGGGGTCGCAGTGGGCGGGCATGGCGGTGGACCTGCTCGCCGCCAGCCCCGCCTTCCGCGACCAGATGGACGCCTGCCAGCGGGCGCTGGCCGAGTTCGTGGACTGGTCCCTGAGCGACGTGCTCGCCGACGACGCCGCCCTCGCCAGGGTCGACGTCGTGCAGCCCGCGCTGTGGGCGGTCATGGTGTCCCTCGCCGCCACCTGGCGCGCGCACGGCGTGGTCCCCGCCGCCGTCGTCGGGCACTCCCAGGGCGAGATCGCCGCCGCGACCGCCGTGGGCGCGCTGTCGCTCTCCGACGGGGCCCGCGTGGTCGCGCTGCGCAGCAAGGCGATCCGCGCGCTGTCCGGGCAGGGCGGCATGGCCTCGGTCGCGCTGCCGCGTGCCGAGGTCGACGCCCGGATCGAGCCGTGGGCCCAGCGGCTGTCCGTCGCCGCCGCCAACGGACCAGCGTCCACAGTGGTCTCCGGTGACCCCGGGGCGCTGGAGGAGTTCACCGAGGCGCTGACGGCTGACGGCGTGCGCGTGCACCGGCTGCCGGTGGACTACGCCTCGCACTCGGCGCACGTCGAGCGCCTGCGCGAGGAGCTGCTGCGCGAGCTGGGCCCGATCACCCCGCGCACCAGCGAGGTGCCGTTCCACTCGACCCTGACCGGCGAGCCGATCGACACCGCCGGGCTGGACGCCGACTACTGGTACCGCAACCTGCGCAACCCCGTCGAGTTCGAGCGGGTCGTCACCGCGCTCGCGCGGCACACCCCGCTGTTCGTGGAGTGCAGCCCGCACCCGGTGCTCACCATGGGCGTGCAGCAGGTCGTGGACGAGCACGGCGGCGGCGCCGCGATCGGGTCGCTGCGCCGGGGAGAGGGCACGGTCGAGCGCTTCCTGCTGTCCCTCGGCGAGGCGCACGCCCACGGCGCGGCCGTCGACTGGACGAGCGCGCTCCCGGCGGGCAGGCACGTGGACCTGCCGGGCTACCCCTTCCAGGTCGAGCGGTTCTGGATGCTGCCGACGCCGACGGCCACCGCGGGCTCCGGCGCCTCGGAGCACCCGCTGCTCGACGCCGTCGTCCCGCTCGCGGGCAGCGACGGGCTGGTGTGCGTGGGCACGCTGTCGCGGCGCTCCGAGCCGTGGCTGGTCGACCACGCGGTGAACGGCACCGTCCTGCTGCCGGGCACCGCGTTCGTGGAGCTGGCGCTGCACGCGGGTGAGCAGGCGGGCTGCCCGGTCCTGGAGGACCTGACCCTGGCGGCCCCGCTGCTGGTCCCCGAGCGCGGCGGCGTGGACGTCCAGGTCGCCGTCGGGGGACCGGACGCCGAGGGCAGGCGCGCGGTGACCGTCCACTCCCGACTCGCCGCCGACGCCGGCGGGCCGTGGACCCAGCACGCGACCGGTGCGCTGTCGCCCGCCGCGATCGCGGGCCAGGCGCTGGCCCAGTGGCCGCCGCCCGGCGCCGAGCCGGTCGCGGTGGACGACGCCTACGACCGGCTCGCCGACCTCGGCTACGAGTACGGGCCCGCCTTCCAGGGCCTGCTGGCGATGTGGCGGCGCGGACCCGAGCTGTACGCCGAGATCGCGTTGCCCGCCGACGCCGGTGACCCCGCGCGCTTCGCGCTGCACCCCGCCCTGCTCGACGCGGCGCTGCACCCGGTCATCGTCGCCGCGCCCGACGCGGTGCGCCTGCCGTTCTCCTTCACCGACGTCGCGCTGCACGCCCACCAGGCCGCCGTCCTGCGGGTGCGGCTCGTGCCCGACGCCGCGGGCGCGTACGCGATCACCGCGGCCGACGGGACCGGTGCGCCCGTGCTCACCGCCCGGTCGCTGGCCCTGCGGCCGGTCGCGCCGGAGCAGCTCGGGGCGGGCGCTCACCTGCGCTCGCTGCACCGCCTCGACTGGAAGCCCGTGCCCGCCCCCGTCCCGAAGACCGCGCGGTGGGCCGTGCTCGGCGCCGACGACCTCGGGCTCGGCGCGCCCGTGCACGACGACATGGCCGCGCTGCGCGCGAGCGGCCCGGCGCCCGACGTCGTGGTCCTGCCCGTCCCGACCGGGACCGACGTGCGCACGGCCACCGGCCACGTCCTGGCCGTCCTGCGGGACTGGCTGGCCACCGAGACGGCCGCGAGCAGGCTGCTCGTCCTCACCCGGGGCGCGGTCGCGACCGCCGACGACGCCGACGTCCCCGACCTGGGCGCCTCGGCGGTCTGGGGCCTGGTCCGCGCCGCCCAGTCGGAGAACCCCGGCCGCGTCGTCATCGCCGACCTGGACGGCCCCTCGGCCCCGCTGCGCGCGGCGGCGGAGACGGGCGAGCCGCAGCTGGCCGTGCGCGGGGGCGTCCTGCTCGTCCCGCGCCTGGCCAGGGCCGACGTGCCGGCCGAGGCGACCCCGCCCGCGCTCGACCCCGCGGGCACGGCGCTGATCACCGGCGGCACGGGCACCCTCGGCGCGCTGTTCGCCAAGCACCTCATCACCCGCCACGGCGTGGCCAACCTGGTGCTCACCGGCAGGCGCGGCCGCGACGCCGACGGCGCGGCCGACCTCGAAGCCGAGCTGACCGCGCTCGGCGCGCGGGTCACCATCGCCGCCTGCGACGTCGCCGACGCCGACCAACTCGCCCGGGTGCTGGCCGCCATCCCCGCCGAGCACCCGCTGACCGCCGTCGTGCACGCCGCCGGCGTCCTGGACGACGGCACGCTCGCCGCCCTCGACGCCCAGCGCCTCGACACCGTGCTGCGCCCGAAGGCCGACGGCGCGTGGAACCTGCACACCCTCACCGCCGGGGCCGACCTGCGCGCGTTCGTCCTGTGCTCCTCGGTCGCCGGGATCATCGGCAACCGCGGCCAGGCCAACTACGCCGCCGCGAACACCTACGTCGACGCGCTGGCCTACCACCGCAGGGCGGCCGGGCTGCCCGCCACCACACTGGCCTGGGGCCTGTGGGAGCAGGACTCCGGGATGACCGGGCACCTGAGCGCCGCCGACCGCTCCCGGATGGCCCGCACCGGCCTGGTCCCGCTGCCCGCCGAGCAGGGCCTTGCCCTCTTCGACGCCGCGCTCGCCGCGGGCCCCGCCCTGCTGGTCCCCGCCCGCCTCGACCTGACCGCCCTGCGCGAGGCGGCGAAGTCCGGCACCGGCCAGCCCCTGTTCGCCGACCTCGTTGGCGCGGTCCGCCCGACCGCCCGCGCCTCCCAGGCCGGACCCGCGCCCACGTCCGCCGCGCTCGACCCCGCCGCGATGCTCGACCTCGTCCGCGCGAGCACCGCCACCGTGCTCGGCCAGGGCCCCTCCGGCTCGGTGGACGACTCCGCGGCCTTCGGCGAACTGGGCGTCAACTCCCTCGCCGGACTGGAGCTGCGCAACGAGCTGAACGCCGCCACCGGCCTGCGGCTGCCCGCCACCGCCGTGTTCGACCACCCGACCCCCGCCGCGCTGGCCCGCCACATGTCCGAGCTGGTGCGCGGCTCCGCGCCCGCCCCCGCGCCCGTGGCCGCCGCGCCAAGGGAGTCCACTTCGGACGAGCCGATTGCCGTGGTATCGATGGCGTGCCGCCTGCCCGGCGGGGTGTCGGACCCGGAAGGCCTGTGGCGGCTCGTCGCCGAGGGCCGCGACGCGGTGGGCCCCTTCCCCGCCGACCGGTGGGACGTCGACTCCCTCTACGACCCCGACCCGGAAGCCGCAGGCAAGTGCTACGCCCGCCACGGCGGCTTCCTCGACGACATCGAGTCCTTCGACCCCGGCTTCTTCGGCATCACCGCCAAGGAGGCCGAGGCCATGGACCCGCAGCAGCGGCTGCTGCTGGAGACCGCCTGGGAGGCCCTGGAGCGCGCGGGCATCGTGCCCGCCGCCATCGCGGGCACCGCGACCGGCGTCTACGTCGGGATGATGACCAGCGACTACCTGCGCGGCACCCGGCTGGAGCAGATGAACGGCTACGTCGGCACGGGCTCCGCGCTGAGCGTGGCCTCCGGTCGGCTGGCGTACGCGCTGGGCCTGCACGGCCCGGCGCTGACGGTGGACACCGCGTGCTCGTCGTCGCTGGTGGCCATCCAGCTCGCGGTCAACGCGCTGCGCTCGGGGGAGTGCGACCTCGCGCTCGCCGGGGCCGCGACCGTCATGGTGACCCCGCACCTGTTCGTGGAGTTCAGCAGGCTGCGGGCGCTGTCGCCGAGCGGGCGCTGCGGCGCCTTCTCCGACCAGGCCGACGGCGCGGTGTGGGCCGAGGGCGCCGGGATGGTCGTGCTCAAGCGCCTCAGCGACGCCCAGCGCGACGGCGACACCGTCCTCGCGCTGCTGCGCGGGGTCGCGGTGAACCAGGACGGCCGCAGCCAGGGGCTCTCCGCGCCGCACGGGCCCGCGCAGGAGCAGGTGATCCGGCGCGCCATCGAACTGTCCGGACTGCGCCCCCACGACCTGGACTACGTCGAGGCGCACGGCACCGGCACGACCCTGGGCGACCCGATCGAGGCGAACGCGCTGGCCCAGGTCTTCGCGGGCCGGGAACAGCCGCTGCACCTGGGGTCGCTGAAGTCCAACGTCGGGCACACCCAGGCCGCGGCGGGCATCTCCGGTCTGATCAAGGTCGTGCAGGCGCTGCGGCACGAGACCCTGCCCGCGACCCTGCACGTCGACACCCTCAGCAGCCACGTCGACTGGGATGCCAGCGGCCTGCACGTGCTGCGCGAGCCGATCGCCTGGCCCGCGAGCGGGGACCGGGTCCGCCGGGCCGGGCTCAGCTCGTTCGGCATCAGCGGCACCAACGCGCACCTGGTCATCGAGGAAGCGCCCAGGAGCGCGCCCGCGGCCACCGGGGACGTGCCGGAGCCGACCCTGTTCCCCCTGTCGGCCCGCAGCGCCCCCGCCCTGCGCAAGCAGGCCGAGCGGCTGCGCGCGTTCCTCGCCGAGCGGCCGGGGACGCCGCTGTCCTCGGTCGCCTCGACCCTGGCGCACCGGCGCACCCACTTCGACCACCGCGCCGTCCTGCGCGCCACTACCGGCGAGGACCTGATGGCCGCGCTGGGCGAGCTGGCAGGCGGCGCGGCGGACACCGACGCCGTCGTCGGTCCGAGGCGCACAGCGATGCCGGGGCTCTCGGGTACCTCGGGCAAGATCGCGTTCGTCTTCCCGGGCCAGGGCGCGCAGTGGGACGGGATGGCCCGCGACCTGCTCGCCACCGACGCGGTGTTCGCCGACTCCGTCGAGCGCTGCGACGCCGCGCTGCGCCCGCACGTCGACTGGTCGGTGGCCGCTGTCCTGCGCGGCGACGCCGACGCCCCGCCGATGGGCCGCGTCGACGTCGTCCAGACCGTGCTGTTCACCGTGATGGTGTCGCTGGCGGCGGTGTGGCGCTCGCGCGGGATCGAGCCCGACGCCGTGATCGGCAACAGCCAGGGCGAGGTCGCCGCCGCGCATGTCGCTGGCGCGCTCGGCCTGGCCGACGCGGCCGCGGTGATCGCCCTGCGCGCCCGCTGCGTGACCGCGCTGGCGGGCACCGGCCGCATGGCCGTGGTCGGCATGCCGCGCGCCGAGCTCGAGAGCAGGCTGCCGGCCGGCCTGTCGGTCGCCGCGGTCAACAGCGGCCGGGCGACGGTCGTGGCGGGCGAGGTGCAGCCGCTGGCGGCGCTGCTGGCCGAGTTGGCCGCCGAGCAGGTCTTCACCCGCCGCCTGGACGCGGAGTACGCCTCGCACAGCGCGCTGGTCGAGCCGGTCCGCGAGCGCGTCATCGGGGAGCTGGCCGGGATCGCCACCAGCGCACCCGCCATTCCCTGGTACTCGACCGCGACCGGGGAGCCCGTCACCGGCGAGCTGGATTCCGGCTACTGGTACACGAACCTGCGCGAAGCGGTCCTCTTCGGACCGACCGTGGAGCGGATGGCCGCCGACGGCTACCGCTGCTTCCTGGAGCTGAGCCCGCACCCGTCGCAGCTGACCGCGCTGTCCACGATCGGCGAGGACACCGGCCACCAGCTGGTCGCCGTCGGGTCGCTGCGCCGCGACCAGGACGGCCCCGCCTGCCTGGACCGCGCCGAGGCCGAGCTGCACGCGCACGGCCGCGCCGTCGACTGGCGCCGCCTGGTCGCCGCCGCTCCCGCCGCCGAACTGCCGACCTACGCCTGGGACGCCACGCGCCACTGGGCCGTCCCCGAGGCCGAGGAGGCCGGGCCCGGCCTGTTCGAGCACGCCGGGCACCCGCTGCTGGGGGTGCAGGTGCAGTCGGCCGACGAGAGCCGCTGGACCTTCCGCGCCGCCTGGTCGGCATCCACTGTGGACTGGCTGCGCGACCACACCGTGTTCGGCCGGACCGTGGTCTCCGGCACGACCCTGCTGGAGCTGTGCCGCGCCGCCCTTGCCGTGGTCCGCCCGGACGACCGCCTCGACGTCGCCGAACTGCTGCTCGTCGCCCCGCTCGTGCTCACCGCGGGCACGGTGGCCGAGGTGTCCGTCGAGGTCGTTGTCTCCGGGTCGACGCCGGAGATCACCGTGCACAGCAGGCCGCGCGGCGTCGAGTCCGCCCAGTGGACCCTGCACGCCACCGCGTCCGGCCTGCCCTCGGTCCCCGTGGCCGAGGCCGCCCCGGCCTGGCCGGAGGCCGCCGGGGTCTGGGACGAGGAGACCTACGAGCGCCTGGCCATGATCGGCATCGGCTACGGGCCGGCCTTCCAGGGCGTGCGGGAAGCGGTGCAGGCCGGGCACGACGTGCTGCTGGCCAGGGTGTCGCTGCCGGAGGCCGCCCGCGACCTCGGCGACCCGTACCCGGTTCACCCCGCGCTGCTGGACGCCGCCCTGCACGCCTGCACCGCCTTCGACGGCGGGGTCCCGCTCGACGGCCGGGTGCTGCTGCCCGCCTCGATCGGCCGGGTCAGCCTGTCCAGGATGAGCGGTGAGGACCTGCTCGTCTCCGTGCGCCGCACCTCTGTGTCCGAAGAGGACCTGACGATCGATGTCGCCCTGTGGGACGCCGACGGGTTCGCCGTCGGCCGCCTCGACGGGGTCAGGGCGCGCACGGCGAGCCCGGCCGACCTCGCCGAGGGCTCGGGCAGCGGCCGGCACCTGTACGAGGTGGCGTGGACCGCCGCGCCCGAGCGGCCCGCCGAGCCCGCGGGGGAGTGGACCGTCGTCGGCGGGGCCGATCCGCGCTCGGCCGCCGTCCGGCGCGACATCGAGGCCGCTGGCGTGCGGCTCGGTGAGGCGAGCAGCGAGGTCGTGGTGCGGCTGTGGCCGTGCCCCGGCGCCACCGCCGACCCGGCCCGCTCCGCCGCCGAGTTCGCCGACGCCGGCCTGGCCGAGCTG
The DNA here is from genome assembly GCF_042657845.1 of Actinokineospora guangxiensis. Lineage (NCBI taxonomy): Bacteria > Bacillati > Actinomycetota > Actinomycetes > Pseudonocardiales > Pseudonocardiaceae > Actinokineospora > Actinokineospora guangxiensis. The sequence continues at coordinate 157,354 of NZ_JBHSKF010000007.1, read as the reverse complement.
CAGGCGCTCATCGCCGCAGGCGCCGACGCGCCCGCCAGGACGGTGTGGGTCACCCACGGCGCGATCGCCGCGGGCCACGGCGACCCCGCCCCCCGCCTGCCCCAGGCGGTGCTGTGGGGGCTGGCCCGCGCCGCCCGCGCCGAGCACCCCGACCTGGGGCTGACCCTGGTCGACGTCGACGCCGCCGACTCGGTGGCCGCCGCCGTCGGCCTGGCCGCCGAGCCCGAGGTCGCCGTGCGCGGCGGGACGCTGCTCGTCCCCCGGCTGGTGCGCGCGAGCGGCACCGAGGCGGGGAGCACGCCGGTGCCCACCGACGGCACCGTGCTCATCACCGGCGGTCTCGGCGGCGTCGGCCGCAACATCGCCAGGCTTCTCGCCGAGCGGGGAGTCCCGCGCCTGCTGCTGCTCTCCCGCACCGGCCCGGCCGACCCGCGCGCCGCCGAGGTCGCCGAGGAGCTGACCGCGCTCGGCGCCCAGGTCGAGGTCGCGGCCTGCGACATCGCCGACGCCGCCGCGCTCGCCGGGGTCATCGACGGCATCGGCCCCGACCTGCCGCTGCGCGGCGTGGTGCACTGCGCCGCCGTGCTCGACGACGGCGTCGTCGCCGACCTCACCCCGGACCGCCTCGCCACGGTGCTCGGCCCCAAGCTCGACGGCGCGGTCAACCTGCACCGGCTCACCGAGGACCGGCAGCTGGAGCTGTTCGTCACGACCTCGTCGCTGGCGGGTGTGGTCGGCAGCGCCGGGCAGGCCAACTACGCCGCGGCCAACGTCTTCCTCGACCAGCTCGCCCACCACCGCAGGGCGGCGGGCCTGCCCGCGGTGTCGCTGTCCTACGGCGCGTGGGCCGAGGACGGCCTGGCCGTCGACCTCGCCGACCTGCGGCGCATGGCCCGCGCGGGCTACGGCGCGTTCAGCTCCGCGCAGGGCCGCGACGTCACCGAACTGGCCCTGCGCCGTGGCACGGCGCACCTGGTCGCCGCCGACCTCACCCTGTCCAGGGTGCGCGACGCCGTGGCCTCGGCGGGCGGCGCGGCGGACGCGCTCTGGCGCTCGCTGCTGCCCCGGGCGAACGACGACAAGGACGACAGCCTCCTGGACCGCCTGTCCCGCCTGCCGGAGACCGAGCGCGCCGAGCGGGTCCTGGCGCTCGTGCGCGAGGAAGCCGCCCGCGTCCTGGGGCTGCGCTCGGCCGAGGCCGTCCGCCCGGACGTGCCGCTGCGCGACCTCGGCATGGACTCGCTGACCGCGGTCGAGCTGCGCAACCGGATCAGCGCCCGGCTCGGCGCCCGGCTCCCGGCGACCCTGCTCTTCGACCACCCCACCCCGGCCCGGCTCGGCGCGTACCTGCTCGGCTCGGTGATCGCCGCAGGCGGTCCGGCCGCCGCCAGTGCCCCCGCAGCCGCCCGGCCTGCTCCGTCCACCACGGACGAACCCATCGCGGTGGTATCGATGGCGTGCCGCCTGCCCGGCGGGGTGTCGGACCCGGAAGGCCTGTGGCGGCTCGTCGCCGAGGGCCGCGACGCGGTGGGCCCGTTCCCGGCCGACCGGTGGGACGTGGAGGCGCTCTACGACCCCGATCCGGAGGCCCCCGGCAAGTCCTACGCCCGCCACGGCGGCTTCCTCGACGGCATCGAGTCCTTCGACCCCGGCTTCTTCGGCATCACGCCGAAGGAGGCCGCGGCGATGGACCCGCAGCAGCGCCTGCTGCTGGAGACGACCTGGGAAGCCTTGGAGCGCGCGGGGATCGTGCCCGCCTCGCTCGCGGGCAGCGGCACCGGCGTCTACGTCGGGATGATGGCCAGCGACTACCTGCACGGCGCGCGCCTTGAGGAGATGGACGGCTACATCGGCCTCGGCTCGGCGCTCAGCGTCGCCTCCGGCAGGCTGGCCTACGCGCTGGGCCTGCACGGCCCGGCGCTGACGGTGGACACCGCGTGCTCGTCGTCGCTGGTCGCGGTGCAGCTCGCGATGAACGCGCTGCGCTCGGGGGAGTGCGACCTCGCCATCGCCGGCGGCGCGTCGGTCATGGTGACCCCGCGGCTGTTCGTGGAGTTCAGCAGGCTGCGCGGCCTGTCGCCGACCGGGCGCTGCCGCTCCTTCGCCGACGACGCCGACGGCGCGGTGTGGGCCGAGGGCGCGGGGATGGTCGTGCTCAAGCGCGTGAGCGACGCCGACCGCGACGGCGACCAGGTGCTGGCGGTGCTGCGCGGCGTCGCGGTCAACCAGGACGGGCGCAGCCAGGGGCTCTCCGCGCCCAACGGCCCCGCCCAGGAGCAGGTGATCCGGCGCGCGCTGGAACTGTCCGGAGTGGAGCCGGAGGACCTCGACTACGTCGAGGCGCACGGCACCGGCACCCCGCTGGGCGACCCGATCGAGGCCACCGCGCTCGCCCGGGTCTTCGCGGGCCGGGAGCGTCCGCTGCACCTGGGGTCGCTGAAGTCCAACATCGGGCACGTCCAGGCCGCCGCGGGCATCGCGGGGCTGATCAAGGTCGTGCAGTCGCTGCGGCACGAGACGCTGCCCGCGACCCTGCACGCCGACACCCTCAGCAGGCACGTCGACTGGGACGGCAGCGGGCTGCACGTGCTGCGCGAGGCGACCCCCTGGCCCGCCACCGCGGGCCGGGTCCGCCGGGCCGGGCTCAGCTCGTTCGGCATCAGCGGCACCAACGCGCACCTGGTCATCGAGGAAGCGCCGAAGCGTGAGACCCCGGAGCCCGCGCCGGCCGGGACGCAGCTGTACGTCGTCTCCGGCCGCGGCCCCGACAGCCTGCGCGCCCAAGCCGCCCGGCTCGCCGCCCACCTGACCGACACCGACACCGGTCTGCCCGGCGTCGCCGACGCCCTCGCCCGCCACCGCAGCCACTTCGAGTGGCGCGCCGCGGTCGTCGCCGAGGACCGCGAGCAGCTGCGCGCCGCGCTGGACGGCCTCGCCGACGGCCGCACCCCGCTCACCCGGCCCCGGGGCGAGGACGCGGGCAAGGTGGCGTTCGTGCTGCCCGGCCACGGCGGCCAGTGGCCCGGGATGGGCCTGGACCTGCTCGCCGAGTCCGAGGCCTTCCGCGCGGAGCTGACCGCGATCGACGAGGAGGTCCGGCGGCAGGCGGGCTGGTCGGTCCTCGACGCGCTGGGCGAGCCGGGGTCGCTGGAGCGCACCGACCGCCTGCAGCCCCTGCTGTTCGCGACCACCTCGGCCCTGGCCGCAGCCTGGCGCTCGCTCGGCGTCACCCCGGACGCGGTCGTCGGGCACAGCCTCGGCGAGATCGCCGCCGCCTACTGCGCGGGCGCGCTGTCGCTCGCCGACGCCGTCACCGTGGTGACCGGCAGGGCCGACGCGGTCGGCCCGTTCGTCGGCAAGGGCGGCATGGTCGTGGTGCCGATGCCCGCCGACCGCGTCGAGCACCTGCTCGCGCCGTACGCGGGCAGGCTCGTCGTCGGGGCCGCCAACTGCCCCGGCTCGACGGCGGTGTCCGGTGACACCGCCGCGCTGGCCGAACTGCGCCGGGCACTCGCCGAATCCGGCACCGACACCCGGGTGCTGAGCACCCCGTTCGCCTCGCACTCCCCGCTGATGGAGCCGCTGCGCGCCGACCTGCTCGACCGGCACGCCGGCGTCCGCGGGCGGGCCGCGGCGACCCCGCTGTACTCGACGGTGCTGGCCGATGCGGTGGCAGGCGAGCGGCTCGACGCGGACTACTGGTTCGGCAACCTGCGCGAACCCGTCCGCTTCGCCGAGACCGTCCAGCGGATGCTGGACGACGGCTACCGCTACTTCGTGGAGGTCAGCGCGCACCCCACGCTGCTGCCGTCCATCGAGGCCGTGGCCGCCAAGGCGGGCGTCGAGGCCGTCGGCGTCGGGTCGCTGCGCAGGCAGCGCGGCGACCGGGCGACGCTGCTGGGCGGGCTCGGCGAGCTGTACGTCGCCGGTCACACACCACAGTGGACTCAGCAGGGGACCCCATCGGCGGGCGCGCCCGCCGACCTGCCGACCTACGCCTTCGCCCGCGAGCGGCACTGGATCACGCCAGCCCCGGCCGCGCCGGCGGGGGCCTCGGCGCTGCTGGGCACGCACGTGGAGTTCAGCGACGAGCCCGGCAGGCACCTGTTCCAGGGCGAGGTCGACCTGCGCGACAGCCGCTTCGCCTACCTGGCCGAGCACCGGGTCAACGGCGAGGTGTGGCTGCCCGGCGCCGCTTTCCTGGAGATGGCCCTCTACGCCGCGGCCACCGTCTCCGAGGGGCACCTGGCCGACGTCGAGTTCGAGCAGCCGCTGCGCCTGGACCCCGAGCGCCCGGTGCGCCTGCAGCTGGTGCTGCGGCCCGGCGACGACGGCGACCGGTTCACGATCTCCTCGGCCTCGTCGGGCGCCTCGGCGGGCAAGCCGCGCTGGGAACGCCACGTCAGCGGGCGCGTCGTCCCCGCCGGTGCCGACGCCCCGGCGGACCTGGACTTGGCCGCGGTGCGCGAGGACTGTCCTGATAAGACCGACACGGCCGCGCTGTACGCCGGGCTGAGCACCCGAGGCGTCGAGTACGGGCCCGTCTTCCGCGGGCTCGGGGCCGGGCGGCGCGGCGCGTCGGCCGCGCTGGGCCGCCTCGCCGCCCAGCCCGCCGCGGGCTACCTCGTGCACCCCGCCGTCCTCGACGCCGCCTTCCACGCCTGCGGCCTGCCCGCGCGGATGCCCACCGACCGGACCTTCGTGCCCGCCGGCGTCGGCCGGGTGCGCGTGGCCGGTACGGGCGCCCCGGCGTGGGTGAGCTGCCGCCTGCGGTCGGCCACCACCGTCGACCTCGGCGTGTGGGACGAGGACGAGCGGCTGGTCATGGCCGTCGAAGGCCTGCGGCTCGCCGAGGTCTCCCCGCTGGACAGCGCCCTGCTGGAGACCCGCTGGCAGCCGCGCCCGGCCGCCCAGGGCACCCCCGACCGGGGCGGCTGGCTGATCCTGGCCGACGACGGCGGCGTGGCCGCCGACCTCGCCGACCGGCTGGGCCGGGCGCGGCACGTCATCGCCCGCACGGGCGCCGACTACGCCGCCGAGGGCCCCGGGCGCTACGTCGTCGACCCGACCGACGAGGCCCACCTGGCCCGGCTGCTGCGCGAGGCCTTCGCCGACGGCCCGCCCACGCAGGTCGTGCAGCTGACCGCGCTCGACGCCCCGGCGATCACCGACGCCGAGTCCGCGCGCGAAGCCGCCCGGCTGTGCTGTCTGAGCACCCTGCACCTGGTGCGGGCGCTCGCGGGCGGACCCGCGCCCCGGCTGACCGTCGTCGTCCGCGGCAGCCAGGCGGCCGGCGGCAGCACCGCGGTGACCGACCCGCAGCAGGCGCTGGCCTGGGGCTTCGGCCTGGCACTGGCCCAGGAGCACCCGGAGTTCGCCACCACGCTGGTCGACATCGGCGACGCGGGCCCCGAGGCGCTGTGGACCCAGCTCTGGCACGCCGACGACGAACGCGTCGTCGCCCTGCGCGCCACCGACCGCCTGGTGCCGCGCCTGGCCCGCACCCATCCCGACGGCGACCCCGGCGCGCCCGCCGACGGCGTGCACCTCATCACCGGCGCACTCGGCGGCCTCGGCAGGGTCGTGGCCGAGCGGCTCGCGACCCGGGGCGTCCGCCACCTCGCCCTCATGAGCCGCAGCGCGCCGAGCGCGGACGCCGCCACCTGGATCGCCGGTCTCCGACAGCGCGGCGTCACCGTCCACCTGGCCCGCGCCGACGTCGCCGACCGCGCCGCGCTCGCCGCCGCGCTGGCGGATCTGCGCCGCGACGCCGGTCCGATCGCGATGGTCGTGCACGCGGCAGGTGTCCTCGACGACGCCACCGTCGCCACGCTGACCGACGAGCGCGCCCTGCGGGTCATGGCCCCCAAGGTCCTCGGCACCGTCCTGCTCACCGAACTCGCCGCCGAAGCCGACTTGGTGCTGTTCGGCTCGGCGGCGGGCCTGCTCGGCTCGGCGGGCCAAAGCCCGTACTCGGCGGCGAACGCCTTCATCGACGCCTGGGCGCACCACCTCTCGCGCACCGGCCGCCGGGCGCTGAGCCTGGACTGGGGCGCCTGGTCCGGGGTCGGCATGGCCGCCGACTCCGCCGCCGACCTCAGCGGCTCCGGCCTGCTCGCCTTCACCCCGGAGGAGGGCGGCGAGCTGTTCGAGCGGGTGCTGGGCACCAGCCGCCGCCACCTCGCCCCGATCGCCCTGGACGTCGAGCGGCTCGGCCTGCTCCCCGACGCCGTGCACACCCGGCCGATGCTCGCCGACCTGATCGGCGCGGAGACCGCCGCGGGCGCCTCCGCCGACCTCGCCGCGGCGGTCCTCGCCGCGGGCGAGGACGACCGGCTCGCCCGCGTGGACGCCTACGTCCGCGCCCGGGTCAGCGAGGTGTCCGGGGGAGCGGAGATCCCCGCGTCGACCACCTCGCTGAAGGGCCTGGGACTCGATTCGCTGATGCTGGTGCGGCTGCGCAACTCCTTCGCCCGCGACCTCGGCGCGCAGATCCCCGCCGCCGACGTCTTCGCCGCCGCCGACATCGGCGTCCTCGCCCAGAACGTCCTGCGCGCCCTGCCGGACCGGGCGGGACAGGACCGTCGCGGGCCGTCCGCCAGACCCCCCGCCGAGGTGCCCGACCCCGATGTGCGGCCCGCCACCCGCGACGTCGTGCGCCTGCTGCGCAGCGCCCGGCCCGACATGCCCGCCGCCGCCCACGACGTCGGCCTCGCGGTCCGGCTGACCACGCCGACCACCCGCGACCGGCTCGGCGCGATCGTGGACGGCGTCCTCGCCCGCCACGCCGCGCTGCGCACGGCGATCGAGAAGACCGACGCGGGCTGGGTCCTGCGGACCGACCACAAGCCCGCCGAGCCGGTGCTGCGCTGGACCGTGCTCGACACCCCGGTCGATGCCGCGCAGCGGCTGCGCCTGCTGCTGGAACCCGCCTTCGACCTGGCGCACCCGTCGCTGTGGCGCTTCGAGCTCATCGACGCGGGCGAGCACGGGCAGACCCTGGTGTTCGGCGCCCACCACGCGGTCAGCGACCTGCAATCGCTGCTGCTGGTCGCCGCCGAGATCGACGCCGGGCTGGGCGGGGCCCAGATCGACGCGACGCTCACCAACCGCGACCTCGACCTGCTCGCCGCCGCCCAGCGGGGTGGGGCCGGACCCGATCCGCGGTGGCGCGAGTGCTTCGAGGGCAGCGAGCGCCTCGACCTGGAACTCGCCCGCCCGCGCCCGCCCGCGCGCTCCTACCGGGCGGGCAGCGTCACCGTGCCGATCCCCGACGGGCTCACCGAGCGGATCGCCGCCGCGGCGTCCGCGCTGGCGATCACCCCGGCCGCGTTCTGCCTCGGCGCGCTGACCGTGCTGCTGGCGCGCGAACGGGAGCTGGAGCGGTTCGTGCTCGCCGTCCCCGTCGACACCCGCATCCACGCCGATGACGCCGACGCCTTCGACGCCGTGGGCTTCTTCGGGGTGCCGGTGCCCTTCCCCGCCCAGGCGCTGGCGGGCGAGCCCGCCGCCGAGGTGCTGCGCCGCACCGACGAGCGGCTGCAGCGGGTCCTGGCCAAGGGGGCGATGTTCTCCGACGTCCTGGCCACCCTCGCCCGCCAGGGCCTGCACCGCGACAACGCGCCGCTGGTGGAGGTCTACTTCAACTACATCCGCTCGCCGCGCGGCCTCGACCACCTCCGGGTCCTGCCCGCGGGCAGCGGCTACTCCGACCTCGACCTGATGATCACCATGATTCCGGACGAGGGCGTCGTCCGGTTCGACCACAACGCCGACATCCTCGACGCCGCGACGAGCACCGCCCTCGGCGACGGCCTCGTCCAGCTGCTCGGCGACCTCGCACGGGACGCGAGCGGGCCGGTCCGAGCGCCCGCCGCCGCACCGCCGCGCCCGACCCTGGCCCTGGCCGCCACCTTCGCCCTCGGCGCGATGCCCGCCCTGTGCGCGTCGGCCACCAGCGACGGCGAGGTGACCCCCGAGGTCGCCGAGGCGCCCTACCACCAGGTTCTGGCCACCCTGCGCGACCCGTCCGGCGTCTTCGCAGGCTCGGCCGCCGCCGGCGTGGTCCTGGTGCGGGCGGCCGACTTCGCCCGCTTCGGCCAAGTGGACGACGCGCTGCTCGACGAGCTGCGCACGGCCTACCCGGCGGCGCTGCGGGCCGTGGCCGAGCGCACACCGCTGGTCGTCGGCTTCCCGCCCACCGCGCAGCAGCGGGAGCGGGACGCCGAGTGGGAGCGCGCCGTCGCCGCCGACCTCGCCGAAGCCCCGGGCATCGCGGTGCTCGGCGCGGCGGACTTCGCCTGCCACCAGGGCGCGGGCGATCCCTTCGACCAGCGGACCGACCGGCTGGCGCACCTGCCGTTCACCGCGGGGTTCCAGGCCGCCGTGGCGCTGCGCGTCGCCGAGGTCGTGCGGGCGCTGCGCCGCCCGGCCCCGAAGGTGATCGCCGTCGACGGCGACGAGACCCTGTGGGGCGGCGTCGCGGGGGAGATCGGCCCCGAGGCCGTGGACCTCACCGGCCCGCGCGCGCTGCTGGCCCGCAGGCTCCTGGGCTGGCGGCGGGCGGGCGCGCTGCTGGTGCTGGTCTCCAACAACGACGAGGACACCGTCCGCGCGGTCCTGGACCGCCCGGACAGCGTCCTCAAGCCCGAGCACTTCAGCGTGCTGTCCGCGCAGTGGGGGCCGAAACCGGACCGCCTCGCCAAGGCGGCGCGCGCGCTCAACCTCGGGACCGACAGCTTCCTGTTCCTGGACGACAACCCGGCCGAGATCGCCAAGGTCAGGGCCGCGCTGCCGGAGGTGCTGGCGGTGACCTGCCCGCCCGCGGCCGACCTCGACGGGTTCCTGCGCAGGCTGTGGCCGCTGGTCCCGGTCGCCGCCACCGCCGAGGACGCGCTGCGCGCCGGGTTCTACGCCCAGGAGCGCGACCGCGACGCCGCCAGGGAGAGCACCGGGTTCGCCGACTTCCTCGCCGGGCTCGACCTGCGCGTCGACCTCCGCCCGGTCTCCGACGCGGACGTCACCAGGGCCGAACAGCTGGTGGCCCGCACCAACCAGTTCACCCTGCACCCCAGGTCCGACGGCGGTGATGTCGCCCGGTGGCGCGAGCGCGGAGAGCTGTGGACGGCCTCGGCCCGCGACCGCTTCGGCGACTACGGCCAGATCGCCCTGCTCGCCTTCCACGTCGACGGCGACCGGATCGAGCTGACCGCGTGGTCGATGAGCTGCCGCGCACTCGGCCGCGGCGTCGAGGAACGCCTGCTGGGGTGGCTGGCCGAGCGCGCCGAGGCCCTCGGCCGCGCGAGCGTGCGGCTGACCGCGCGGCGCACACCGCGCAACGCCCCCGCCCGGCGGCTGCTGGCCGCTCTCGGCGGCCCCGGCACTTCCCCCGACAGCGACCACATCGAGGTCGTGGCCACCCCCGATCAGCTGCGGGCCTTCCGCTCGTGGGAGCAGACCAAGGAGAGCTTCGATGCGTGAGCTGCACGAGGGGTCCGGGCAGCGGGCGGCGGCCGAGTCCATCGAGCGCGGCCTGGGCCTGAGCGTGGACGACCTGCTGGCCAGGCTGCCCAGTTCCCCGGCCGCCCCGGCCGCTCTGGCCGAGGTCGGCCGGGAGCGCCCCCAGGACGTCGCGGGCGCCGCGGCCGTGATCGCGGCCGCCGCCGGGCGCTACCTGCCCTCCGGCGACCTCCCGCACGACGCGGACTTCTTCGCCGCGGGCGGCACATCGCTGCACGCGGTCACCCTGGTCGCGGAACTGGAGGCCGAACTGGGCGTCGAGTTCGACCTGGACGAGGTCTTCGCCGACGCCCGGCCGATCAGCCTGGCCCGCTACTGGGCCCGCGCCACCGGCGTCCCCCTGCCCGAGGAGCCCACACCCACCGCCGTCGCGGACCCGCCCGCCACCGCCGTTCCGACCGCAAGTGTTTCGCCCGCCAGCAAGCGCGACCACACCCGGGCCCGGCCCGACGACCTGCGGCAGATCGTCGCCGACCTCGCCCTCGCCGACCGCCTGCCCTTCGTGGACGTGCCCGAGCCGGTGGCCCCCCGGCGCATCCTGCTGACCGGCGCCACCGGCTTCCTCGGCGGACACCTCCTGCTGGACCTGCTGCGCCACAGCGACGCCCACGTGTACTGCCTGGTCCGGGCCGCCGACGAGCAGTCCGGGCTGGCCCGCCTGGGCGAAGCGCTGACGGGCTTCACGCTGCCGTGGACCTCGGAGCTGCGCCGCCGCGTGACCGTGCTCCCCGGCGATCTGCAGGAGCCCCGGCTGGGCCTGTCCGACGAGCGCTGGCACGCCCTCGCCGCCGAGGTCGACAGCGTCGTCGGCGTGGGCGCGGCCGTGGACTTCCTGCGCGGCTACCAGTCGCTGCGCCGGGCCAACGTCCTCGGCACGCTGACCCTGGCCGAGTTCGCCGCCACCGGGCGCCCCAAGCCGCTGCACCACATCTCCTCCATCGCCGTCTACAACGAGGTCGGCATCACCGCGATGGGCGAGGACGACCCGCTGGCCCACGTCGACCGGCTCGTCTCCGGCTACGACCAGACCAAGTGGACGGCCGAGGTCGCGCTGCGCCGCGCCCGCGACCACGGTCTGGTCGTCACCGCGCTGCGCCCCGGCGGCGTCGGCGGCCACACCAAGACCGGCGCGCACAACCCGCAGGACCTCAGCAGCGGCCTGCTGTCGGTCTTCGCCCGCTACCGCACCGTCCCGGCCTTCCGCTACCTCAACGCCGCCCCCGTGGACTGGATCAGCCGCGTCGCCGCCGCCGTGGTGTGCGAGCCGGACGCCTGGGGCTATGACTACAACCTCACCGGCGTGCCCGCCGTCCTGGACGACGTCATCGCCGACATGGCGCTCAGCGGCATGAACATCCGCGTGCAGGAGTGGGACGAGTGGCGGGTGGACACCCTCGCCCGCATCGAGGCCGACGACGTGCCCGAACTGGCGTTCATGGCCCGCGTGCTGAGCAGCCCCACCGCGCTGAAGCTGTGCGAGGCGACGCTGAAGGGCCCGGCCGCCCGCGCCGAGCGCACCGCCGCCTTCGCCGAGGCCGTCGGCCTGCCCGCCGCCCAGCCCTTCGACGGCAAGGCCCAGCTCAAGACCTTCGAGCGGCTGGCCGAGGCGGGCCTGTCCCGACTGCCGCAGAAGGGCGACCAGCCCTACCTGTGGTTCGCCGAGACCACCGTCGGCGCTGTCGGCCCGGTCGGCGAACCCGCCGAGTCCCCGTGCTCGATGGCGCTGACCCTCTCGCTGGCGAGCATGTACCAGCTCGTGCGGGAGCGCCGCGTCGACGTCACCGGCGAACTGCGCTGCCCGGCCGTGCACGAGCAGCCGCTGACCGTGGAGCGCGGCGACGTCTGGGTCCGCCCCGACGACGGCGTCCCGCGCCGGGACGGCCTGGAGCACCCGCTGCTGGCCTACCGGCTGCGCCTGCGCGACGCCGACGGCGGCCTGTGGTGGTTCGACGGCCACAAGCACTCGAAGGTCCACTGGAACCTGTGGCGGCAGTGCACCACGCTCACCGTCGAGATCGGCCGCGCCGGCGAGCCCGCCGCCTTCGCCGGCGAGGTCGCCGTGCCCCGCGACTCCTACGTCCGCGACCAGATCGAGGGCATCGGAGTCGACCCGCGCCTGACCCCCCGCGAGCAGCGCGCCGCCAAGCTGACCTGGCTCGCCTGGTTCGGCTGGGAGATGACCCGGGGCCTGCTGCCCCCCTTCACCCGCGCGGCCGCCGACCTGCTCGACCTGCGCCGCGCCCCGGCCCTGGAGGAGCGATCCTGATGTTCGGCAAGAACAAGGCCAAGCCCCGCCCCGCCCTGCGCCGGGTGCGGACCACCGCGGCCCCGCGCCCGCTGCGCCACCGCCTGCCCGCCGCGGCGGTCGAGGAGATCCCGTTCCACGCGGGCGACGGCCTGCGCATCGGCCTCACCCGGATCGACACCGGTCAGCCCGACCGCCCCGCTGTCCTGCTCCTGCACGGCCACACCGCCTCCGCGGACATGTTCCTGGCCCCGGAGATCCGCAACCTGGTCGACGTCCTGCTGGACAACGGCTACGAGCCGTGGCTGCTGGACTGGCGCGGCAGCTGCCGCCTGCCCTACAACGAGACCGGCAAGCGCTACACCTACGACGACGTCGCCCTGCACGACATCCCCGCCGCCGTCGCCCACATCCGCGGCCGCATCGGCGACCGCCCCCTGTTCGCCGTCGCCCACTGCATCGGCTCGATCGCGCTGTCCATGAGCATGGCCGCGGGCCTGGTCCCGGACCTGGCGGGCGTGGTGTCCCAGGGCGTCTTCCTGACCCCGAAGCTCGCGGGCCGCATGGCGCTGCGCATGTCGCTGGCGGGCGAGCTGATGAAGTCCAGGTTCGACCACATCCCGATCGACTTCCGCAAGGTCGGCCTGCGCTCCAAGTACACCCCCCTCTTCGCCCTCGCCTCCCGCGGCGCCTCCTGCCCGGACCCCACCTGCCAGATCCTGCACAACTCCGCCTGGGGCATGGGCGTCTCCCTCTTCGTCCACGAGAACCTCACCGACACCACCCACGACCACCTGGCCGACCTCCTGGGCCCCGCCCCAATGTGGATCATGCCCCACCTGCGCCGCATGGCCTTGGCCCACACCGCCGTCCGCTGGCACGACACCGACCACCGCTACCGCGCCCTGCCCGTCAACGCCCTCGACGCCGCCGACCGCATCGACACCCGAGTCCTACTCATGGCAGGCACCGAAAACGGCCTCTGGGGCGACTCGCAGAAGACCTGCCACCAACTCCTCACCCGCCGCCACCCGCACCTGGACGTCTCCTACCTGGAGATCCCCGGCTACGGCCACCTGGACACCTTCCTCGGCCGAGGCGCGGCCCTGGACGTCTTCGGCCACATCATCGACTTCCTGGACAAGCAGGACGTCGGCTGAGCCCGACCGGTCTCGCCGACCGCGGAGTGGCGGGAGGTTCTAGGGTGCTGCTGTGAGTGATCGCAAGCAGCAACTGCTCGGCGCCACCTGCCGGGTGATCGCCCGGGACGGCATCCGGGGCCTGCGGGTGGAGAACGTCGCCGCCGAGGCGGGGGTCTCCACGGCGTTGATCTACTACCACTTCGGGGACCGGGCAGGCTTGCTCGCGCACGCGATGCGGCACGTGAACGCCCGCGCCGAGTCCTATGCGCGCGCGGAGGAAGGGCGCAGCGGGCGTGAGCGGCTGGCACTGCAGGTGCTGGGCGAGTTCCAGGACGACGATCTCGTGCGGGAGAACTCGGCGGTCTGGGGGGAAGTCCGGGGTGCGGCCGTCTTCGATGAGGCGCTGCGGCCCGTGGTGGCCGATGCCACGGCGCGGTGGGTCGCCGACCTGGCGGAGTACATCGATCAGGGGAAGACGGACGGGAGTATCGCCGACGAGGTCGACCCGCACGGTGTGGCCGTTCGGCTGACCGCCTTCGTCGAGGGCTTGAGCAACCGGTGGTTGTCGCAGCTGATGTCGACCGATGACGTCCGCGACCACCTCTTGCGGGTGCTCGACCGGGAACTGGCGTGTGTGGGGGACAACCCCTGAGTTCGTGAGCAGGAGCCGTGCCCGCTCTGCCCGGTCGCTCGGTTTGACTGAAAATTCAGTCAGTGTCAGGATGGGGTGTCGCTTCGTCCGCTTGGAGGCCCCCGTGTCACCGATGTCCCGTCGTTCGGCGCTGTCCGGGCTCGGCCTGCTGGCGGTCGGGGCGTGCGGGGCATCGCCGCAGGCCACCGGGGGTGCCTCCGCCGCGCCCGGCCCGATGCCCGCACGCCGTTTCGGCGCCGAGTGGGAGAGCCACGTGCGCACCGTCATGGCGTGGCCCGCCTCCGCCGGGATCTGGGCGGACCTGCTGCCCGAGGTGCGCGCGGACATCGCGCGGCTGGCCCGGGCGATCGGCGAGTACGAGGAGGTCGTCATGCTCGCCCGGCCCGCCCAGGTCGCCGCGGCGCGGGCCGCGTGCGGCGGCGGTGTCCTCGTCGTCCCGATCCCGGTGGACGACCTGTGGACGCGCGACACCGTGCCGGTCTTCGTCGAAGAGGCGGGCGAGGTCCACGGCGTCGACTTCAACTTCAACGGCTGGGGCCGCAAACAGACCCACGACCACGACGCCGCGGTGGCCGAGGCGGTCCTGGACCGCTTCGACATCCCGGGAATCGACACGTGGCTGGTAGCCGAGGGCGGATCGTTCGAGACCGACGGCAAGGGCACCCTCATGGCCACCGAGAGCTCACTGGTCAACGACAACCGCAACCCGGGGCGGTCGCGGGCGGACATCGAGGCCGAGCTGCGGCGTGTCCTGGGACTGCGGAAGGTGATCTGGTTCGAGGGGGTGCGCGGCCAGGACATCACCGACGCCCACGTCGACTACCTCGCTCGCTTCACCCCCTCCGGCGCCGTCCTCCTCGACCGCGCCGCCCCGGGCACCCCGCCAGACGTCTGGACCCGCGTGGCCGACCAGGCCCACGCGACCCTCACCGAATCCACCGACGCCGACGGCCGCCCCGTGGAGGTCATCGAGGTCTTCCAACCAGACGATGTCGACCTGGGCCCAGACGCGGTGATCTCCTACCTGAACTTCTCCGTCACCAACGACGCCGTCTTCCTCCCGGAGTTCGGCGACCGCGAAGCCGACGACCGCGCGGCCCAACTCCTCCGGGACCACTTCCCCGACCGCGACATCATCGGCATCCGCATCGACGCGATCGCCTCAGGCGGCGGCGGAATCCACTGCGCCACCCACGACCAACCGGGTGAACCCGCGAACTGAGCGGGCGGTGCACGGACAGGTGACCACTTTCGGCGCGGCGATCCTCCTCCCCGAGAACGACCCGATCCGTCGCCGAGGGGAGCCCAGGATGGTCACCGGGCACGACGACGTGGAGGTGGTCGGCGCGGCAACCTGGTGCCGTGCCGCGGAAAACCGCGGACCAGGCCGGGAACTGGGAGACAGAGATGCGCACGATCCTCACCGCCGTCACCGCCGTCGCCGTCGCCACGGGTGGGTTGGTCGCCGTTCCGCTGGCGGCGGCCGCCGAGCCGGTGGACGGCCCGCCGCAATGCCTGCACACCAGGACTTGGGACACCTTCTTCCACGCCTACGTCGAGGTGAAGAACACCTGCCAGGACACGCAACGGTTCCGCATCAGGTGGGAGGGAGCCAGCGACAGCCAGTGCATCACGCTGGTCCCGGGTGATTGGGTCCAGGACAGCGCGGTCGAACCCGCGTGGTTCAGCGGGCTCTACCACTGCTGAGCCCGCGAGGACCTGTGGCCGGGTCAGGGGGTGGTCACAGGTCCTCGCTCACACCCCGTCCCAGAACGACACGATCGCCGAGGTCGCGTCGAACGGCGCGCGGCTGGGCGGACCGGGCCAGAAATGGCCGTCCCGGACCGGGTCGCCGGTGTCGATCTGGTCGACGACGACGTCGCCGCGTCCCGGGCAGAGGTGGTGGACGGTCTTCACCCGCACACCCCAGCCGGTCTCCCCTGTGGACTCCTCACGCGGCGGCGCGACGCAGCCGTTGTCGTCGGCCCACTGGCGGGCCAAGGCGTGCACGCCGGCTGTCATGGCGCCTAGGTCGCCGCTGCAGCAGCGGGCCAGTACGTGGTCGTTGTGGGAGAACACCAGGCGCAAGGGGAGTGGGCGGTGGCACGGCGCGGTGTCCGGGAGGGGAGCGGCGGCCACCATGCCGATGCCCGCCAGCTTCGTCGTGCCCGAGCACGCGAACCGGGCGGCCATCAGGCCCCCGCTGGAGAAGCCGACCGCGTACACCTTCGCGGGGGCGACGCAGAGCTGTTCGACGGTGATCCCGACCAGCCGTCGCAGGAACTCGGAGTCGCTGACGCCCCTGGCCGCCTCATCGGCCGCCGACGTGGTCCAGTGCGGCCAGGAGTCCGGCTGCACGGCCACGAAACCCCCCGCGTCGGCCTTCGCGCGCATCCCGCTGCGGTCGTCCTGCTCCTCCTTGCCGCTGAACGCGCCGTGCAGGTCGAGGACGAGTCCGCCACGCGCGTTCGGCGGGACGTGGGCGCGGTAGGTGCGGGCGACCGGACGCCCGTCCGGGGTGTGTTGGACGAGCGGCCAGGTCGCCTCGGTGTATTCCCCTGGCGGGGCGCAGCCGCCCTCCGGTGTGGGCGCCACTGGGCTGAGCAGGGGGAGCAAAGCCAGTACAGCGAACAGGAACACGGGCCGAGTCTCCCCGGAATGTCCTCACCGCGGAGGACGCCCCGACCTGTTTCGCCCGTTAGTGTCGCCAGGCATGCGCCTACCCCGGCCGAACTCCGCCGACAGCGTCGGAGCCATTGTCCTGCTGGCCGTGGACATCTGGTTCAACGTCTCGGTCAGGTCCCCGACCCCGCCGATCGGGTGGTCGCTGGTCTTCATCGCGGTGGGCACGCTGCCGCTGGCGTGGCGCCGCGTGGCGCCGATCGGGGTGTTCAGCGTGCTCGCCGCCGCCGCGCTGGCGGGCACGGTGCTGGCGGTGGCCATCAGCGAGGCCGGGCTGCTGGTCGGGCTCTACTCGGTGGCGGCGTGGCGGCCCCGCTGGACGGCCGTGCGCTGCGCCGTGGGGTTCGGGGCGGTCAAGACCCCGATCGAGGTGGCGCAGGAGACCGAGCCGACCTGGATCCCGGTGCTGCTCGTCCTCTACGCGACCGCCACCGTGCTGGGCGACCAGCAGCGCGCCCACCGCGAGCTGGCCGCGCGGGAGCACAGCACGCGGGAACGGCTCGTCATCGCCGCGGAGCGGGCCGCGATCGCCCGGGAGATGCACGACGTCGTCGCGCACACGGTGAGCGTCATGATCCTCTACTCCTCGGTCGCCCGCCGAGCCCTCACCGAGGACCCCGCGCGGGCCGACACCGCGCTCGTCCAGGTCGCCGAATCCGGCAGGGAGAGCCTGGCCGAGCTGCGCAGGCTGCTCGGCGCGCTGCGCACCGAACCGGCAGACCTGGCCCCGCACCCCGACCTGGCGTCCCTGGAGGAGCTGGTCGCCCGGTTCGCGGCGGCCGAGCTGCCCGTCCGGCTGAGGATCCGGGGGAACCGCAGGGCGCTGCCCGCGGGGGTCGAGCTGTGCGCCTACCGGATCGTGCAGGAGGCGCTGACCAACGCCGCCAAGCACGCCCGGCCGACCGAGGTCACCGTGGACCTGGAGTTCCGGGACACCGACTTGGCCATCGGCATCGACAACGACGGCGTTTCACCCGATCGGGGTGTCCCCGGGCACGGCTTGGTCGGGATGCGGGAACGGGCCGCGCTGGTCGGGGGCGCGGTCCGGATCCACGGCGGCCGCACTGATTTCCGGGTGACGGCCACCCTCCCCTATCCGGGCTGACCCGCACCCCGTTCGGGTGACAGCGCCGGGTGTGGCCCCGGAACCCGAATACCCTCCGGCAGCTATGGGTGTCCTTTCCGTCCTCATCGCCGACGACCAAGCCCTGATGCGGACCGGCTTCCGACTCATCCTGGAAGCCGAGCCCGACATCGAGGTGGTCGCCGAGGCGGGCGACGGCGAGCAGGCGGTGGCCCTGGCCCGCCGACACCGCCCCGACTTGGTGCTGATGGACGTCCGCATGCCCAGGATGGACGGCATCGCCGCGACCAGAGAACTAGCGGCCGACGGCGTCCCGGTGCTGATCCTGACCACCTTCGACTTGGACGAGTACGTCTTCGCCGCGCTGTGCGCCGGAGCGAGCGGCTTCCTCCTCAAGGACGTGCCCTGCGAACGCCTCGTCGACGGCGTCCGCGTCGTCGCGGCGGGCGAGGCCCTGCTCGCCCCGAGCATCACCCGCCGCCTGATCGACCGCTACACCCGCCACACCCCCTCGCGTGTCCAGACAGACGCGGTCACCGCCCTCACCCCCCGCGAACGGGAAGTGCTGGTGCTCATGGCACGTGGCCTCTCCAACTCCGAGATCGCCACGACACTCGTCCTCGGCGCCACCACGGTGAAGACCCACGTAGGCCGAGTCCTCATGAAACTCAACCTGCGCGACCGCGTCCAAGCCGTCGTGTTCGCCTACGAACACGGCCTGGTCCACGCCGCGGCCCCCGACGGTCTCGGCAAAGAATGAGCCTGCCGCGGTGGGAACCCCAGCGTTTCGTCGGTCAGTAGTCGGGCCCCCTGGCGTACTCGACGCGCAGTGCGGCCGTGTGGTCGAAACCTCCATAGCGGGCCACCACGGTGACGGTCGGGGTCTCCCGGGCGATCTTGTCGTCGGCGAAGCACCGCGGCGTTGTTGCGTGACTCGGCCCGCTGCCCTCAGGCCGGCCACCACTCCTTCCGTCGACCGAGAATCCCACGGGGGAGAAGACCCGGCTTCGGCGCGAGCACGACGATGCTCCAACGAGTGCTCGACAGCATCGACGAGGCCACCACCAGCGTTGGGAGCAGTCCCGCATGTCCTCCGGCTCCGGCTGGCGAGCCCGACATGTGCTGGAGTTAGGACTTACTGCGTGCGAACAGAATCGCTTGCGAGCTTCCGCGTTCGGGTCGAGCAGCATCTGGGAGATCTTCATTGGTTGACCGCCGTAGCCGTCGGTCTTCAACTGTGACTCGTCGCCGACGTGGAACAGGGCTGTAGCGGTCCGCCGGGGCGCAATGCTCGGTGGAAGTGCCCAAACACTGTCGGCACTTCGTCGTCTGGGATGTGGATCAACGACTGCCAGGCGAGCAGGCCGGCCAGCGACCAGCCCGCCGCCGGCGACCCGCACGCTGTCGGCGAACAAGGCCAGAGCCGCGCGAAGGTACTGGTGTCCGGCGAGGGCGCCGCGCACTTGGTCGGCATAGCTGACCGCGACCGTGTCATAGGAGGTTCGGGTGTCGGCCAACCAGTCGTTCGTGGTCATGGCCAGCACACTATTCCACGCTATGCGCGGATCACCGAGTTCACGGGATGCGCCTTAACGCAACTCGCTGCGCAGCACGAAGAGATTCCTCCGACTTTGACAACGCGACGACCCGCCAAATCAACAGCAAAAGAGTTGGTGACACGGGTCACGTTAGGGGTGTCGCTTGACCGGCATTCGTCTGCACGTCTCGGGTCTCCGTCGATGGAGAGACGACGGTAAGACCAAGATCGTCTCCACGGATTCTCCATCGAGACGACAGAAGCCCTGTCCCCTAGTGAAGGGACAGGGCTTCTCACCAGCACAAACGTCTGGTGGGCGATACTGGGATTGAACCAGTGACCCCTACCGTGTCAAGGTAGTGCTCTCCCACTGAGCTAATCGCCCGAGGCGGAGACGGGAATCGAACCCGTGTACAGGGCTTTGCAGGCCCTTGCCTAAGCCACTCGGCCACTCCGCCATGTCCCGAAGGTCGGGACCTCCGAGGGGCCGGCGCAAGGCCGAACCGCTTCCGAGCGGATGACGGGATTCGAACCCGCGACCCTCACCTTGGCAAGGTGATGCGCTACCAGCTGCGCTACATCCGCACGCCTTCCGGGTGGTCCGCGGTGGTGTTCCGCTGCCCTCCGGCGTGGTGCGAGTGAACTCTATCCGAGGGGTGTCGGCGGGTCCAAATCGGGGGGTCCCTAAGCCGATCTTCTCAGGTCAGGTCGGTGGAGATCAGGTGGGTGAGTGCCTCGTCGACGTCGACCCAGAGGTGTTCGTTGCCGGGGACGACGACGTCGTAGGTGCGGTCCAGGAAGTCGGCTAGTTCCTGGGCGGCGGCCTCGAAGACGGCGTGGCCGGACGGGGAGCTCAGCTCGATGACGACGACCTCGGGGTCGTCGCCCGCCGGGCGGATGCGGACGTCGCCGTCGCCTGCTTCGGCGATGAGGCCGTCGGCGAGGAGGTCGCGGGCGAAGACCCATTCGACCCAGCCCGCGCGGCCGGTGCGGAATGCGGCGACGACCGCGTACGGGTCGCGCGTGTCGTAGCGCAGTTCCACCTTGACCGGGACCGCTGGGGTCCTCGGCGCCAAGAGGTCGAACACCGCTGTCGAACGCAGCGTCACGTGATCGTTTCGCATCGTCGCTACCCTTCTGCTCCCTCCCCAGTCAAAACGACTGAGCCCCTTCCATGTGACGCCACTGTGCAACGAAAGGGTCGCGATTCCGGGATTTGTCACCCGGACGGGCCACTCTCCGCAGCGCGCAGCGTCCGCGTCGCTGCGCACCGTGACCAACGTTGGCGGGCAGCCTCTCTATACTGGCTGGTTTCCGGGCCCGGTGGTAGCGCCTGCCGTGCGAATCTCGGCACCCTCGGTTGTTCCCACGCGGCAAAGCCCGCGCTGACCTGCGATGTCGGCGATTGATGTGGCAAGAACCACGTTCTCGCAGGTCACGACCTGTGCAGATGCCCCGGCGGCAGCCCGGGGCGACAATGGCGCAACAACTCACCCGGATGGAGGTGCCCGGTGTCGGGTAGGACCGAAGAGGACCGCTCTTTCCGCCCAGACTGGGCCGACCGGTCGCGAACCACCCGTCTGGTGTGGCGCGTCGGTGTCGGCATCGTCGGCGCGGCCGTCTTGATCACCGGCATCATCCTGGTGCCCTACCCCGGCCCCGGCTGGCTCGTCGTCTTCGCCGGCCTGGCCATCCTCGCCGTCGAGTTCCCCTGGGCCCGCCGCGTCCTGGACTACGCCCGCGGGAAGTACGACGCCTGGGTGGCCTGGCTCAAGCGCCAGAACATCGTCGTGCGGCTCCTGGTCCTCGCCCTGACCGGTCTCATCGTCCTGGTGACCCTGTGGCTGCTGAACGTGTTCGCCCTGGTGGGAGGCTGGTTCGGCATCGAGTGGCCCTGGTTGGCCTCCCCGATTTTCGGATGATCCATCCCATGCGGTAGTCTTTCCCCCGTCGCCCCCTGGGGCGGACGTTCCCGGGCGATTAGCTCAGCGGGAGAGCACTTCGTTCACACCGAAGGGGTCACTGGTTCGATCCCAGTATCGCCCACCAGGGAGTTCAGGGCCGGTCAGCGTTTCGCTGACCGGCCCTGATTGTTTTTCGGCGTGACTAGGCCGTCGATTCGTCTGGCGACAATCGGGGAAGAGTCGACCGAGCACGCTATCCGCGCACGTTCGCCGGGCTGTTCGGATTTGTTCGGGATTGTGGCGCTGTGGCTGGTGCGCCGCCATTGTGGCGGCAGGTTGATCCGCTGGCGGGGGATCAGTTCAGGCGGGCGGGCCGGGCATGGGAGGGGTCTTGACGGAGCCGCTGTCGACTGGCTCGGAAACGTCACCACAGGTTCGCGGAGCCTGGACGAGCCTGCACCTGTTCGCGCACTGGGAATCGTCCACAACGGATGAGTTCTTGGCCGGCAGCCTGCGGACGGTGCTGGATCAATGGCGCGCGGACGGTCGGTTGCGGGACTGGTTCTTCATCCGGTACTGGGAAGGCGGTCCGCACATTCGGGTGCGGGCGTCGGGGGTTGACTCGCCCCGGGAACTGCGCGAGGAACTCGCCGCCCTTCTTGGCATGGCGGAACCGGCTGCCCACCAGGGCGGCCAGGAATGGCAGCCGCACGGCACCGTGGCCGAGATCGGCTACGAGGCGGAGGTGGAACGCTACGGCGGTGCTTCGGCGCTCGCGGTCGCGGAGCAGGTGTTCAGCGCTTCGAGCGCGCTGGCGCTCGACACCATCGGCACCGTCAAGGGGAATCGCAGGCTGGTCGTGGTGGTCCAGCTGGCCTACGCCACGGCTCTGGCGCTCGGGCTCACCGACGCCGCGGCGGCTCGGTGGTTGCGGCGGCACGCCAACGCGTGGCGGTGGATCGACAGGACGGAGATGGCGCCCGCCGCCACCCTCCTGGCCAGGGTGACCAGCGTGCTCAGCGCCCAGCGCGGCGGTCTGGAGCGCGCGCTGAACGCGGTGCGGGCGCAGGTCGCCGACGCGGGGGCGGGCGACGTCGTCGGCCGCTGGGCCACCGTCGTGGCTGACGCGGACGCGCGGCTGCGCACCCTGAGCCCGGTGTCCCGGCTGACGGTCTGGGCTTCCCAGCTGCACATGCTGTGCAACCGGTTGGGGGTGCACCCCGATGAGGAGCGGGCAGCGTGCTTCCTCGTCGCCGCGGTCCTGCTCGGCGAATCCAGCGCGGTCGGCTTCGACGCCGACCAGATCGGCCCGGACCATTCCTTCCTGGAGAAGTCCAAGCTCCTTCCCGGTCACCCCGCGGTCCTGCCCGCGGGCGCGGTCGACACCGCCGAGACGGACACGACCGCGTGGCTGGCGCGGACAGCGCGGGTGGTCGAGCTGCCCGACGGTCCGCCGCTCACCGCCACGCTCGCGGACGTGCTCGTCCGCCGCCGTTCCGCGCGCCGGTTCGGCGGCGCCGTCTCGATCGGTGAACTGGGCACGCTGCTCCGGTCGAGCCTCACCGTGCACGAGCGTGACGCGGCTGACGGCCGGCACGAGGCACGCCTGCGGCGTGGCTACCCCAGCGCGGGCACGATGTTCCCGGCTCGGCTGCGCGCTTTCGTCTGGTCGGTCGATGACCTTCGCCCCGGCTCCTACCTGGTCGACCCGGCGGGCTGTCGGCTGCTGCGCTACGCCGAGGCCCCCGACACCTCCGAGGTCGCGGAGTTGTCCCCGTGGTTTCTGCCCGAGGCCGGCGCCAGGACCATCGACGCGGCCGCGATTCCGGTCATGCTCGTGCTCTCCGTCCGATTGGACGAGATCAGGGCGAGGTATGGCGTGCGCGGCCTGCGGTTCGCCCTGATCGAGGCGGGCCACCTCGCGCAGAACCTGGTGCTGTGCGCGACCGGTCTCGGTCTGGAATCGCTCACCATCGGCGGCTTCTACGACGACCTCGTGCACGAGACCCTGGGCATGGACGGCCTCGCCGAGGCGGCGCAGTACCTCATTCCCGTGGGCCGGTCCGGATGAGCGGGCCACAGACTTCCGATGCCCAGGAGGTGAATCCACCCAAGACTCAGCGCCGATGCGAACGAGCCATCCACATTCACTTCAGGAGGAACCCGTGAACGACTCTGATTTCACGTTTGACGAGCTGGAACTCGGCGAGCTGTCGGTGACGGCGATGCGCGAGGGCGTGGCGCTGCCGGAGACCGGCGCTTCCTACACCAACGGCTCGTGCTGCAGCTGCATTGATCCGCAGTAAGAGCGGCGACGTCAGGTGATGAACGCCGGAACGGTTCCCGAGGGGACCGTTCCGGCGCGGACCATCCCATGGAGAGCCATCCGATGGCCAGAACCCTCAGCAGCAGCACCCGCGACAGGGTGCCCAGCGCCGATGAACCGGACACCACTGTCGCGCCCTACGCCCTGTTCCGAGTAGCCTCGCTGCCCTATCCGGCCCCGCCGACCCGCTCCGAGCCGTTTCGCGCCGCACTCGCCGAGCTGGTTGACCGAACAGCCGCACTGTGGAGCCGCACCCCGGCGGTCACCGAGGCGCTGCACAGTGCCATGCCCACCCAGGCCATGCCCACTCAGGCCATGCCCACCCAGGCCATGCCCGACCGGCGAACCGGGTTCCAGCAGAGGGTGCTGCTGCCGGTGCGCCGCGACATCCACAACAACCGGATGCCCCGGCCCGCGCTGATCGAGGCGCTCAGCGACACGGTCGACGACATTCCCGGACTGGCCGACTGGCTGGCCGAGCGAGCCGAGATCGGCGCTCTCGCTGACCGGGTCGAGCGCCTGCTGCCCGACGCGCTCGCCGCCGAGCGGGCGGCGCTCGCCGCGATGTGCGCCGAGAACCCGCTGCGCAAGGCCGCCGCGCTCAGCGGGCGCGACCTGCTCCACGGAATCGATCGCACCGCGGGCCGACGCGGCGAACCCGACAAGCGGGGCCGCAAGGCCGAGCAGGCCATTCTGCGCTACGCGCTGCGGACGAGCACGAAGACCAGCCCGCTGTCCTGGTACACCCATGTCGGCTTCGGCTGGTGGGGCCCCGGCGAACGACTATGGGATGTCGGCGAACCGGTCGCGGTCGCCCGGGTGAACCGGGCGCTGCTCGACCGGATCGGCCACGCGGTGCTGACCGACCCGGCCCGTCGCGACCGCTTCGGCCACCACCTCGCGCCGGGTCTGCGGATTCGGGGTGAGCGGGTGTTGTTCCGTAGGGACGTGCCGGTCGCCGGTCGGACGTTCGCCACCCGCGAGGAGCAGGTGGAACTGCGTGCGTCCGGTCCCCTGCGGTTCCTCGTCGGACTCGTCCGCGCCGCGTCCCCGCGCTGCCCGGCCCCGGCGGAGCTGGCCGAGGCGCTGGCCGAACGCCTCGGTGGCGCGCAGGCGTCCGCCGCGGCGGCGGGCTACGTGCACAAGCTGATCGACAGCGGTGTGCTGGTCGCCGCCGCTCCGGTCCACCCGCAGCATCCCGATCGGGCCGGACCACTGGCCGCCTGGCTGGCCGAACAGGGGCTGGCTGACCTGGCCGCGGCCGTGCTGCGGCTGGACGAGCGAACCACGGCGTTCAGCTCGCTGCCCGCCGGGGAGCGACCCGCCGCGCTGGCCGGACTGGCGGACGGCTGGGCGCGGGCCGCCGACGCGACGCCCTCGCTGCGGATCGACCTGACGGGTGTCCCGCCGCTGAGCGAGGATGTGGTGCTGCCCGGACGGTTCCCGCTCGGCGGCAGGCACGGCCAGGACAGCCTGCCGACGCTGGCGCGGCTCACCCCCTTCCTCATGCTGTTCGACCAGCAGGCGCTGGTCAGGCTGATGGTGCGCGACGCGTTCGTCGAGCGCTTCGGCCGTGGCGCGGCCATCGAGCTGATTGCGCTGGCCGACCTGCTGGACGAGGTCGTGCCCACGGCGTTCACCGTCGGGAACCGCCCGAGCTCCTGGCGCGCCGACGGGCTCAGCACCGCGGTCTGCGACCTGCTGGATCTGCGGACCGCGCTGGCGGCGCTGATCGAGGCGGACAGCGTGCCCGGCACCGCGGACCGGGCGATCCCGGAGCACGTGCTGCGTATGGCCGCCGAGCTGCTGCCGGAGTGGGCGAAACGGCGGACCGCGTCGTACTCGCTGTTCGTCCAGCCAACCGGAGCCGGGCTGGTGGTCAACCACGCCTACGCCGGATTCGGCCGGTTCACGAGCCGGTTCCTCGACTACCTCGACCCCGCCGCGCGGGATGCGGTGGCCGCGCAGCTGCGCCTGCTGGCCGGCGACACAGCCCAGCTGCGCCCGGTCGGCGGATTCAACGCGAACCTGCATCCCGCGGTCACCGGGTTCGAGATCGGCGATGACCCGACCTGGGCGGACCTGACCCCGGACCAGGTCGAGGCGTACCACGACGAGCGCACCGACCAGATCCGGCTGCGCGAGGTGTCGAGCGGCAGGACCATCAACGTGCTGTACCTGGGATTCCTCATCCCGTCCATGCTGCCCAGCCGGATGGCGGCGTTGCACTTCGACCTGGACTGCGGGCTGCCGACCCTCGGCCCGCTCACGCCCGGCGACGCGGTCGCAGGCGTCACCCGCAAAGGCAGGCTCACCTGCGGGGACGTGGTGCTGTCCCGGCGGTCCTGGCGGTTCGCCGAGCACGCCGTCACCGAGCTGCTCGACGTCCTCGACACCGCGCGGTCGCCCGCGCTCGCCGCCGCCGAGCTGCGCGCCCGGCACGGCATGCCCCAACACGTGTTCGTCGGCGCGGCGGGCATCGTGCGGTCGTGGGAGGACTTCGGCAGGCAGCTGGCCGATCCCAAGTCGCAGTACGTCGACCTGGGCAACGCGCTGCACCTGCGGCACCTGGCGAAGGTGGTCGGCCGGTTCAGCGCCGGGGTCCGCTTCACCGAGGCGCTGCCGGTGCCCGGCGACAATCCGGACGGGCGCGTTGTCGAACTCATCGTCGAGACCTACCGGAGAGGGCAATGACCGACGTCGTCTGCTACTACCACGATCCGATCAAGCTGCCTCTCCTGACCGGCGTCGTCCTGCCCGCGCTGAGCGATCTGACCCGCCGCCACCCGGCCGTGGCCGCGCACGTGGAACGGCACTGGCTGCACGGGCCGCACCTGCGGGTCCGGCTGGCCGGGCCGGACGCCGACGAAGCGGCCGCCGCCGAGGAGGTCGCCGCCCGCCTGCGCTCCTACCTGGCCAGGCATCCGTCCACCGCGGGCATATCGGCTGACGTCCTCGTGGAACGGTCTCAGGCCGCCGGTCTGCTGGAACTCGTGCCGGGCCCGTACACGCCGATCGCCGAGGACAACACGGTGGTGATCACCCCTACCGACACCGTCGGGCTGGCGGCGCTGCTGGGTTCCGACGAGCTGGTGCGGCTGCGCTCCCGGGCGCTGCGCCTCGGTGTGGCGGCGCTCGCGGGGACCGCTGAGGCGCTCGCGTCGGCGGGCAACACCGCCGGGGCCCGGGTCCGGGCGGCCATCACCGCGCTCGCCGCCCACGCCAGCCGCTACCACCTCGGTCTCGGGGCCGGATACCACTCCTTGCTGTCCCATGTGGAGCAGATGCTGTTCCACCACGATCCGGACGGCACGCTGCGGGCCCGGTTCGCGCATACCTGGGAGCGCAACGCCGACCCGGTGACCGAACTGGTGCGCGCCGCGACCTCGGCGGAGTCGGCGGACCAGCTCGCCGCCCTGTGGCACACCTGGGCGGCGACGACCCACGCCGAAGTGGCCGCCGCCGTCGACAACGGCGTGCTGCCCTTCGACCTGCCCGAGGAGTACGCCCGCCGCGGCGCGCGGGTCGGTGGGCCGGACACCGCCTCGCGCTGGAGCGCGCGGGAGCGCACCGCGCTCTCGGAGTACCACCGCCGCCTGTCCGCGGTGGATCTGCGTGGCCCGGAGATCGCGCCGCACTTCACCGCCTTCCGGTTCCGCACGAACATGCTGTACCAGCTGATCGCGGTGCTCGACGTGACACCGGTGGAGCGCTACCTCGCGGCCAGCCTGGTCGCCGAGGCGGCCCAGCGCATCGCCGGGGTGAGCTGGACCGAGCACATCGACCAGGTCGCCGCGGCGCAGGGGCGGTGACCTGGTGCCGACCAAGCTTCGACCGGTCGTGCACGTCACGCCGACCGCGACCGGCCTGCACTTTCGCGGCTGGACCTCCAGTTTCACCGTCGAGGCGGGCGCGGGCCTGGCCAGGCTGTGGGAGCGGCTGGCCGGTCCGCTCGCGGCGGGCGTCGAGGACTCCTGGCTGACACCCGCCCAGCACACCCCGGCGCCGGTGGCCGCCGCGATCGCCTCGATCATGGCGAACCTGCGCGACCACGACATGCTGGTGACGGTGCCGCCGGGCTGGGGTGAACCGGGCCCGGGGATGCCCGCGCCGAAGGTGGCGGCCTGGCTGGAGTCCAGCGCCGCCGATCCGGCGGCGGCGTGGGCGCTGCTGCGCGCGGTCACCGTCGACCTCGACGGACCAGGACCGCTCGTGGAGGCGGCGCGGCGCTCGCTCGCCGCCACGGGGGTGCGGGTCGGTTCGGTCGGCCCCGGAACGGAACTCGTCCTGGTCGCCGGTGATCTGGCTGTGCGGGCGGGCTGCGCGGGGGAGACCGGCTTCGTCACGGTGGCCGGCACGAAGGCGGAGGCGCAGCGAACCGCCGCCGCGGTGTGGGCCCGCCTCGGCGTCGAGCCCGCGGCCTGCCCACCGGACGTGCTGGCGGCGCTGGTCGGTTCGGCGGCGGTGCACCGCGTCGTGTGCGCCGCCGCGGGCATGTCCGACCCCGCCGATGAGGCAGCCGAGTCCTCCACCAGCACTGGCCCGCGAGAGCCCGCGCGGGTGCTCGTCGCCACCCTGGAGCCGTTCCAAGCGCGCTACCACCCGATGCCCCATCCAGAGGCGACGCCCGCCGAGGCGGTCGCGTTCGCCGACGCCCTGGCCGCGATCGAGGTGGCCGCCGATCCGGTACTGGGCGCGTGGCCGCCTGTCGAACTCGGCGACCTGCCCCAGGTGCCCGCCAGTCTCGCCGTCTGCGCGGGCACGCTGGGCGTGGGCACCACCGCCGACGCCGCTCGGCTGGACGCGGCGCTGCGCCACGCGGGTGCGACCGCACCGGCCGGCGTCCAGGTAGGCGCGGACGGGATGCACGCCCGCGGCCTGGTGCTGCGGGTCGCGGCTCGCGGACGCCTCCTCGGCGACGCGGGCCCGGTGGCCGACACCGAATGGGCGGCGGACCCGACCGCGCGCCGCTGGTGGAAGGCGCTCACCCTGCGCTACGCGGTGCCCGCTTCGGTGCGGATCGCTCGGCTGACCGAGCACGCGGTGCACGCGGAGATCAGCGCCGGTGGCCGCGGCCTGGCCTGGGCCGTGGAGCGCACCGCCGCGGACGCGGTCGCGTTCGCGACCCTGGCCGCCGTCGGCGTCGAGCAGGCCCGGCGCGCCGGGGTGTCCTCGGCCCCGGTGCTGCTGTCCGGCGCCGCTCCGGCCTGGACACCGGAGTCCACGACCGATGTTCCCTGGCAGAGCAGGGACTGGCACTGGCCGCACGGCGTCCGCGACGGCGAAGAGCGGCTCCAGTCGTCTCTCATCGAGGTGCTCGGCACGCCACTGGCGTCCACTTTCGGGAGATCGGCGGGGATCGCGGCGTATGCGCCCGGCGCGGTCGAGGTACGGCGATGAACCCTGGCGCCGTCGCGCTCGCCGAACTGGCCACTGTGGACCCCGATGTCCCGGTGAGTGTTCCGCTGGACAGCTACACTCCGGGCCAGCTCGCCGAACTCGACCGCATCGCACGCGGCCGGAGCGCTCCGGTGGTTCCGGTCCGCGTCGACGGCGGGCTGGTCGTCATCGGGCCGGTGCTCCAGGGGGAGCCGGTCGTCTGCCTCGGCTGCGCCGAGGACATCCGGCTCGCCGCGTTCGGGGCGGCGGTTCCCCGCTCGGACGCGGCCATGCGCCTCGGCGGGATCGCCGACGGGCCGCTGCGGCCGGTGGTGGATGCCGTCGTGCGGCACGTGCTCGAAACTGCGGGCGGCTACCGGGATCGCGTTGTGGCGCTTCGCCTCGACTCCGCAGGCCTGGCCGTGCATCGGATCCGGCCCCGATCGGGCGGCTGCGCCGAGTGCCTGCCGCTGCCCGGGGACACGGCAGCGGGCGCTGTCGTCCACAGTGGAGTGGAGCTGGCGTCGGCAGGCACGCTGCGGCTGCCCAACGAGCGCACCACCCTGGCCGGGCTGAGCGCCGCGCTGCTCGACCTCCGGCACGGCCCGGTGACCGGGGTGTTCCGCACCGGACACCTGCCGCTGGCCACCGTGACGGCGCCGATCGTCGGTCCGGGCCGGACCCGGCAGTCGGGGTACGGCCGGACCGTGACCTTCGCTGACGCGGAGCGGATCGCACTGTTCGAGGCGGCCGAGCGGCTCGCCGGGATGAGTCCGCGACGCCGCGAGACCACCGTCGAGGCGTCGTTCGCCGAACTCGGCGGCGACTTGGCGGTCGATCCGGCCGCGCTCGGCCTGCACGAACCGGACTCCTACGCCGATCCGGCGTTCCGGCTGACCGCCTACCATCCCGCCGCGCGTACCCGGTGGGTGTATGGCTGGTCCTACACCCACCGCCGGGCCCGGCTGCTGCCCGAGCACGTCGTCTACTGGGGCAATCACAACGCGGGCGCGCGGTTCCTCACCGAGACCTCCAACGGCTGCGGACTGGGCAACAGCCTCGCCGAAGCGGTGCTGTACGGGCTGTTCGAGGTCGCCGAGCGAGACGCCTTCCTCATGGCCTGGTACGCGAGCACCCCACTGCGCAAGCTGGGAGTAGACGACACCGATCCGGTGCTGGGGCACCTGGTCGACCGGCTGGAGTCCCTGGGCTATCAACTGCTGTTCTTCGACGCCACCAACGACCTGGGGATTCCGGTGGCGCTGGCCATGGCCCGGTACATGGGCGCGGACCCGGCGACCCCGGCGTGCTTCTTCGCCGCGGGCGCGCATCCCGATCCGCGCGCGGCGATGGCCTCCGCGGCGGCCGAGATCGCCGTCGACGTGGAGAACGGACTGGTCCGGGCACGGGAGAAGCCGGACGACTACCGGCGCGATCGCCTGTTGGCCATGCTGGAGCGGCCGGAGCTGGTGCGCACGATGGAGGACCACGTCGCGCTGTACGGTCTGCCGGAGGCGGCCGGCGAGTACGCCTTCCTGCTGGGCGATGTGCCGACGGTCGACCCGGCCGAACTCGCCTCGACCGGTGACGAGCGGCCGGAAACCGACCTCGCTGCGCTGCTGGACCGCTACACCGGCAGGCTGGCCGGGCTCGGTCTTGAGCTGATCGCCGTCGACACCAGCGAGCAGGCCGTCGCCCGCGAGCTGGGGCTGTACTCGGCCAAGGTCGTCGTCCCGGGGACGCTGCCGATGACGTTCGGCCATGGCCACCGCCGGACCCGCGGCCTCACCCGCCTGTTCGATGTGCCGTACCGGCTTGGCCGGGCGGGCGCTCCCCTCGGCGAGGCGTCGGTGTCCCTTCGGCCCCATCCGTTCCCATGACCGCCGCCGACCGCGTCGAGGCCACCCTCGCCGAGGTCTACGCCCAGGGGGTCGGCAAGCGTGTCGCGCCCGGACCCGCCCCGGCGCGCGCGGCGGTCCCCGGTGCGCGGGTGCCGCTCGCCGCGCTCGCCGGTTCGGGCCCGTTCGGCGCGGCGGTCGCCGACGTCCTGGTCGACGTGCTCACCCCGCTCCGGTGGGAGCCGCTGAACCCGTTCAACGACCACCGAGGCTACCCATCGCCCCGTGCGACCTACCTGGTCGATGTCCACCTGGTGACCGACGGCGGGCGCTGGCCGGTGGACCCGCCGCGCCGGGCCCTGCTTGGCGCGTCCGCACCGGCCCTGGACGACGTCGTGGTCCTCGCGGTTGAGGGACACCCGGAGCGACTCTCGGTCGGCTACGGCGACCTGGCAGCGGCGCTCGCCGAACTGGAGACGGGCCACCTGCTGGCCGCGCTCGCTGAACGGGCAGACCAGTACGGCCTGGCCGTTGAGTCCCATGTGGATGGTCTGCTGGTCCGCTGGTCCGGCGCCCCCGGCCACCCTGGGCCAGTCCCGCGCCGCAGCTCCGGCCTCGGTCCCCGTGGCCTGCACGCCGACCCCCGCCCGCTGCCGGCCGCCACCGCACGGGCCGTGATCGCCGCCGCGGTCTCCGCGGTCCCCGGTTCGCCGTCAGCCGGAGCCCCGCTGCGGGTCGCGGTCGGCATCGGCAACGTCACCGGGATTCCGGACGGCTGGTATCGCGGCGGGGACTCGCGGCTGCTGCGGCCGGCCCCTGCGATGGCCGAGGCGCAAGCCGGGTTCGGTTACCCGCGGTCCACCATCGATGTGGCGGGGATGAACCTGGCGGTCGTCATAACGGCCGACGTCGCGGGTGAGGTCCGCGAACACGGCGCCGAGGCGTACCCCCGGTTGCTGCGCGCCGCGGGAGCCGCGGTCCAGCACGCCGCGACGGCGGCGGCTGAGCGGGGGATGTTCTGCCGCCCCGTCCGCAGTGTGAGCGAGCCCGCGCTGGAGTCCGCGTGCGAGGCGCCGCCGGAGCACGACCTGCTGTACGTCGCGCTGGCCGGGAGGACCCGGGTGGTCGGCTTCGACTACGACCTGCGGCCGCTGGCCCGGTCGCCGCAGCCCGGGACGACCCGCTGACGTGTTGTTCCCGCGAGTCGGCGTGGCCGCCCCTGGGCGCCCGCCGAAACGCCGTGATCGACTGTCGTTGACACAAAGGGAACCTTTGTGGGCAGAAGGTTTCAGGACTCCGCCGTTGACCCGCCGAAGGCGACCTCGTTGCCGTCGGCGTCGCGGAACATGGCCTTGCTGACGCCGTTGTCGTAGGTCTGCACCTCGGCCGGGTGCAGGCCGCGCTCGGCGAGGGCGCGCAGGGTGGCGGGGTAGTCGGGGACGAACAGCATGACCTTGGCGTGGCCTGCGCGTTCGGGCAGGTGCTCGATGTAGAGGTAGCGGTGTTCGGCGACTTCCCAGACCGCTTCCGCGTCGTTAGGGAAGAAGGCGGGTGGGGCGCCGAAGAGGCGTTCGTACCACTGCAGGGCGGCGCGGTAGTCGGAGACGGGGACGCCCGCGAACAGGTCGGTGGACATGCCTTGATGGTAGTCGCGGGCGGGTTGGGGTGGATGGATCTTGTGGACGGAGCGCGGGCGTTCCGGTACCTTTCGGACGGCGCATCTGGTTTGTCCAGTCGGGATCGTGTTGAGGTGCTTCCGTTGCGCGGAAGCGGATCGTCCGTTTGGCCGTACGGGGGTGCGGTCAGGTGAGGTCGGGGTCGTCGGGTATGCCGGTGCGGTTCGTGCTGATCACGTGAAGGGTGCCGGTGAAGCGGTGAGTGCTGACCTCGGGTTCGAATATGTGAGCGGTGTTCTCAGTAAGGAGCACACCACGGAGTTGGAGCGGCTTCGGTCGCTGGAGCGGGCGTGTGACCCGGTCACCGTCGACATCATCGACGGGATCGGCGTGCAGCCCGGGTGGGACTGCCTGGAGATGGGCGCGGGCGCGGGGTCGGTGGCCTACTGGCTCGCCGAGCGGTGCCCGGACGGGAAGGTCGTGGCCGCTGACATCGACCCCCGCTTCCTCGACCCCCGGCGGGCGGGCAACGTCGAGATCGCCCGCATGGACATCACCCGCGACGGGTTCGGCGAGGCGTCGTTCGACTTCATCCACACCCGGCTGCTGCTGACGCACCTGCCGCAGCGCGACGAGATCCTGCGCGCGGCGGCGTCCTGGCTCAAGCCGGGCGGCTACCTGCTCGTGGAGGACCTCTACGTCCTGCCGATGGACGAGGCCGACCCCGCGCTGCGCGAGGTGATCAAGCTGCTGTTCGACGTCATCCTCGTGCACGGCGCCGACCTGCGGTGGGGGCGCAAGCTGCCCGCGCTGCTGTCCCAGCTCGGGCTGTCGGAGCTGGGCCTGCGCACCAGCCCGCTCGCCTTGGGCCTGCGCGACGCCGCCGAGCTGATGTGGCGCAACTCCTGGCAGCAGGTCCTGCCCTTCGGCGTCGGCACCGGACTGGTCGACCCCGCCGAGGCGGACGCGCTCACCGCGGCGATGGACGGCCCGGCCATCGACCCGACCGCGCTGATCTTCTCGGCGTGGGGCCGCAAAGCGCCGGCGTGAGGCGCGGGGGTGAGTGACGGCACGTCGCGGGCGGGCGCATCCGGGGCCGCCCGCCGCGGCGGCGTCAGTCCCGTTCCGGGGCCAGCTCGACGTCGGTCCGCCAGGACGCCCCACTGTGGACAGATGTCAGGAACTGGCGCACGGACCGCGCGAGCCAGGCCAGGCCAGGGTCGGTCCAGGCCGCACCGGCGCTGATCCCGTCGGGGCGGACGAGGTGGTTGCCGACGACGGTGAAGTCGTGGCCGTCGTAGCCGGGCAGCGCCCGGCCGCCGCCGCGGTGCACGAGCGGGCCGCGGCGCAGCCTGGGGGAGACGTCGGCGATCGGGAAGTGCCCGGCCGTGCGCAGCGCGTGCTGGCGCACGCGACCGCCGCGCATGGACCAGCCCAGTAGCATCGCGGTGCGGATGGTGGCCAGGGCGTGCGGGAGGCGCTCGGACTGGTAGGTGTCGAGGAGGCGATCGGGCGCGCCGCGGCGCAGCACCCAGGCCAGCTTCCAGGCGAGGTTGGCGGCGTCGCGCAGACCCGCGCCCAGGCCCTGGCCCGCGAAGGGCGGGGTGAGGTGGGCGGCGTCGCCGAGCAGGAGGACACGGTCGCG
Source organism: Actinokineospora guangxiensis (assembly GCF_042657845.1). Lineage (NCBI taxonomy): Bacteria > Bacillati > Actinomycetota > Actinomycetes > Pseudonocardiales > Pseudonocardiaceae > Actinokineospora > Actinokineospora guangxiensis. Next base: position 123,785 of record NZ_JBHSKF010000007.1, on the reverse strand, counting down.
GCGCCAGCGGGTGGCGACGCGGGCGTGGAAGGTGTACTCGGCGCGCCTGCTGACGGTCAGGCCGGGCGGCGGGGTGGGCGCGCCGTCGACGCGGTGCTCCCAGCGGTAGCGGGTGCCGGTGACGCGCATGAAGGTGGCCGGGGGAGTGGCGCACACCTGGTGGACGCCGTCCCACATCGGCAGCGGCTCGGGCGACTCGCCGTCGACGACCCACCAGCGTTCCGGCGGACGCAGCTCGCGCAGGCTCCCGCCCACCGCCGCGCGCACCACGCTGTTCGCGCCATCGCAGCCGAGGACCGCGTCCGCGGGCAGCCGGGAGCCGTCGGCGCACACCACGACCGGGCCCTGCTCCACCCCGCTCACCGCGACGCCGCGGCGCACCACGCCCGGCGGGAGCGCGGATTCCAGCAGCGCGTCCAGGTCGGGTTGATGGAACAGTGAGGAGTCCGGGTGCCCGAACCGGCCGCGTTCGGCTCTGCCGAACTCGGCCAGCACCCGGTGCCCGGCGTCGACCAGGCGCAGGCCCGGCATCGGTCTGCTGATCGCCTGGAACGCCTTGCCGAGGCCGAGTCTGCGCAGCACCTCCACCGCTTCGCCGTCCAGGTGCACGGCCCTGGGGGTCGACAGCGGGGCGGTGTGCTTCTCCAGCACCACAACGGGAACGCCGTGCCGGACGAGCAGCAGGGCCGCCGTCAGCCCGACCGGGCCCGCCCCGACGACGACGGCGGTCAGGGCTCGGCCACCAGCAGCGCGGCCGACAGCGTCAGCCCGGGGCCGAACGCCATCGCCACCACCGCGTCGCCCGGCCGCGTGTCGAGCGAGCCCAGGATGAGCGGGACGGTGGCCGACGAGCAGTTGCCGAACTCGGCGAGCACGTGGCGCGAGGCGGTCAGCGGCGGCAGGGACAGCGCGCTCTCCACGGTGTCGAGCACGCGCGGCCCGCCGGGGTGCACCGCCCAGTGGGCGATATCGGCAGGCGTGCGCCCGTGCGGCGCCAGCAGGTCCTTGACCAGCAGTTCGACCTCGGCGCCGAGGATGTCGGGCACCCGGCGGGACAGGCCCATCCGGAACCCGAGGTCGGTCACGTGCCAGGTCATGTGCTCGCTGGTGCCCGGGTAGGTGCGCCACGCCGAATCCGCGACGCGCAGGCCGGGCCCGTCGTCGGGGGTCACCACGACGGCGGCGGCGGCGTCGCCGAACAGGGCGTGGCAGATGATCTGCTCGGTGTCGTCGGTGGGCGGCTGGGCGTGCAGCGAGGTCAGCTCGACGCACAGCAGCACGGCGGGTTTGCCGTTGCCCGTGACGTAGTCGGTGACGGTGTCCAGGCCGGGCATCGCGGCGTAGCAGCCCATGTGGCCGACGACCAGCCGCCGCGCGCGCGGGTCCAGCGGCAGCGAACCGGCCAGCGCGATGTCGACGCCGGGGGTGGCGTAGCCGGTGCAGGAGGCGACGACGAGCAGCCCGACATCGGCGGCGGAAACGTCCGCGTCGGCCAGGGCCGCGACCACGGCGTCGTGCGCCAGCGGGGGAGCGGCTTCGGCGTAGCGGCGCATCCGGGACTCTGTCGACCAGTGCGCGACGTCCTCCGCGCGCGGGTCGGCGACGGCGTGCCTGCGGCGGACCCCGGCGCCGGCGAAGATCCGCTCCGCGACCCGGCTGCCCGCGAAGCGGTCGCGGAAGTGCTCCTCCCACACCGCGCTCTGCTCCATCGGCGGCGGCAGCGCCGCGCCGGTCCCGCGGATGCGCGCTCGCCTCACCGGGTCTCCTTCCGTCCCACGCCCTGGAAGAGGACCCCGGTGTCGCGGACCGGCACCATGCGCACGTCGTCGCGGCGGTGCAGGACCCACGCCAGCAGGTCGAGCGCGGACGGGCGGATGCCGCGCAGCAGAAGGGGAATGCCCGCCTCGGCGGCGCACCCGACAAGTTCGTCCCGGTCCACCAGCAGCGCGGGGTCGTGGACTCCGCGCGGGGCCAGGCCCGGCACCCGTTCGGCGACGCCGATGGCGACGAACCGGCAGCGGCGGGTCGCGGCCAGGGTGTCCAGCACCAGCAGCCCGCCGGGGGCGAGCACCCGGCCGATCTCGCGCACGGCGGCGGGCAGGTCGGTGACGTGCTCCAGGATCTCCCCGGCCGCCACGACGTCGGCGCAGCCGTCGCGCAGCGGGATGCGCAGCACGTCGCCGCGCACGGCGGCCACGCCGCGCCCCGTGGCCTGGCGCAGGGCGCTCGCGGTGATGTCGACGCCGATGTGGTGGTAGCCGCGCACGTGCGGGGCGAGCAGACCGGCGCCGCAGCCCAGGTCGACAAGGACTGAGCCCGCTTTGCCCGGCGGGATCAGCGCGCCGCGCGCGGCGGCCAGCCAGTGCAGCATCGCGAAGACCCCGCGTGGTCGCCACCACTGGTCGGCGAGCCGGTCGTAGAGCCTCGGGTCGTTCCTCGGCAGTTGCTCGGTCGGTGGCACGTGTCCCAGGCTGGCACACTCGGGCGGGTGCAGCAGGCCGTGCGGACCGGGGCAGCGCTGCTGCTCGCCTGCCATCCGGCGCCCGCGCTCACCGTCGCCGCCCTCGCCGGGGGGCTGGCGTTCGCCCTGGGCGGCTCGGCCGCGGTCGCCGCCGGGCTCTGCGCGGCCGTCTTCCTCGGCCAGCTCTCCGTCGGCTGGCTCAACGACCTGCTCGACGCCGACCGCGACGCCGCCGTCGGCCGCACCGACAAGCCCGTGGCGGATGGCCGCGTCTCGCGGCGGACCACGGCGATCGGAATCGCGGTGGCCGCGCCCGCGGCGGTGGCGGCCACCGCGCTGTTCGGCCCGCGCGCGCTCATCGCCCACTCGGTCGCGCTGATCTCGGCCTGGGCCTATGACCTCGGCGTGAAGGCGACGGCCTTCTCCGTCGTGCCCTACACCGTGTCGTTCGCCCTGCTGCCGGTCATCGCGGGTCCGGCGCCTGGCTGGCTGATCGTGGCGGGCGCGCTGCTGGGCAGCGCGGCGCACTTCGCCAACGCCCTGCCCGACATCGATGACGACCTCGCCACCGGCGTGCGCGGCCTGCCGCACCGGCTGGGCAGGCAGGCGACGACCGCGGTGGCCGCGGTGCTGCTGGTCGGCGCGGGCGTGGTCGTCGCGTTCGGTCCGCCCGGTCCGCCGCCCGCGGTCGCGCTGGTCGGCGTGGTGGCGGGGCTGGCGGCGCTGGGGGTCGGGCTGGCGGTGGGCGGGCGCGGACCGTTCACCGCGCTCCTGGTGGTGGCCCTCGCCGATGTCGTGCTGGCCGCGCACGCCCTCTGATCAGGCCGGATCGCGTCGGGTGCGGATCACCGCGGTGATCCGCGTCCCCGTGCACCGCCGGTCGATCTCGACGGAGTCGGCGATCGCGCGCACGATGACCAGGCCCCGCCCCCGGGTGCTGGGCCCCGACCGGGGTGGCCGCCACGCGCCGGTGTCGTCCACCTGGATGGTCAGCACGCCGTCCCCGGTCCGCGCGCAGAAGCGCACCTCGCCCGCCTCGCCGGGGCCGAAGGCGTGCTCGATCGAGTTGGCGACCAGTTCACCCGCGACCAAGAGCACGTCCGCGATCAGCTCAGGGTCCACGTGGTGCCCGCGCAGCCACGCGCGGAAGCGGTGGCGGGACTCCGGGATCGCGTCGACAAGCGCGGGCAGCAGCAGGGCGAACCCGCCCGGCGGGGTGTCCACCGCCATGACCGCCGGGGGACGCCGGGCGGTGCTGCCCGCCCAGCCTGCCTGCTTCCCGTTCTCGCGCCACATGTCCCCGAGCGGATACCCGCGCCCCGCGCCGCTAACCCCCGGTGTTGCCAACCCCCTGTGTTTCCGCGGACCGCCGCCCGGGTAAGCCCCGGCGCATGGACGCTGAGGTCACCCTGCGCGTCGACGGGATCACCCACCAGATCGCGGTCGACACCCGAACCACCCTGCTCGACCTGCTCCGCGACCGGCTGGGCAACCCGAGCCCCAAGAAGGGGTGCGACCACGGCCAGTGCGGTGCGTGCACCGTCCTCGTGGACGGGCGGCGGGTGCTGAGCTGCCTGGCGCTCGCGGTGGCCCACGGTGACACCGAGGTCACGACCGCGCAGGGCCTGGCCCGCGACGGCGAACTCCACCCGGTGCAGAAGGCGTTCATCGAACGCGACGCGTTCCAGTGCGGCTACTGCACGCCAGGCCAGGTGTGCTCGGCGGTAGGGGTGCTGGACGAGGCCGCGAAGGGCTGGCCCAGCCACGTCACCGACGACCTCGCGGCCGAAGCGGAGCTGGACGACGCCGAGGTGTCGGAGCGGATGAGCGGCAACCTGTGCCGCTGTGGGGCCTACCACGCCATCGTCGCCGCCGTCGGGGACGTGGTCCGGTGAAGCCCTTCGCCTACGCCCGTCCCGCCGACGCCCGCGCCGCCGTCCGCGCGGTCGCCGCCGACCCCGCCGCGATGTACCTCGCGGGCGGCACCAACCTGGTCGACCACCTCAAGCTCGGCGTCGCCGAACCGGGCCTGCTCGTCGATGTCACCCGGCTGACCTCGGCCGAGGTCAGCGATCTCGACGGCGGCCTGTCGATCGGCGCGGCGGTGCGCAACAGCGACCTGGCCGCCGACCACCGGGTGCGCACCCGCTACCCGGTGCTGGCGCGCGCCCTGCTGGCCGGGGCGTCGGGGCAGATCCGCAACGCGGCCACCACCGGCGGGAACGTCCTGCAGCGCACCCGGTGCGGGTACTTCCAGGACACCACCACGCCGTGCAACAAGCGCGAGCCGGGGTCGGGCTGCTCCGCGCTCGGCGGCTACACCCGCTACCACGCGATCCTCGGCGCCTCCGAGCACTGCGCCGCCACCCACCCCTCCGACATGGCCGTCGCCCTGGCCGCGCTGGACGCGCGAGTGCGGGTGCTCGGCCGCGACGGCGAACGGACGGTCCCCCTGGTGGATCTGCACCGCCTGCCGGGCGACTCGCCCGAGCGGGACACGGTCCTGGAGCACGGCGACCTGATCACCGCAATCGATCTGCCGCCGCCCCCGCCCGGACGCGGCGACTACCGCAAGGTGCGCGACCGGGCCTCCTACGCGTTCGCCCTGGTGTCGGTCGCCGTGGTGCTCGATGTCCAAGACGGTGTCGTCGGCGATGTCCGGCTGGCCTTCGGCGGCGTGGCGCACAAGCCCTGGCGTGCCTACGAAGCAGAGAGCGCTCTGCGCGGTCGCCCGGCGACCGAGGAGAGCTTCCGCGCCGCGGTCGAGGCCGAACTCGCCGCAGCCCGGCCGGTCGCGGGCGCGGAGTTCAAGGTCGGTCTGCTGGCCCGCACGGCGACGGCCGTCCTGCGCGACTCGGCGGCGCGGCGATGAGCCCCGCGATCGGCGCCGACCTCACCCGGCGCGACGGCATCCGCAAGGTGACCGGCACGGCGACCTACGCCTACGAGACCTCGGCCGAGGACACCGGGGTGAAGGCCGCGCCCGCCTACTGCCATTTCGTCCAGTCCACCGTTGCGAAAGGACGGATCACCGGCATCGCGGCCTCGGCCGCCCGCGCCGAGCCGGGCGTGCTGGCCGTCCTCGCCGCGGGCGAGGCCGAACGGCTCGCCGACACCGAGGACCGCGAACTCGCCGTGCTGCAAGACCATGCGGTCGGCTTCCGCGGCCAGGTCGTCGCGGTGGTGGTCGCCGAGACGCCGGAGACCGCGCGCCACGCCGCCGGGCTGGTGGCGGTCGAGTACGCCGAGGACGAGCACAGCGCCGACCTGGCCAGTGCGCCGACCTACAAGCCGGAGGAGGTCAACGCGGGTTTCCCGACCGACACCTCCGACGGCGACGTCGAAGCCGCCTTGGCCGAGGCCAGTGCCCGCGTCGAGCAGACCTACTCGACCGCGATGTACCACAACAACCCCATCGAGCCGCACGCCACGACGGCGCTCTGGACCGGCGGCGCGCTGACGCTGTGGGACTCCACGCAGGGCGTGCACTCCGTGCGCCAGATCATCCGGAAGGTGTTCGGGATCGAGGACGTCCGGGTCGTGTGCCCGTTCGTCGGCGGCGGCTTCGGGTCCAAGGGGGAGCCGCACGCGCACGTCGTGCTGGCGGCCATGGCGGCCAGGGCGGTGCCCGACCGGCCGGTGAAGGTCGCGCTGACCCGGCAGCAGATGTTCGCCCTCGCCGGGTACCGGCCGCCCACGATCCAGCGGATGCGCCTGGGCGCCGACCGCGACGGCAGGCTGACCGCGCTTTCCCTCGATGTCGTCGAGATGTCCTCGCGGACCAAGGAATACGCCGAGCAGACCGCGGTCCCCGCCAGGATGATGTACGCGACCCCGAACCGCGCCACCACCCACCGGCTGGCCGCGCTCGACGTGCCGGTGCCGTCGTGGATGCGCGCCCCGGGCGAGTGCCCCGGCATGTTCGGCCCCGAGGTCGCCATGGACGAGCTGGCCGAGGCGCTCGGCATGGACCCGATCGAGCTGCGGGTGCGCAACGAGCCCGAGACCGACCCCGACAGCGGGCTGCCGTACTCCAGCCGCAACCTCGTCCGCTGCCTGCGCGAGGGCGCCGAGCGCTTCGGCTGGGAGCGTCGGCGCACCGGGGTGGTGGACGGGTGGCGCGTCGGCAGCGGCGTCGCCGCGTCGGTGTACCCCGTGCACCGGATGCCGGAGTCCACCGTGCGGATCACGTACGCGGCCGGGCGCTACCTGGTGGAGATCGGCGCGGCCGACCTCGGCACCGGGACTTGGACCACGCTCGCCCAGATCGCCGCGGACGCCCTCGGCGTGCCGGTGCGCGACGTGGAGGTCCGCATCGGCGACACCGACTACCCGGTGGCGTCGGTCGCGGGCGGGTCGTCGGGCATGACCACCTGGGGCAGCGCCGCCTACGCCGCGGCCGAGGCCTTCCGCCGCGAGCACGGCGACGACCCCGCCGACGGCGAGTCCGCCGAGGGGTCGGTCCCGGAGAACCCGGCGTCGGAGAAGTACGCGATGTTCGCCTTCGGCGCGCAGTTCGCCGAGGTCGGAGTGCACGCGGACACCGGGGAGATCCGCGTCCGCAGGCTGCACGGGACCTTCGCCGCGGGGCGCGTCATCAACCCGAGGACGGCGCGCTCGCAGTTCATCGGCGGCATGACCATGGGCCTGTCCATGGCCCTGCACGAGCAAAGCGTGCTGGACCCGCGCACGGGCCACGTCGTCAACCACGACCTCGCCGAGTACCACATCGCGGTCAACGCCGATATCGCCGACATCCAGGCGCACTGGATCGACGAGCACGACCCGCACGTCAACCCCATGGGCTCCAAGGGAATCGGCGAGATCGGCATCGTGGGCACCGCCGCGGCCGTCGCCAACGCCGTCCACGCCGCGACCGGCGTGCGGGTGCGGGATCTGCCCATCACCCTCGACAAGATCTGATACATCGTTCTGATCGTGGTTCCGAACACTGTATAGACCGCAATCATGGAAGCCGCTATCCCCGGGACGACACGCGCCCGGGGTACGGTCTGAACCACCGGTGCTAGTCGCGCGACGCCTTTATCACCCTGCTTTCAAAGCCCTCCAGGGCTTTGTGAAAGGTGCCGTGCGATGGCATTCGGACAACGTCGTCATGCCCCATTACTGTTACTCGCCGCCGCGCTGGTGTTCACCGGCGCGCACTCGGCCCCGGCATCCGGGGCCACCGCCGCCCCGCCGCCGGCCGTGGCCGCCGACGGGCCGCCGCCCGTCGGCGCTGCCGACCACACAGGACACTCCGAGCACGTCGCCGCCGATGCGCTGCCCGTGCGGGAGCGCGCACCGCTGCCGGCTTCACGGGAGGCCCAGCGCGCCGACTACGACCTGCCCGAGGCCGCGCACCGCGCCGCGAACGAGTGCGGCATCATCGGCCTGACCGGGAGCGCGCTGGCGGACAAGGTCGCGGCGTCGGACCTCTCCTGCGTCAACGCCCTCTTCTCGCTCACCGGGACCGACGCGCAGCGCACCTTCAGCGAGGCGCAGATGGTGACCGTGGCGCAACGGCTGCGTTCGGTCGCTGCCGCCTACCCTGGTGACGACTCCACCGGCGCGGGGCGGCTCGTGCTGTTCCTGCGGGCCGGGTACTACGTGCAGTGGTACAACCCGATCGTCGGCGAGTACGGGCCCGCGCTGAACGCGGCGAGCCGGTCCGCGCTCGACGCGTTCTTCGGCGGTCCGCGCGCGTTCGAGGTCACCGAGCGCAACGGCGCGGTGCTCTCGGAGGCGGTCGTGCTCATCGACAGCGCCGACCTCGGCGCGCGGTACCTGCGGGTTGTCAAACGCTTGCTCAACGGCTACAGCGACGCCTACGACCAGTTCCCCAGCATGGTGAACGCGGTGAACTCCGTCCACACGGTGCTGTTCCGCGGGCACAACCGCCCGGAGTTCGTCGCGGCGGTCACCGCGGACACCGGCGTCCTGACCGCGCTGCGCGACTTCGCGTTGCGCAACCTCGGCCTGCTCCCCGGCCCGCGGTCCTACCTGACCTCGAACGCGGGACGGGAGCTGGCGCGCTTCCTGCAGCACGACGTGCTGCGGCCCACCGTGCGGCCGCAGGTCCGGCAGCTGCTGGCCGTCTCCTCCAGCACCGGCGCGACCGCGCCGCTGTGGGTCGGCGTCGCCGAGATGGCCGACTCCTACGACCGGGCGAACTGCTCGGCCTACGGCGTCTGCGACCTCCAGGAGCGGCTGCTGGCCGAGGTGCTGCCGATCACCCACTCGTGTGCGTCCACACTGCGCGTGCGGGCGCAGCGGATCACCGCGGCGCAGCTGTCGCAGACCTGTTCGAGCCTGCTGCGGCAGGACGCCCACTTCCACGATATCGCCCGCGACACCGGGCCGGTCGCGGGGGACCGCAACACCAGCCTTGAGGTCATCGTCTACGACTCCAGCACCGACTACCGCACGTACGCGGGCGCGATGTGGGGCATCGACACCAACAACGGCGGCATGTACCTGGAAGGCGACCCGTCGGCGGCGGGCAACCAGGCGCGGTTCATCGCCTACGAGGCCGAGTGGCTGCTGCCGGAGTTCGCGATCTGGAATCTCAACCACGAGTACACCCACTACCTCGACGGCCGCTTCAACCTGCACGGCGACTTCACCTCCAACGTCACCACGCCGACCATCTGGTGGATCGAGGGCTTCGCCGAGTACGTGTCCTACAGCTACCGCAATCTCGCCTATCCAGAGGCGATCACCGAAGCAGGCAAGCGCACGCACGCGCTGAGCACGCTGTTCGGCACGACATACAGCCACGACACCACACGGGTCTACCGGTGGGGCTACCTGGCCGTGCGCTACATGATCCAGTCACGGCGGTCCGATGTGGATACCGTGCTCGGGCTCTACCGGCGCGGCGACTGGAACGGCGCGCGGTCGTTCCTGGGCACGACCGTCGGCAGCCGCTACGACAGTGACTGGTACTCGTGGCTGGGCCGGTGCGCGGGTGGTGACTGCGGCACCCAGCAGCCGGGCGGTGAATGCGCGGAGGCCGACGCGCGTCAGCTGGGCAACGGCTGCACGCGGTCGAACCGGTCGGCCTCCGGCTCCGGGTACGACTACCTGTACCTGTCGATGCCCGCCGGGAAGAGCCAACTGCGGATCACCTCCTCAGGCGGCACAGGCAACTGCGACCTCTACTACAGCCCGCGCTCCTGGGCGACGGCCGCCAACGCCACCCACCGCTCTACCACGTCGGGTAACGCGGAGTCCATCACCGTGAACTCCCCGCCGTCCGGGTACCTCTACGTCAGCCTGCGCGGCAACCCGGGCTGCGCGGGAGTGTCGGTCAGCGCCCGGTTCTGAGCGGCGTGGACCCGGCGGGCTGCGCGCCCGCCGGGTTCAGCGGCCCGCGCGCAGCAGGTCGAAGTGCGCGGTGTGCTCGCGGACGAACGACCAGTAGGCGTCGCGGGCGAACTCCACCAGGACGGTCAGCCTGCGCGCCAGGGCGCCGTCGCGCGGGCACAGCATGATGTGGCGCTGCGACACCGGGTTGCCCTCCAGCGGGCGCACCGCGACGTCGCCGTCGGCGAAGTACACCGGCTGCACCGGGGCGACCGCGCGGCCCGCGGACACCAGCGCGCGGATCGAGTCGGAGTTGGGCGTGGTGTAGCGGACATCGGGGCTGAAACCGTGCTGGGCGCAGGCGATGTGGAAGGCGTCCGGCCAGCCCGCGCCGTCCGGCGGGCTCAGCACCCAGCTGTGGGCGGCGAGGTCGCCCAGCGCGATCGCGCTCCTGGCGGCCAGCGGGTCGGTCGCCGGCACGGCGACGAAGACGGGCTCCTCCTCGATGACCGCGCAGCGCAGCACGTCGTGCTCGGGGATCTCGAAACCCGGGTAGTCGACGGTGGTGACCAGGTCGAGCTGGCCCGCCGCGACCAGGTCGCGCAGCAGCAGCGGCGAGTACTCCATCGCGAGCCGGACGTCGACGGACGGCAGGTCGGCGTCGAGGCGCTCGGCCAGGCCCAGCAGCACCGACCCGGCCGAGCCGCCGATCCGCACCACCTTGCTCGCCTGCTGGGCGAACCGGGCCGCGCCGCGCCGCAGCTCCCCGACGGCGGCAAGGATGGCCCGGGCCCGCAGCAGCACGAACTCCCCGAACAGGGTCGGCACGACCCCGGTCGAGCCGCGGGTGAACAGCGGCGCGCCGACCTCTTCCTCCAGCCGCTTGAGCCGAACCGACAGAGCGGGCTGCGACAGGCCGAGCACGACGGCCGCCTTGGTCAGGCTGCCCGTCTCGGCGATCACGGCGACGGTCCGCAGGTGCCGCAGCTCCAGTTCCACCGCAAAAGTGTAGGCGCGGGATATCGGCTGCTCCAAGGACTGGATTCCGCTATAGACAATGCCATTGAAGCGGTTTATGGCCATCGCCGCGGTGAATCCGAATGTGCATGACCCCCGGATGCCCCCGGTGGTGAGACTGGGGCGACGCACACGGAAAGGGCGGGGATGGACGAGCTGAGGGGCGCGCTGGCCGACGCCGACGGATTCCGCGCGTGGATGCGCGAGGACTGGGAGCGCCGCGAGCACGACGCCCCCTGCCCGCCCGGAGCGGCCGAGGCCGCCGCCGCCCACCGCGACCGGCTCTCCGCCGCGTTCCCCCGCAAGCGCGTCGCCCTCGCCGCGGGCCGCCCGGCCGTCCGCTCGAACGACACCTTCCACGGCTTCCGCGCCGACTCCGACTTCGTCTGGCTCACCGGCTGCCAGGCCCCCGGCGCGGTCCTGGTGATGACCCCCGTGCCGGAAGGCCACGAGGCGACCGTCTACCTGCCCGCCCCGGCCGCCCCGCACGAGACCGACTTCTTCGCCGACGCCGACACCAGCCGCTTCTGGGTGGGCCGCTCGGCGACCCCGCGCGAGTGGGAACGCGCCCTGGGCATCCCGTGCCGCCCGCTGGAGGACCTGCCGTCGGCCCTGCGCGGCCGCCACCCCGCCGCGCTGGCCGCCCGGGGAACCGACCCGTGGCTGGACGCGCTCGTCGGCGCCCACAGCCCGCGGCTGCGCGAGGTGCTGGCCGAGCTGCGCCGGGTCAAGGACGACTGGGAGATCGCGGAGCTGCGATCGGCCGTCGCGGCGACGATCCAGGGTTTCGGCGATGTCGTGGGCGCCTTGGACGAGGCCGTCCGGGGCGGGGGAGAGCGGTGGCTGCAGGGGACGTTCGACCGGCGGGCACGAGCCGCGGGGAACGGGCCCGGGTACGCCTCGATCGTGGCGGCGGGACCGAACTCCCCGGTGCTGCACTGGACCCGCTGCGACGGGCCGGTGGCGGAGGACGCGCTGCTGCTGCTGGACGTCGGTGTTGAGGCGAACAGCCTGTACACAGCGGACATCACGCGGACGTTCCCGGTGTCGGGGTCGTTCGGGGACGCCGAGCGGCGGGTGTACGACCTGGTGCACGCCGCCCACCTGGCGGCGCTGGCGGAGGTGCGGCCGGGCAAGGAGTTCCGCGACTTCCACGCGGCGTCATCGGCGGTGCTGGCGCAGGGGCTGCACGACTGGGGACTGCTGCCGGTGTCGGTGGACGAGGCGCTGTCGGCGCGGGGTCAGCACCACCGGCGGTACATGGTGTGCGGGACCGGGCACCACCTTGGCCTGGACGTGCACGACTGCGCGCACGCCGGGTTCGAGGCGTACCAGCTGGCGGCGCTGGAGCCGGGCATGGTGCTGACGGTGGAGCCGGGGCTGTACTTCCACCCGGACGACCTGACGGTGCCGCCGGAGCTGCGGGGAGTCGGCGTCCGCGTGGAGGACGACCTGGTGATCACCGCGGACGGGGTCGAGAACCTGTCGGCGGCCCTGCCCGTCGACGCCGACGACCTGACGGCGTGGGTCGCCGCCCACCGCTGACCGTCACGCGGACGGGTGGCAACTCAGTTCATGATCGTTACTCTGGGCGCTCGGTCTGGGTCGGTGGTGCCCGCCGAGCGTGTGCACACCGCTGCCACCTCCTACAACCGCGAGTTCGCCACCGTCTTGGTCTGTCGGGTCGGACGGGCACGAGATCCTGGAGGCCAAGAGCGCCGCTGATCACCACAAGACGTCGCGCACCTGCACTGGCTGGGCATCGATTGTGTGTACCGCGTCGAGCGGCGGAAGTTCGGGCGGGAGGACGCGCCTGCGCAGCGGCGGGCCGTCATGGGGCCGGTGTGGGTGGGCGCTGACCTCGCTACAGCCAGTCCTTGCGCTTGAAGAGGGCGTACAGGCCGATGCTGAGCAAGGCCGTCGCGGCGGTGGAGGTCCAGAAGCCCCAGGGTTGGCCTGAGCCCGGGTAGGGGACGTTCTGGCCGTAGAAGCCGGTGATGGCTGTGGGGACGGCGATCACCGCTGCCCAGCCTGTCACCTTCTTCATGATCAGGTTGAGGCGGTTGCCCTGCACGGTCAGCTGGGTCTCGCGGATGGTCGTCAGGGTTTCGCGCAGGGCGGTGGTGTGTTCGGCGGTGCGGAGGGCGTGGTCGGCCAGGTCGTGGAAGTACGGGGCGGTGGTGTGGTCGGTGACGCCGTGGTCGGGGTGGGTGAGGGCGGCGATCACCTCGCGCATGGGGAGGGCGGTGCGGCGCAGGGTGGTGAGGGCGCGGCGGGTGGCGAGGAGGTCGCGGGTGAGAGTGGGGTCGCGGTCGTCGGCGAAGACGCGGTCCTCCAGGGTGTCCAGGTGGTCTTCCAGGGTGTCGGCCGCGGCGGCGTGGGTGTCGGCGGTGTGGTCGAGGAGGCCGTGGAGCAGGTGTGCGGCGCCGCTGTCGGCGAGGTGGGCCGTGCCGTCCCAGCGGCGGGTCACCTCGGACATGTCGACGTCGCCGCCGTGGACGGTGATGAGGGCGCGCGGGGTGATGAAGGCGCTGATCTCGTGGGTGTGCCGGGCGTCGGGGGAGACGGTGTAGGCGGTGAGGAACAGGTGGTTGTCGTAGCGGTCGACCTTGGGGCGCTGGCGGCGGTGCAGGGCGTCCTCGCGGGCCAGTTCGTGCAGGCCCAGCGCGTCGCCGACGCGGTTCAGGGTGGCCTCGGACGGGGCGGCGAGGTCCAGCCAGGCGACGGTGTCCGGTTCGGCCAGGAGTTCCGCGGCCCGGTCGACGGGGACGTCCTCCTCCACGAGCCTGCCGTCGCGGTAGAACCGGTTGCGCGTCACATCGCGACCTTACGGCCATGCCGCACCATGAGCCGAACATACGTAAACGTACCTATAAGTACATCGACAGGCGACGTATAGGGATGTTAGCGTAATGACATGGCCAAAGAGCTGTACTCCGCCGAAGAGGTCGCCGAGCAGCTCGGACTGCACGTGCGCACCGTGCGCGGCTACGTCCGGGACGGGCGGCTGAAAGCCGTGCGGATCGGCAAGCAGTACCGGATCGCGCGGGCGGACCTCGAAGCGCTGCTCGGCAAGCCGGTGGGCGAGGCCGAGGAGGTCAGGCGGAAGCGGCACGTCGACGTGACGACCGTCGTGGAGATCGACGCGGTCAGCCGCGACGCCGCCCACCGGGTCTCGACCCTGCTCACCGCCGTGCGCACCGAGGCCGCCGACCAGCCGCTGCGGGTGCAGACGGCCTACGACGAGGGGAGAGGCCGGATGAAGGTCGTCGTGATCGGCGGGCTGGCCGACACCAGGCACCTGCTGGAGTACCTGCAGGCGGTGCTGGAGCCGTGATCTACAAGACCGAGGCGGGCAGGCGCGACATCCAGGCCCGCTACACCGAGTACCTGGACCGGTGGCCGGTGCCCGCCGAGCGCCACACCGCCGCGACCCGCGAGGGCGACACCTTCGTCCTCGCCAGCGGGCCGCCGGACGCGCCGCCGCTGGTGCTGCTGCACGGCTCCGGCTCGAACGCGGCGATGTGGGCGGGCGACGTCGCCGCGTGGTCCGAGCACTTCCGGGTGCTCGCCGTCGACGTCGTCGGCGAGCCCGGCCGCTCGGCGCAGTCCCGGCCGCCGCTGGACACCCTGGCCCCGTGGCTCGACGACGTGATTGACCACTTCGGACTCGACGCCGCCGCGTTCGTCGGCGCGTCGCTGGGCGGCTGGCTGGCCACCGACTACGCGAGCACCCGGCCGCACCGGGTGAGCGCGCTGGGACTGCTGTGCCCGGGCGGGATCGGCAGGCAGAAGGTCGGCTTCCTGGTCAAAGCACTGCTGTACAAGCCTTTCGGCTCCTGGGGCGCGCACCGCTCGATCAAGGCCGCCACCGGGGTGGACACCCCCGAGGTCGCCGACTACCTCGTCGCGATCTTCCGGCAGTTCCGCCCCCGCTACGACCGCCTGCCGATCTTCTCCGACGCGGCGCTCGCGGCGCTCACCATGCCGGTGCTGGCGATCGTCGGCGCGCGCGACGCCATGCTCGACTCCCGGGGCACCGCCGAGCGCCTGCGCCGCGCCGTGCCGCACGCCACGGTCACCGTCCTTCCTGAGGTCGGACACGCCGTGCTGGGCCAGACCGGGCCGGTGCTGGACTTCCTCAGGAGCGCAGCCGCCGCGCGGTGATCCCGTACTGGGCCATCTTGCGGTAGATCGTCGCCCTGCCCCTGCCGAGCCGGGCTGCCGCCGCGCCGACGGTGACACCCGGCTCGGCCAGGCAGCGGACGATCTCGTCGCGCTCGATCGCCTGCATCCTGCTGAGCCGGTGTCCGCCGCCGGTGACCACCTCGGCGGGCAGATGCCGCAGGTCGACGGTGTCCGCCCGGTCCGCACGACCCGGCGCGGCTGCTCGGCGTTCTCCGGCCAGTCGCAGGTGGTGAGCGCGCGCTCGGCGGGGGTGAAGGCGACGTCGCGGCCACGGTCGCGGCGGGCGAAGTGGTGGGCCGGCGGCAGGACGTCGTCGGGCCGCAGCCGCAGCGCGGGCGCCTCCACGACGGTGTCCACCAGCGGCGCCGGCTCGTCGGGCACCGCGCCGGAGGCGGTCAGCACGAACGGCGCCCGCGCCCCGGCGAGCGCCGGGACCAGCTCGCCCGCCGCCCACGCGGGCAGCGCGTCGGCTACCACAAGCCGCCGGAGATCACCGTCGTGCCGGGGCAACCAAGGAGGGCGTCGCGATGCTGCGCCGCGCGGGGGACTACCACGTCGTCGGCTACGGCGAGAACATCGACGTCCCCGACGATCGACATCGTCTCCGCCGAGATCAACTTCATCGGCAACCTGGTTGGCTTCTACACCGACCTGTGCGACCTGATGGCGCTCGCCGCGCGCGGCAAGGTCCGCCTGCACACGGTCAAGTACCCGCTGGAGGACTTCCAGGACGCCCTGGACGACCTGGAAGCGGGCCACGTCCGCGGCCGGGCGATCCTCGTCCCCTGACCTGCGGTTACCCCGCCCGACGATTAGGATTCCCGGACATGATCTTCATTGTGGTCAAGTTCCCCGTGAAGCCCGAGCACGCCGACACCTGGCTGGAGCGGGTCCGCCCCTTCACCGAGGCCACCCGCGCCGAACCGGGCAACCTGTGGTTCGAGTGGTCGCGCAGCGTGGAGGAGGAGAACACCTTCGTCCTGGTCGAGGCGTTCCAGGACGACGCCGCCGAGGCCCACGTCAACTCCGACCACTTCCGCGCCGGGCTGGCCACCATGACCCCCTTGGTGGCTCGCACCCCGGACATCGTCAGCACGACGATCGAGGGCGCGACCGGCTGGTCGAAGATGGGCGAGATCACCGTGGAGTAGACCGCGGGCCGGGCGGGTGCCGGTCCGCCCGGCCCAGGTGGTTCGCCGACCGCGAAAGGCGTTCTGGAGCACGGAAAGCGCGGCTACCGTCGTCGGGGTAGGCATCGCCGACCCAGGGGGAGAGATGACGGTTCCTGAACTGATCGCCGCGTCCGGCGCGGCGGCCGACCCGCGCGATCCGGTCTTCGAGCAACTGCTCGCCTCACGCATCGTCTTCCTCGGCTCGGCCGTGGACGACGAGGTGGCCAACCGGCTGTCCATGCGGCTGCTCATGCTCGCCGCCGACGACGACGAGCGCGACATCACCCTCTACATCAACTCCCCTGGCGGCTCGGTCACGGCGGGCATGGCCATCCACGACACGATGAACCACATCAAGCCCGACGTCGCCACGATCGGGCTCGGGTTCGTGGCGTCGATGGGCCAGTTCCTGCTGTCCTCGGGCGCGCGCGGCAAGCGCTACCTGCTGCCCAGCACGCATGTGCTGCTGCACCAACCCTCCGCGGGCATCGGCGGCAGCGCCAGCGACATCGGTATCCAGGCGGCGATCTTCGCCCGCATGAAGCGGCGCATCGCCGAGATCACCGCCGCGCACACCGGACAACCCGTCGAGCGGATCGCCCGCGACGCCGACCGCGACATGTGGTTCACCGCCGAGGAGGCGCTGGCCTACGGCTTCGTGGACCACATCATCCCCGCCTGAGCGGCCCGGCTCAGCCGATCTCCACCGCCGTCCCGCTGACGGAGATGCCGCCCTCGGCGGGGATGCCGACCGTGATCAGCGCCGGCCTGCCCATGTCGACCCCTTGGTGGACGGTGATCTCGCCCGCGGCCAGGGCGCGCTCGCGCAGGTACCCGCCGAGCGCGGCCGCGGCGGCCCCGGTGGCGGGGTCCTCGACCACGCCGCCAGGGGGGAACGGGTTGCGGGAGTGGAAGACCGACGCGGACTCGCGGTAAACGAGGTTGACGGTGGTCCAGCCCCGCTCGGCCATCAGCGCGCTCAGTGCGGGGTAGTCGTAGTCAAGTTCCGCCAAACGCGTGCGTGTGGCGGCGGCGATGATCGGGTGCCAGGCGCCCGCGTAGGCGAGCGCCGCGGGCAGCGCGGGGTCGAGGTCGGCGGCTGGCCAGCGCAGCGCGCTCAGCAGGGCGGGCAGGTCGGTGAGGGGCTGGGACCGGGGGGCGACGCTGGTGAGGGTGGCGGTGACGGCGCCGGTGGCGTCCAGGGCCGTGGTCACCGGGACCTCGCCCGCCCGGGTGGACAGCACCAGCGTGCCGGGGCCGTGCGAGCGGGCGTGGGCGACGGCGGTGGCGATGGTGGCGTGGCCGCAGAAGGGGACCTCGGCCAGCGGGCTGAAGTAGCGGATGACGTCACCGGGGAACAGGAACGCCGTCTCCGAGTACCCCAGTTCGCCCGCGACGGCGTGCATCTCGGCCTCGTCCATCCCGGACGCGTCGAGGACGACACCCGCCGGGTTGCCGCCCGCGGGATCGGCGCTGAACGCGCTGTAGCGCAGAGGTCGCATGGGCCAAGCATGCAGGAGCCCCGGCAGCCGGGCTGCCGGGGCTCCTGGGTGCGCTGGGCTCAGATCACCACTTGTAGGGGACCTGCGACTGGACGTTCAGCTCGTTGATGCGAACGCTCTTCGCCGGGTTGGTGCGGGGGTCGTTGATCTCCAGGACGTCGAAGCCCTTGCCGAGGTCGGAGGAGTAGATGTAGCCGTTGTACCAGTACGCCGACCACGAGCCGCCGCTCTCGGCCGGGTTGGCCGCCGGGCCGCGCTCGAAGTAGCCGATCTCCACCGGGTTGCGCGAGTCGGTGAAGTCGATGATCTGCACGCCGCCCATGTACCAGGACTGCACGAAGATGTCGCGGCCCTGCACCGGGATCAGCGAGCCGTTGTGGGCCACGCAGTTCTCCGCGGAGGTCTGGTGCCGGTCGATCTTGTACAGGCTGCGGAACTCCAGCAGACGACCGTCGCCGCGGCCGGTGATGTCGTAGATCGCGTTGGCGCCGCGGGTGGGGCCGATCGTGGCGTTGCAGGTGGCCGCGCCGCCGCCGCCCAGCTCGTCGGTGAAGAGGACCTTCGAGCCGTCGTTGTTGAACGTCGCCGAGTGCCAGAACGCGAAGTGCTGGTCGTCCTGGACGCGGTTGATGACGCGCGGCTTCTCGCGGTCGGAGATGTCCATCAGGATGCCGTCGCCCATGCACGCGCCCGCCGCCAGGTTCTTCGACGGGTAGGCGGTGATGTCGTGGCAGCCGGAGGTCGCCGACGTCATGCCGGTCGCCACGGAGCCGGGGCGACCCGGGTTGCCGCCGTCCGGGAACAGGTTCGGGGTGGCGATGACCGCGGCCGAGGCCGGGTTCTTCAGCGGGACCTTCACGATCGAGATCGAGTCGTGCGGGGGCTGGCACTTGGAGATGCTGGCCGAGGGGGAGTACGACGAGACGTAGACGTAGACGTCCTTGCCGCGCTTGTCCGGAACCAGCGTGTGGGTGTGCGAGCCGCAGGCGGTCTCGACGGCGGCGACGTAGCGCGGGTTGCGCTTGTCGCTGACGTCGAAGACCTTGATGCCCTCCCAGTAGGCCTTGGTGCCGTCGTTCTGCGCGGTCGAGGAACAGGAGTCGTCGCTGCGGCGCGAGTCCGTCGACAGCACCACGAGGTTGCCGGTGACCGAGATGTCGTTCTGCGAACCCGGGCACAGCACCTGGCTGAGGATCTTGGGCTGGCGCGGGTTCTTGATGTCGTAGATCGTGAAGCCGAGGTAGTTGCCGACGAACGCGTAGGTGTCCTGGAACGCGATGTCGGTGCCGGTCGACCCGGTGCCCGCAAGCGGCGCGGTGGCCGGGATGTTGGCCAAGTGCTTGACGTTCGGGCTCGTGACGATCTGGTCAGGTGCGGGGAACTCGCTCTGCGCGGACGCGGAGGCGGTCCCGAGCACCGTGGCCGCGGCGACGACGGCCGCCCCCATGACGGCAACACGTGTTCGGCGCCGGTCGCGTCGGGTGGAAGACACGCTGCACACACCCCTCTCTCAGGTTGGCTGCCCGCAGTATTGTCGTTGTTAGCCGTTCAAACCACCCTCACTTATCTGGTCTCGTTCCCAGTTGAACGGTTGTTCGCCCGCCGCCGCCGCTCGGGGTACCGTCGGGCGCGGTTCGGCGTCGCCGCTGTTGGGAGGACTTGTGCGGGGAATGCTCATCACCTGTGCCGGGGTGCTCGCGGTTCTCGGCGCCGCGGGGTGCGCCGAGGAGGCCCCACCGCCGGACCACACGATCGTGCAGCCGGGCAAGCCCGGCGAGGACAACCGGACCCTGTCGCAGGACGAGGTCCAGACCGCGATCCCCGAGGCCAAGCCCAACGACGCCGACATCGCCTACGTGCGGAACATGATCGTCCACCATCAGCAGGCGGTGGAGATGACCGCGCTGGCCCCCGAGCGCGCCCAGAACACCCAGCTCAAGGGTCTGGCCAGCCGCATCGCCGACGCGCAGGGCCCGGAGATCGGGATGATGAACCGCTGGCTGACCGGCCACGACCTGCCCGCGGTGAACCCGACCGACGCCCACGCCCACGCCGCCATGCCCGGCATGGCCACCGCCGAGGAGATGTCCGCGCTCGCTGCCGCCTCCGGCCCGGCGTTCGACCGCCTCTTCATCGACCTGATGATCCGCCACCACGAGGGCGCCATCCAGATGGCGACCGAGGTCAAGGGCCGTGGCGACGACATCAAGGTCCAGGAGATGGCTGACCACGTCGTCGCCGAGCAGAGCGACGAGATCCTGCGCATGGAGGGCATGCGGTAGCGGTGGCGGCCGATCACGGCGGCGAGATCCCGCGCGGGGGAGGGCACGCGGTAAACGCGGTCGCGCCGTCTCGATAGCATCTCTCCTGTTCAGCTGACCTCTGCCCGAACAGGAGCCGTCGTGTCCCAGCCGCAGCCCGTGCCCGCCGCCCCCACGAGCGTGGTGGTGCGCGCGGGGACTACCGCGGGCGCCGCCGTCCGCGAGGCCGGACTGCCCGGCAAGGGCCCCGACGCCGTCATCGTGGTGCGCGACGCGCACGGCGACCTGCGCGACCTGTCCTGGACCCCGGACGCCGACACCGAGGTCGAGCCGGTCGCCGCCGACTCCGACGACGGCCGCGCCGTCATCCGCCACTCCTGCGCGCACGTGCTCGCCCAGGCCGTGCAGCAGCAGTTCCCGGACGCCAAGCTGGGCATCGGACCGCCGGTCAAGGACGGGTTCTACTACGACTTCCGGGTCGACACCCCGTTCACCCCCGAGGACCTGCTGGCGCTGGAGAAGCGCATGAAGCAGATCATCAAGGGCGCCCAGCGCTTCTCCCGGCGCGTGGTGGACTCCCTGGACGCGGCGAAGGCCGAGCTGGCCGACGAGCCGTTCAAGCTGGAGCTGGTCGACATCAAGGGCGGCCCGGACAGCCCGGACAGCATCGACACCTCCGAGGTCATGGAGGTCGGCGGCGGCGAGCTGACGATCTACGACAACCTCGACCCGCGCTCGGGCGAGAAGGTGTGGGGCGACCTCTGCCGCGGCCCGCACGTGCCCACCACCAAGCACATCCCCGCCTTCAAGCTGATGCGCGTCGCGGCCGCCTACTGGCGCGGCAACGACAAGAACCCGCAGCTCCAGCGCATCTACGGCACCGCGTGGGAGTCCCAGGAGGCCCTCGACAGGCACCTGGAGCTGCTGGCCGAGGCCGAGCGCCGCGACCACCGCAAGCTCGGCGTCGAGCTGGACCTGTTCAGCTTCCCCGACGAGATCGGCTCCGGCCTGGCCGTCTTCCACCCCAAGGGCGGCATCGTCCGGCGGGTCATGGAGGACTACTCGCGCAAGCGGCACGAGGAGGAGGACTACGAGTTCGTCTACTCCCCGCACATCACCAAGGGCGCGCTGTTCCAGACCTCGGGGCACCTGGACTGGTACCGCGACGGCATGTACCCGGCGATGCACCTCGACGCCGAGCTCAACGCCGACGGCACCGTCCGCAAGCCGGGCCAGGACTACTACCTCAAGCCGATGAACTGCCCCTTCCACGACCTGATCTTCCGCTCCCGCGGCCGGTCGTACCGGGAGCTGCCGCTGCGCATGTTCGAGTTCGGCTCGGTGTACCGCTACGAGAAGTCCGGCGTCATCCACGGCCTGACCCGCGTGCGCGGCATGACCCAGGACGACGCGCACATCTTCTGCACCCCCGAGCAGGTGCAGGAGGAGCTGAAGTCGCTGCTGGGCTTCGTGCTCGACCTGCTGCGCGACTACGGCCTCGACGACTTCTACCTGGAGCTCTCGACCCGCAACGACGAGAAGTACATCGGCTCCGACGAGGTGTGGGAGAAGGCGACCAACGCCCTGCGCGAGGCCGCCGAGGACTCCGGCCTGGACCTGGTGCCCGACCCGGGCGGCGCGGCGTTCTACGGGCCGAAGATCTCGGTGCAGGCCAAGGACGCCCTCGGCCGCCACTGGCAGATGTCGACCATCCAGGTGGACTTCATGCTGCCGGAGAAGTTCGAGCTGGAGTACACCGCGGGCGACGGCTCCCGCCAGCGCCCGGTCATGATCCACCGCGCGTTGTTCGGCTCGATCGAGCGGTTCTTCGGCGTGCTGACCGAGCACTACGCGGGCGCGTTCCCGGCGTGGCTGGCGCCGGTGCAGGTGATGGGCATCCCGGTCGCCGACGAGCACGTCGAGCACCTGCTGGGCGTGGCGAAGTCGCTGAAGGCGCGCGCCCTGCGCGTGGAGGTCGACACCTCCGACGAGCGCATGCAGAAGAAGATCCGCAACCACACGCTGCAGAAGGTGCCGTTCCTGCTGCTGGCGGGCGGCAAGGACGTCGAGGCGGGCGCGGTCTCCTTCCGCTTCCGCGACGGCACCCAGATCAACGGGGTCCCGGTCGCCCAGGCCGTCGACGCGATCGAGGCGTGGGTGGGCAGCCGGGACAACACCTCGCCGACGGCGGAGACCTTCAAGGTCTAACGGTCGACCACCAGCCGCGGGGCGGGCACCGAGGGCCACTCGGCGCCCGCCGCGGGCTCGGGAAGTTCGAGCAGGCGGTAGAAGGCCTGGCGGATGACCTGGGCGGAGAGGCCGGGCAGCGAGGCGAGCCGCCGCTGGGCGACCTCCCACTGCGCGGGCTGGGCCTTGCGCGCCTCCTCCAGCTGGCCGAGGAGGGGCCGCGCCGGGTCGAGGACCGGGCTGCGCCGGGCCAGGTCGGCGAGCACCGAGTCGGGGTCGACCTCGCCCGCGGCGTAGTGGCTCAGGATCAGCGGGCGGCCGACGCCCGCGGCGTAGACGCCGAGCGAGCTGTGGTCGGCCAGCACGACGTCGGCCGCGGCGATCAGGCCGCGCCAGTCCTCGCGGGCGTCCACCAGGTCGACGCCGACGTCGCGCATGCGCCGCAGCCAGCCGCGCACCGCCCTGGTGCCGTGCTTGGCCCAGACGCCGGGGTGCACGGTGGCGATGACGCGGTGGTCGGCGGGCAGTTCGGCGGGCAGCCGGGTGAGGTAGTCAAGGTGTTGCGACACCAGGGATCGATCACCCCAGGTGGAGGCCACCGCGACGAGCACCTGTCCGGAGCGCACGCCCAGCTCGGAGCGGTACCAGTCGCGCTTGTCCAGGCAGTGCAGCAGGCGGTCGTGGCACGGGTCGCCGCCGACCAGCGCGTAGGGCACGGCCTGCGGGCACTGCTTGGTGAGCGTGGTGAGGTGGTCGTAGTGGGGCAGGACGACGGCGTCGAAGATGGGGTTGCCGACCTCGTCCAGCAGCGACCAGCTGTCCAGGCCGTAGACCTGCCGCTCGCCGCCCGCGCACATCGGCGACCAGGCGGGCCACAGCTTGTTGTAGCCCGCCCCGTGCGGCGCGGCGAAGCGGCGGCTGGCGCGGATGTCCTCCATGCGGTGCAGGCTTGAGGACACCGCGAGGTCGAATTCCCTGGTCACCGCCTCTTCCCAGGGGATGGTGAGCACGTCGAGGTCGCGCAGCGCCTCGGGCACGCCGTGGCCGAGCAGGTCGGGCACCGCGGTGTAGATCAGCTGGACCCTGGGGTCCTGCTCGACCAGCGGGCTGAGGTCCTCCAGCCGCGCGAGGCTCGTGACGGTGTGGACGCCGAACAGGACGTCGCGCTGCGGGCCGAAGGACGACCAGCCCTCGCGCCCGATCTCGGGCGCGGCCACCTCGACCGGCTCGGCGGGGGCGATGCGGATGTCGGGGCGGGTGTCGGTGCGGGTGTCGGTGCGGGTGTCGGTGCGGGTGGTGGCGAGGTCGCGGAAGCGCCGGAACCCGGGCTGGACCCGGCGCGCGACGTGGAGGTTGAAGGGGCGCCTGGTCGGGCGCGCTGGTCCGGACTCCGGTGTGGGTGACGGCGACTGCTGCATGGCGCGAGCCTTTCTCTCCCTAATGGAAGAGTAAGACACTTCAGATCGAAGTCAAGGCTTCATCAGGTGCCGATGCTAGCTCGCATCCTGAACGGTCATGTCGGCCAAGATCGCGAACTCCAGGGCGCCTCGGGAGCCTGCGTGCAGCCCCAGCTCCGAGCCGACGATGGTCATGGGCTGCACGGTGCCCTCGAACATCCCGTGCAGCGCGTACTGGCGGGTCGCCTCCATCATCGGCTGGACGATCATGTCCGGGGCGCGGCCGAGCTCGCCGCCGATCACGACGATCTCCGGGTTGACCAGGTTGCACACCCTGGCCAGGGCCAACCCGATGTTGCGGGCGGCGTCCTGCAGGATGCGCCTGCACACGACGTCGCCGTTCTTGGCCCGCTCGATCATGCTCTCCAGGCTGCCGGGCAGGTCCACCCGGTAGCCCGCGTAGGCCTGGCGCACCTGGTCGATCAGCCGCGCGCCGCCGACGAAGGTCTCCAGGCAGCCGCGGCTGCCGCAGCGGCACACGGTCCCGAGCGGGTCCATCGTCAGGTGCCCGATCTCGCCCGCGAGACCATGCCTGCCCCGGTAGATGAGCCCGCCGATGACCAGCCCCGACCCGACGCCGGTGGACGCCTTCACGAAGAGCACGGTCTCGTGGTCGCGGCCGGCGCCGTAGGTCGCCTCGCCCCAGGCCGCCAGGTTCGCCTCGTTGTCGACGATCACCGGGACGTGCGGGAAGTGGTCGCGGAAGCGCGCTCCCGGCTCGCCGCTGAGGTCCCACGACAGCGAGGCGGCGACCTGGGTCACCCTGGCCGTCCTCGGGTCGACCGCGGCGGGCACGCCCAGTCCGATGGACAGGATGTAGTTCTCGTCCAAGCCGATCTCGGCGACCAGGTCCTTGATGAGGCGGACGGACTCGCGCACCCACAGCGAGCCGCCCTGGTCGGCGGCGAACTCGATCGACTCGTACTGCACGTTGGAGTTGTCCAGGCGGCGCGCGGCCACGGTGAGGCCGTTGTGGTTGACCTCGACGCCGATGGCCACGCCGCGGACCGGGCCGAGCCGGATGCGCTTGCCCCGCTCGCCCTCGGCGCTGTCGGCGCGGACGATCCCCTCCTTCTGGAGGTCGGAGATGATGCCCGACACCGTCGCCTGGGACAGCCGTGTCTGCCGGGCGATGCTGACCTGGGTTCCGGGTCCCGCCATCACGGCGCGGATGATCCGCCTGCGGTTCACGTCCCGGACCGAGTCCGAAGGCGTCCACAGGAGCGATCGAGCGTTGACCGGGCTCTCTCCCGCACGGCTCATGACGTCCTCCGAAAGGCTGGTTCCTTCTACTTGAAGGCGGCCAAGAGTAAACCTTAGGCGGTCTTCCTGACATGGCGGGGCTGCCACGCTTCAGTTAACGATTCTGCACACGCCCATCCTGATGAATGCGGTCGACGGAATAATGAACTGCGCGTGGTCGACATCGGCAGGTCATCGGTGGTTTCTTTCTCGATCATCACCTTGGCGGGTGACTCCCGCTACGGCTACACTACTCACAGCGACCGGTCTCGATACGGTCCGGAGTGGACGCTGGAGGCCCTGTGAGCGACGACCACGCGATCCCCGCCGTGGAAGCGGAGTACGAGCCGCCCACCGTGGTCGATCTCGGCGCGGTCCACGCGGTCACCAACGGCAATTCCGATGGTTCGGGTGATCCGACCGCCCAAGAGGCGGGACGCTGAGTCTCGCGGGATTCGGCGGTGTCGGTGTCCTTGTCGGTGGCGAAGGCCAGGAGCGCGCCTGCTGGCCGGGTCAGCCTCTCGGTGCGGCCGTCCCCGGATCTGCGGATGGTGGCCGACCGCCGCGGGACGCTCGTGGTCCTCGGCGCCTGCGCCGAGCGGTCCACCAGGTTCGCGGCCGCGGCCGATTCGGCGCTCGGCACCGGTGACGTCAGCGCCCTGCACGCGCTGCCCGGGTGCTTCTCGTCGGTGCTGGTGCGCGGCGACGAGGCCGCCGTGCGCACCGACCCGGTGGGCCAATTTCCCTTCTATGCCGCCGAAAGCGCGAGCGACTGGCACATCGGCGACCACCCCGCAGACGTGGCCGCGCTCGTCGCGGCCGAAGTGGACGGTGTCGCCCTGGCCGCCAGGATGGTCTGCCCCGACGCGTGCGACCTGCTCGCCAAGACGACCCCCTACGCGGGAGTGGCGCGGCTGCCGCTGGGGCACCGGTGGCAGCTCGGCGGCGGCCACGCGCTGCTCTCCGGTGTGGACCCGATCGGACCCGTGGCGGGCACGCGGTTGCGTGAGGCCGCCGAGGAACTGGGTGCCGCGCTCGCCGCCGCGGTGCGGGCGAGGATGGCGCTGGGGCGGGTCACCGCCGACTTCAGCGGCGGCGTCGACTCCGCCTCACTCGCCTTCCTGGCCGTCCGCGACGCCGCCGAGCTGCCGGTGCTCACCTTCCGCTACGCCCACGCGCCCGTGGAGGACGACATCCTCAGGGCGCGCGGGTACGCGGAGCTGGACTCGGCCCTGCGCCACCACGAGATCACCTGCGCCGACGACGACCTGCCGTACCGCAGGCTCGACGCCGACGACTGCGACCCGCACCCGGCCGCCCTGTCCGCCGGGCACTTCCGGGCCCGGCTCGCCGTCGCCGCCGAGCACGGCGACCTGCACCTGGTGGGGGAGGGCGGCGACTTCGTGCTCAGCGCGTCGCCGGTCTACCTCGCCGACCTCGCACGGCGGGGCGACTACGCCGCACTGTGGCGCCACTGCGTCGCCTGGGGGCGCATGCGCACCGCCGCGCCCTCGGCGCTGGTGCACGGCGCGGTGCTCGCCGCCAGCCGCGGTGACGGGCTGCGCGCGCTCGCCCGGACGCTCGAGCGGCCGCGCGCGGACGCCTCGTGGGCGCGACGGTGGACGGGCCCGTGGAATCCGCGGGGCGCGGCCTGGTTGCGGAGGAAGGCGGCAGCCGACCTCGCCGAGCACGTGCGGCGCTCGGCGGCGGACCTGCCGGCGGGCTGGGAGCTGGCGGACCTGGTGACGGCGGGGCAGATGCGGCTGCAAAGCCTTACCCAGCGCCGGTTGCGGATGATCGGCCACGAGTACGGCGTCGCCGTGCACGCGCCGTTCCTGGACAGTGCGGTGGTTCGGGCGTGCCTCGCCCTGCACGGGGCCGACCGGGTGCGGCCGGACGCCTCGAAGCCGCTGCTCGCCGCCGCGCTGGCGGGCGCGGTTCCCGCGGCGGTGCTGGGCCGGACCACCAAAGGGGATTACACCTCCAGCGCGCACGCGGGCGCGCGTCTGGCCGCTAGCGGGCTGCGGGACCTGCTCGCCGACGACTGCCTGCTGGCCGAGCACGGGCTGATCGAGCCGTCCCTGGTGCGCCCGGTGCTGGACGACGCGCTGCGCGGCCTGCCCGTCCCCTGGGGCGCGCTCAACCAGGTGTTCGCCGTCGAGCTGTGGCTGCGGGCCAACGAGGGGACGTCGCGATGACCGGGTTCACCGTTCCGGGTTCGGTTCACACCGGTCACGACCGGGCGGGCGGCCTTGTCGTCCTCAACCGCGAGACCGGGCGGTGGCACCTGCTCAACTCCAGCGGCGCGGTGCTGTTCGAGGAACTGCGCCGAACCGGCGACGTGGCGGCCGCGGTGCGCGAACTGGCGAGGCGGCACCCCGCCGTGGCCGTCGAGCGCCTCACCGCCGACGCGGACGCGCTCATCGACGCGCTCGTGCGCCGCGGGCTGCTCGACCTGCCCGTGGTCCAGCCCCGCGGCGGCGCGGGCGTGCTGATGGCGGTCGCGCCCCGGCAGGCGCCGAGGACCGGGGCGATCACCAGGATCGCGTTCGCCTGCGCGCTGGTGCTGCTGCGGCTGCCTTTCCGCACCTGCACGGCCGCGGTGGCGCGGATCAAGCGGCGGGCGGTGCTCGGGGACGCCTCCCCCGCCGAGGTCGCGGAGTGGCTGGCCGCGGCCCGGCACGTCAGCCGCTGGTACCCGGGCCGCGTCGCCTGCCTGGAGCTGTCGCTCACCGCCGTGCTCGCGGGCGCCCTGCGGCGCAAGCGGGTCCTGTGGTGCTTCGGGTTCCGGGAGGACCCGCACACCTTCCACGCCTGGGTGGAGACCGGCGGCCAGCCCGTGCTCGACGTGGACGACGATCCCATCGCCTCGACCTACCGGCGGGTCTTCGCCGTCTAGGCCTAGAGCGACCGGATCCGGGCCTGGACCCGCTCCAGGCCGGGGTTGCCGAGCGCGGCGAAGACGGCCTCGGTGCGCCGGTAGTGCGCCAGGGCGGAGGCGCGGTCGCCGTGCTCCTGTTCGAGTTCGCCGAGAGCCCAGGCCGCGTCCGCCCCGCCGAGGGGTGAGTCCAGGGCGGTCATCGTGCGCTCGGCGTCGGACAGGCGGGCGCGCGCGCCGGTGATGTCGCCGGTGCGGGTCTCGGCGCGGCCGAGGGCGATCTGGGCGCGGGCGCGGTTGTAGGGGTCGGCGACGTCCAGGCCGTCGAAGACGGCCGTGGCCTCCGCCAGCGCCTCGGCCGCCTCGGCGGGGCGGTCGGCGTCGAGCAGGGCCCGGCCGAGGCTGATCAGGGCGAGGCCGGTGCTGCGGTCCTGGCCGAGGCGGCGGTACTCGGCCAGCGCGTCGCGGAAGTGCCGCAGCGCGACGTCGACCTCGCCGAGGTCCAGGTGGGCGAACCCGAGGCGCTCGATGGACTGCGCGCAGCGGTGCGCGTCGCCGAGGGAGTGCCAGAGCGCCTGCGCGCGTCGCATGTGGACGAGGGCTTCGGTGTTGCGGCCCAGCGCGTGGTGCAGCAGGCCGAGCCGGTCGGCCGCCTTGGCCTCCGCGGCCGCGTCGCCTGCCCTGCGGGTCGCCTCGACGGCGAGCAGGTCGAACTCCAGCCAGTCCCGGTAGTGCGAGCGGAACAGGAACAGGCCCCACATCGCGTCGGCGATCTGCCAGGCGGCGGCGGGCCAGCCGCGCTCCATCGCCTGGCGGGCGACGGCCAGCAGGTTGGTCCGCTCGCGCTCCAGCCAGGCGAGACCGTCGCCGTGGCCGGTGAACCCGGTCGCCTCGACCGGCGCGTACTCGAGATCGCAGCGCAGGTCGTCGCGGTGCGGCGTCACCTGGGCGCTGGCCGAGACCGCGGTGGACAGGTACCAGTCGGTGAAGCGCCGCACCGCGACGGATCTGTCCCGCTCGCTGTCGACGGCCTCGGCCTGCTGCCGCGCGTGCAGCCGGATCAGCTCGTGCAGGCCGCACCGGCCGGGTTCGGGCTCCTCGACCAGGTGCGCGCCCGCCAGCTCCTCCAGCAGCGGCTCGGCGTCGGCGCCCGCCACCCCGATCGCCGCCGCGGCGGCCTCGACGGCGAACTGGGGGCCGGGGTGCAGGCCGAGGGTGCGGTACAGCTTCGCCGCGGGCTCGGACAGGGCGTGGTAGGACACGTCGAACACCACTTCCACGGAGAGGTCTCGGTCAAAGGAGAGGCGGGCGAGCCTGCGCCGTTCGTCGACGAGGTCGTCGACGGCCCTGGCCAGGGTCGCCTTCGGCCGCCCGGCGAGCCGCGCGCCGACGACGCACAGCGCGATGGGCAGGCCGGAACAGAGCTGGGCGAGCCGGGCGGCGTGCTCGGGGGCCGCCCGCACCCGGCCGTCGCCCGCCAGCGCGGCGAGGAGGTCGACGGCGGCCTCGACCGGCAGCGGCCCGACCTCCACGACCCGCGCGCCGTCCACGGCCAGCGCCCCGAGCGAGCGCCTGCTGGTGACCACGGTCAGCGCCCGAGGGGAGCCGGGCACCAGCGCCCGCACCTGCGCGGCGGAGGCGGCGTTGTCCAGCACCACCAGCAGGTCGAGGTCGGCGGTGATGGACCGGAACCGGGCCGACAGCTCGTCCAGCTCCAGCGGGACCGCCCCCGCGGGCACCCCCAGCGCCCGCAGGAAGCGGCCCAGCACCTCCTCCGGCGGCACCGGGTCGCGCTGCCCGCCGAGGTCGGCGTACAGCTGGCCGTCGGGGCGCCCGTCCGCCCGCCCGTGTGCCCAGCGCAGCGCCAGCGCGGACTTGCCGACGCCGGGCGGGCCGGTCACGACCAGCAGCCGGTGAGCGGCGGCCGCCGCGTCGAGTGCGGCCAGCTCGGCGTCGCGGCCGACCAGCGCGGCGGGTGCGGGCACCAGCTGCCGCGGCGGTTCGGGCCGGGCGACGTCCGGGGCGGTGGGGGCGGGGGCGGGGGAGTGCGACGAGCCCGGCAGGCGCAGCCAGGCGTGCAGCCTGCCGTTCTTGCTCTCGACGCGGAGCGGGTGGTAGTCGGCTGCGCTGATCCCGCGGTACCCCTGCCGGACGATGCCCTCGTACACCGGGTCGGACACCGCCAGCGCCAGCGGCCCGTCGGCCCCGGCCAGGGCCGTGCGCAGCCCGGCGGCGTCGATGATCCGGCACGCGTGCACCAGGGCCGCGCCGGAGAAGCCGTTGTCGTCCTCGGTCACCTCGCCCGCGTGCACGACCATGCGCATGCGCAGCCGCTCGGCGGCCCGCGCGTGGCGGTTGTGCTCGGCGAGGTCCGCGGCGAGGCGATCCGGCAGCGGATCGAGCAGCGGCACCTTGGACACCGTCGGGGGAACGACCACGATGACACCGTCGCCGACGTTCTCACGAAAGCATATGCCCCATGGCACACCCGAGGTGGTGAACGCGGTCTCCACCATCCGGTACATCGCCGCGCGCACCGCCAGCCGGGCGCGGTCGTCGCGGTAGTCCGCGCTGAACCCCTCGACGTCGAAGACGGCGATGGCGCGGTGCGTCGGCAGGCTCGTCACGGTCCCCCGCTTCGGTGCCGGAGTGGACACGCCACTCTGGCAGCCCGGCCGCGCGCGTGACCAGGAAACGGGCGCCGGTACTCCGTTCAGGGCCAGGCACGGGCGCTCGGGGCCCCCGGCGGGATACCGTCGGCGGGGAGATCGAGATCCGGGGGCACCGATGGACGACAGGGCGGTTCCGGTGGCGGGATCGCTGCTGGCCTTCCTGGACGCCGAACAGGTGCGCGCGCTGCTGTCCTCGGGCGTGGAGCGCGCCTACGGGCCGAACGAGGTGCTGGTCAGGGAGGGCGACCCGACCGACCACGTGCAGGTGCTGCGCGCGGGCTGGGTGCGGGTGTCGACCACCGTCGAGGACGGCGGCGAGATCCTCTACGCGCTGCGCGGCCCCGGCGACGTGATCGGGGAGATGGCGGCTCTGCTCGGCTGGCCGAGGACGGCGTCGGTGCGCACCATCGAGCCGGTGCGCGTGACCCAGTTCAGCGGGGCCGGGTTCGCCAGGGCGGTGCGCGAGCGCCCCGAGGTGTCCCTCGCGGTGATCAAAGCCCTGGCCCACCGGCTGCGCGAGGCCGAGGCGGCCAGGGTCGACATCGCCACGCTGGAGGTCAGCGACCGCGTCGTCGGCTGCCTGTTCCACCTCGCCCGCGACCACGGCGTGTCCGCCGACGGGAAGGTCAGCGTCGAGCTCCCGCTGACCCAACAGGACATCGCCGACCACATCGGGGCGTCGCTGCGCGCGGTGGCGCGGGCGATCGCGGTGCTGCGCGACCGCGGTGTCGTGCACACCTCCCGCAAGCGCATCACCGTCGCCCGGCCCGCGGTCCTCGCCGCGCTGGCCCGTTCCATGCCAAGTGGCACGCACCAGCCCTGACGCGTGGCATTGGGCCGCGCCGGGTTCTCCGGGACCCTGGGTGGGGCGCGGAACGCGCGACACGGAGCAGGGGGATGAGGACATGGGCTTCTACTGGAGCGTCAAGTCCGCGGCGAAGGTCGTCGCCGCGGTGTTCGTCGTCGGGTTCCTCACCGGGTTCGTGGGGGCCCAGTACTCGGCGGCGGGGGAGCCGGAGCCGGTCGCGGTGGTGGAGCAGCAGCCCGACCCGAGGCTGCTCGGCGCGGGCCGCTGAGTCAGCGGCCGAGCGGGATCACCACCAGGGAGCCGGTCTCCTCGTCGCGGCGCACCCGGGCGCGCAGGGCGAACACCTCGGCCAACAGGTCCTCGGTGAGCACCTCGTCGGGGGCGCCGACGGCGACGACGCGGCCGTCGTGCATCGCCACCAGCCGGTCGGCGTAGCGGGCGGCGAGGGCCAGTTCGTACCGGCGGCACCTGGAAGGCCAACCTCGAACTGGAGCGGATCGGCCTGATGGACGCCGACGACATCGTCGTCTCCGGCTACGGCGACGAGGCCGGGCTCAGCGCCCAGACCAGGGAGAAGTTCGAGGCGAACCCGCTGAGGGCCCGGCTGAGGGGCACCGTACACGAGGTCCCCGACCGGACCTGGATGCGCGCCGTCGGCCGCTACGGGGCGCACTCCGTCCTGGACGACATCGCCACGACCTACGGAGTCGATCCCGCGCGCTAGGCGGCCTAGGACCTAGTCGACGGTCTCCCAGGCGTCCGCGAGCAGGGCTCGGGTCTCGCCGAGAAGCTGCGGCAGCACCTTGGTGTGGCCGATCACCGGCATGAAGTTGGCGTCGCCGCCCCACCTCGGCACCAAGTGCTGGTGCAGGTGGGCGGCGATGCCCGCGCCCGCGATGACGCCCTGGTTCATCCCGATGTTGAACCCGTGCGGCGCGGCCACCTTGCGCGCCACCCGCATCGCCCGCCGGGTGTGCCCGGCCAGCTCGACGGTCTCGGCGTCGGTCAGGTCGGTGTAGTCGGCGACGTGCCGGAACGGGACCACCATCAGATGACCCGGGTTGTACGGGTACAGGTTGAGCACCACGTAGCACAGCTCGCCGCGCGCGATGACCAGCGCTTCGGCGTCGTCCAGCTCCACCAGCGTGCAGAAGGGGCACAGCGCGCGGTCGTCGGCGATCGGCTTGTTCTCGCCCCGGATGTAGGCCATGCGGTGCGGCGTCCACAGCCGCTGCAGGGCGTCGGGGACGCCGACACCTTCCTGGGCGATGAACTCGGGTTCCACACGACGATCCTAGTGGGGACCGAACTCCGGTCCCGGCTCCCGCGTTGCGCGCCGCGCGAATGAGCACAACCTGGCAGGCTCGTCCTCAGCCGCCTGCGGTTAGGCTGCCCCCGCCGTTGTACATCTCCGCCGGTAAGGCCCATGCTGAACATCTTCGCCAGATCCTCGGTGAACAAGGCCACCGATCCCATCGGCGTGTGGCTCGTCCGCATCGGGCTGACGCCGAACGCCGTCACCCTGTTCGGCACCGCGCTCGCGGTGGCCTCGGCGCTGTGGCTGTTCCCGGCGGGCCACCTGCTCGCGGGCACGTTCGCGGTGTGGGGCTTCGCCATGTTCGACCTGCTCGACGGCGCCATGGCCCGGGCCAAGGGCGGCGGCACCCGCTACGGCGCGGTGCTGGACGCCACCTGCGACCGCATCGCCGACGGCGCGCTGTTCTCCGGCCTGGCCTGGTACCTGTTCTTCACCGCGGGCGATCGGCTGCTCGCCGCCGCCTGCCTGGTGTGCCTGGTCTCCGCCCAGGTGATCTCCTACGTCAAGGCCCGCGCCGAGGCCAGCGGGCTGAAGGCCGACGGCGGGCTGGTGGAGCGGGCCGAGCGGCTGATCATCACCCTGGCGGGCACCGGGCTGACCGGGCTGGGCGTGCCGTACGCGCTGCACGTGGCGCTGCTGCTGCTGGCGGTCGGCTCGGTGGTGACGGTGGCGCAGCGGCTGGTCGCCGTGCGCCGCAGCGCCGAGGAGGCGGCGTGACGGAGGGCATGACCCGGGGGGAGCGGCTGGCCGACCTGGGCTACGCGGCGGGCTGGCGCGTGGTCAGGACGCTGCCGGAGCCGCTGGCGCGCGGCCTGTTCCGCACCGGGGCCGACCTCGCCGCCCGCCGGGGCGGGCCGGGCGCGCTGCGCCTGCGCCGCAACCTGTCCCGCGTCGTGCCGCACGCCACGCCCGAGGAGATGGACGCGCTGGTGCGCGCCGGGCTGCGCTCCTACGCGCGGT
This sequence comes from Actinokineospora guangxiensis, assembly GCF_042657845.1. Classification (NCBI taxonomy): domain Bacteria; kingdom Bacillati; phylum Actinomycetota; class Actinomycetes; order Pseudonocardiales; family Pseudonocardiaceae; genus Actinokineospora; species Actinokineospora guangxiensis. Next base: position 90,354 of record NZ_JBHSKF010000007.1, on the reverse strand, counting down.
ATTGGATGGAGGCGTTCCGCCTCCCGTCGATGGACCCGCGCGAGGTGCGCGGGCGCATCGATGAGGTCGTCACCGGCACCGAACACGTGGACAAGGCGCTCGCCGACGGCAAGGGCGTGGTCCTGGCGCTGACGCACTCCGGCAACTGGGACGCGGCCGGGATCTGGCTGGCCCAGACCCACGGCCGATTCACCACCGTCGCCGAGCGCCTCAAGCCCGAGTCGCTCTACAACCGGTTCGTCGCCTACCGCGAGTCGCTGGGCTTCGAGGTGGTCCCGGCGACCGGCGGCGAGCGCAACCCGGCGGTCGTGCTGGCCGAGCGGCTGCGCGAGAACAAGGCCATCTGCCTGCTCGCCGACCGCGACCTCACCCCCAGCGGCAAGCCGGTCACGTTCTTCGGCGCCGAGACCAAGATGCCCGCCGGGCCTGCCTACCTCGCCGCGCGGACCGGGGCCGCGCTGGTCCCGGCCGCCTGCTGGTTCACCGACGGCGGCTGGGGCCTGCGCTTCAGCCCGCCCGTCCCGGTGGGCGGCGTGCGCGAGGTCCCGGCGGCCACCCAGGCCCTGGCCGACGTCTTCGCCGCCGACATCGCCGAGCGCCCCCAGGACTGGCACATGCTCCAGAACCTCTGGTTGGAGGACGTGCGGTGACGCGGGGGGACGGGGCCGGGAAATCGGCAGCACTGCGGGTCGGGATCGTGTGCCCGTACTCCTTCGACGTGCCCGGCGGGGTCCAGGCGCACGTCGTGGACCTGGCGCGGGCGCTGCGCGGCCTCGGCCACGAGGTCGACGTGCTCGCCCCGGCCGACGAGGACACCCCCGTCCCCGACTTCGTCCAGCCCGCCGGGCGCGCGCTCGGCATCCCGTACAACGGGTCGGTCGCCCGGCTCTCCTTCGGCCCCCTCTCCTTCGCCCGCGCGCGGCGCTGGATCAGGGAGCACGACTTCGACGTGCTGCACCTGCACGAGCCGACCGCGCCCAGCCTGTCGATGCTGGCGCTGATGGTCGCCGACGGCCCGATCGTGGCCACCTTCCACACCTCCACCCCCCGTTCGCGGACGCTGAGCGCCTTCCAGTTGGTGCTCCAGCCGTTCCTGGAGAAGATCACCGCCCGGATCGCGGTGTCCGCGCTGGCCAGGCGGGTGCAGGTCGAGCACCTGGGCGGCGACGCCGTGGAGATCCCGAACGGGGTCGACGTCGCGTTCTTCCGCGACGCGGAGCCGACGGCCTCGCCCGGGCTCACCGTCGGGTTCGTCGGCCGCTACGACGAGCCGCGCAAGGGCATGCCGATCCTGCTCGACGCGCTGCGCCCGCTGGCCGCCGAGCTGCCGGACCTGCGGCTGGTGGTCGTCGGCCGCGGCGACGCCGACGCGCTGCGCAAGGCGGCCGGTCCGCTGCGCGTGGAGCTGCTGGGGCAGGTCGACGACAAGGCCAAGGCGTCGATGCTGCGCGGCGTCGACGTCTACTGCGCGCCCAACACCGGCGGGGAGAGCTTCGGGATCATCCTGACCGAGGCCATGGCCGCCGGGACCGCGGTGGTGGCCAGCGACCTCGACGCCTTCCGCCGCGTCCTGGACGACGGCAAGGCGGGCGTGCTCTTCCCGGTCGGCGACTCCGCCGCCCTGTCCTCGGCCCTGCGCGAGGTCCTGGCCGACAAGGGCCGCCGCGCCGACGTCGCCGTGGCCGGGCACACCAGGGTCGCCGCCTACGACTGGTCGGTCGTGGCCGCCCAGGTGCTGCGCGTCTACGAGCAGGCCGTCGCCGCCTGCCCCCGCCCGGTGGCGGAGGCGCCGTGACCTGGTGGATCGTCGCGCTGATCGCGGTCGTCGTCCTCGGCGGCGTCTACCTCGTCGGCATGGCCAACCGCCTGGACCGCCTGCACGTGCGCACCGACGCGGCATGGGCGGCGCTGGAGGCCGCGCTGGCCCGCCGCGCCGTCGTCGCCAGGGCGGTCGCCGGCGTCACCGCCGACCCCGCGCTGCGCTCGGCCGCCGACGCCGCCGAGCACGCCCCGCGCGTCGCCCGCGAGGACGCCGAGAACGCCCTCACCCGACTGCTGTCCGAAGTGGACCGTGCGGTGCTGCCGGACCCGCTGGCCCCCGAACTGCTCGACGCCGAGCACCGCCTGGTGATCGCCCGCCGCGTGCACGGCGACGCCGTCCGCGACACCCTCGTGCAGCGCCGCCGCCGCGCGGTCCGCTGGTTCAAGCTCTGGGGCACCGCGGCCCGCCCGGAGTACCTGGAGATCGCCGAACCGGACCTGGCGCCCTAGGGATTCGACACAGGCCCTAGGTGAGCTGGGCCGCCAGCGACGCGGGCATCGGGTCGAAGCGGGCGAAGGCTCGGGTGAAGGTGGCCGAGCCGGAGGTCAGCGACCGCAGGTCGATCAGGTAGCGGACCAGGTTCGTCGCCGGTACCTCGGCGGCGACCACCGTGAAGCCGGTGCCCTCGGATTCGGTGCCCAGCACCCGGCCGCGGCGGGCGGAGAGGTCGCCCAGCACGGTGCCGAGGTGCTCGTCGGGCAGGCGGACGCGGACGGCGTCGATGGGCTCCAGCAGCATCACCGAGGTCTTGGCGGCGGCGTCCTTGAGCGCCAGCGAGCCCGCCGTCTGGAAGGCCGCGTCGGAGGAGTCCACGCTGTGCGCCTTGCCGTCGACCAGGGTCACCCGGACGTCGACCACCGGGTTGCCGGTGGAGAGGCCGCGCGCCAGTTGCGCCCGCACGCCTTTCTCCACGCTCGGGATGAACTGGTGCGGCACCGCGCCGCCGACCACCCGGTCGCGGAACTCGAATCCCGACCCGGTGGGCAGCGGCTCGACCTCGATGTCGCACACCGCGTACTGGCCGTGGCCCCCGGACTGCTTGACGTGCCTGCCGTGCCCGCGCGCGGCCCCGCCGAAGGTCTCGCGCATGGACACCTTCACCGGCTCGGTGTCGATCTCGGCGCCGCCGGCGCGCAGCCGGGCCAGGACGACGTCGGCGTGCGCCTCGCCCATGCACCACAGGACCAGCTGGTGGGTCTCGGGGTTGCGGTCCATGCGCAGCGTCGGGTCGCCCGCGACCAGCCGGGCGAGGTTGCGGGCCATGGCGTCCTCGTCGCTGCGGGTGCGCGCGACGACGGCCACCGGCAGCAGCGGCTCGGGCATCGTCCACGGGGTCATCAGGATCGGGTCCTCCGGCGCGGAGAGGGTGTCGCCGGTCTCGGCGGAGCCGACCTTCGTCAGCGCGCAGACATCGCCCGCCACGCAGTACGGCACCTCGCGCAGCGCGGCGCCCAGCGGCGAGTAGACGTGTGCGACCCGCTCGTCGGCGTCGTGGTCCTCGTGGCCGCGGTCGGCCAGGCCGTGCCCGGAGACGTGCACCTGCCGCTCGGGCCGCAGCGTCCCGGAGAACACCCGCACCAGCGACACCCGCCCGACATAGGAGTCGACGGCGGTGCGCACCACCTCGGCGGCCAGCGGGCCGCGCGGGTCCGGCACGATCGCCGCGTGCGGACGGCCCTGCGGGTCGGTCACCAGCGGCAGCGGGTGCTCCAGCGGCGACGGGAAGCCGCGGGTCAGCACCTCCAGCAGCTCGGCGAGGCCGACGCCGGTCAGCGCGCACACCGGGACGACGGGGTGGAAGCAACCGCGCGCGACGGCGGTCTCCAGGTCGGCGACGACGGTGTCGGTGTCGATCTCCTCGCCGCTGAGGTAGCGGTCCATCAGGGACTCGTCCTCGCTCTCGGCGATGATCCCCTCCAGCAGCTCGGCGCGGGCGTCGGCGATCGCGGCCCTGGCGTCGTCGTCCAGGTCGGTGATGGTCACCTCGCCGCCGGAGTGGTCGAAGCGCCGCTGGGTGATGAGGCTGTCGAGCGCGGAGTCGCCGACGGGCAGGTACAGGGGCAGGACGGCGCTGCCGAAGGCGTCGCGGCAGGAGGCCAGCTCGGCGGCGAAGTCTGCGCGCGGGTGGTCGAGGCGGGCGACGACGAGGGCGCGGGGCATGCCGACCTGCGCGCACTCACGCCACAGCGCCGCGGTGGCGGCGTCGACGCCCTCCGCGGCGCACACGACGAACAGGGCGGCGTCGGCGGCGCGCAGCCCGGCCCGCAGCTCGCCGACGAAGTCCGCGTAGCCGGGGGTGTCGATCAGGTTGACCTTGACGCCGTCGTGCATGAGCGGGGCGACCGCCAGCCCCACCGACCGCTGCTGGCGCCGTGCGGCGGGGTCGTGGTCGCAGACCGTGGTCCCGTCGGTGACCGTGCCCGCCCGCGACAGCACGCCCGCGGCGGCCAGCAGCGCCTCGGCGAGCGTCGTCTTCCCCGAACCGGACGGCCCCACCAAGGCCACGTTGCGTATCCGCGCCGGGTCGTCCACCGCCACGGTGGACTCGGCTTGACCGTTGTCGGAGTGCTTGCTGCCCATCTCCCGCACCTCCCGCTCGCCCGCCCTGTGTCCGATATCACATCTTGTCACCGCAGCTGACCGGCGCGCTTCCCCTGACCGGGGAAGTGGCCTGCTGAGATCGGTCCGGATTGGCACCGGTGAGCGGTCCACCTCGCACGTACGCTGTGGTCAGCGGCTTGTGTCCGGCCGCTGCCCCCAACAGTCGAAAGGCGAACCGTGTCCAACGCAGAGACCCCGAACCCGCAGCCCGAGACCGGTACCAGCCGGGTCAAGCGCGGCATGGCGGAGCAGCTCAAGGGCGGCGTGATCATGGACGTCGTCGACGCGGCCCAGGCCAAGATCGCCGAGGACGCGGGCGCCGTCGCCGTCATGGCGTTGGAGCGGGTCCCCGCCGACATCCGCGCCCAGGGCGGGGTGGCCAGGATGAGCGACCCCGACCTGATCCAGGGGATCATCGAGGCGGTCACCATCCCGGTCATGGCGAAGGCGCGCATCGGGCACTTCGTGGAGGCGCAGGTCCTGCAGTCCCTCGGCGTGGACTACATCGATGAGTCCGAGGTGCTGACCCCGGCCGACTACACCAACCACATCGACAAGTGGGCCTACACCGTCCCCTTCGTCTGCGGCGCCACCAACCTCGGCGAGGCGCTGCGCCGCATCACCGAGGGCGCGGCGATGATCCGCTCCAAGGGCGAGGCGGGCACCGGCGACGTCTCCAACGCCACCACCCACATGCGCAAGATCCGCGGCGAGATCAAGCGCCTGACCTCGCTGCCCGAGGACGAGCTGTACGTGGCGGCCAAGGAGCTGCAGGCGCCGTACGAGCTGGTCAAGGAGATCGCCAGGACCGGCAAGCTGCCGGTGGTGCTGTTCACCGCGGGCGGCATCGCCACCCCGGCCGACGCGGCGATGATGATGCAGCTGGGCGCCGAGGGCGTCTTCGTCGGCTCCGGCATCTTCAAGTCCGGCGACCCGGCGAAGCGGGCCGACGCCATCGTCAAGGCCACGACCTTCTTCGACGACCCGGACATGGTCGCCAAGGTCTCCCGCGGCCTGGGCGAGGCCATGGTCGGCATCAACGTCGAGGACGTCCCCGAGCCGCACCGGCTGGCCGAGCGCGGCTGGTAGCCCGCGCGCCAGGCGCCTGCCTGGACGTGCCCAGGCGTGCCTAGACGTGCCTAGACGTGCCTAGACGTGCTCGGAGACCATGCACGCCGCCGTGCCGGGCTCCAGCGCCTCGAAGATGTGCGGGATGTCGCCCGGATAGGCGACGTAGTCCCCCGGACCGAGTTCCACCGGCTCATCGGTCGGGCCCAGCCGGGCCCGGCCGGTGGCCAGGACCACGTGCTCGACCACCCCGGGGAAGTGCGGATCGGACTCGCGCCTGCTGCCCGGCTCGGCGGTGATCAGGTAGATGTCGCGGCGGGCGTTCGGCGGGCACGAGGCCAGCAGCGTGGCGGCGTAGTCGGCGCGCTCGGAGTACACGATCGGCCCCTCGCCCGCGCGGATCACCCGCACGGTCGGGGTCGGCGGCTCCACGAGCCGGGAGAACGGGACGCCGAGCGTCACGCTCAGCGCCCACAGGGTCTCCACGCTGGGGTTGCCCGAGCCGGACTCCAGCTGCGACAGCGTCGACTTGGCGATCCCCGCCCGCTTGGCGGTCTCGCTCAGCGACAGGCCCGCGCGCTCGCGCTCCCGGCGCAGCGAGCGGGCGATGACGTCGAGGGGCGCGCCACGCTGGTCCATCGGACTCCCGTTCGGTGAGACGGAACTGTCGTTCGTCTTGACGAACGACCTGGCACTGTTCATCGTAGGGCACTATGCGTTCGATCTGGCGAACACTCGATGCCGAGCTGTGGCGCGGCGTGCTGGCCATCGCCGCGGCGGCGGCGGTCAGCGGCGCGTCCTTCGGCGCCATCGCGGTGGCCTCCGGGCTGCCCCTGTGGGTACCCCTCACCATGTCCGTGCTGGTCTTCGCGGGCGGCTCGCAGTTCCTGGCCGTCGGCGTCACCGCGGTCGGCGGCAGCCCCATCGCCGCCGTCGTCGGCGGGCTCGTGCTCAACGCCCGCCACCTGCCCTTCGGCCTCGCCGTCGGCGACCTCGTCGGGCGGGGCAGGCTCGCCCGGCTCGTCGGCAGCCACCTGCTCATCGACGAGGCGGTCGCCTTCGCCCTCGCCCAGCGTGACGCCGTGCGCGCCAGGGCCGCCTACTGGGCGTGCGGGGTGACGCTGTTCATCGCCTGGAACTTCGGCGGCCTGGTCGGGGCCCTCGCCGGGCAGCTCGTCGGCGACGCCGAGGCGCTCGGCCTCGACGCGATCTTCCCGGCGGCCATGCTCGCCCTGGTCTTCCCCGCGCTGAAGGACCCGGCCGCCCGCGGCCCCGCGCTCCTCGGCGCGGCGATCGCCCTGGCCGCCACCCCGTTCCTGCCCGCCGGCGTGCCCGTCCTGCTCGCCCTGCTCGGGCTGCTCGCCGTCCCGCGCCGCCCGGCCCGCACCCCGGAGGTGGTCGCATGACGCTGCTGCCCATCCTCGCCCTCGCGGTCGGCACCTTCGCCTTCCGCTACGGCGGGGTCGTCCTGCGCGACCGGATCACCTTCTCCGAACAGACCAAGCGGCTGCTCTCCACCGCCGCCGTGGTCCTGCTGTTCGCCCTGGTCGCCACCGCGGCGCTCGCCAAGGGCCAGAGCTTCGCGGGCTGGGCGCTGCCCGCGGGCGTCCTCGTCGCCGGGCTGCTCGCCTGGCGGAAAGCGCCCTTCGTGGTGGTCGTCGTGGCCGCCGCGCTCACCACCGCCCTGCTGCGCCTGGCCGGGCTCCCCTAGGAGAGGAACGACCGTGTCCGACCGCCCCCTGATCGGCGTGCTCGCCCTGCAGGGCGATGTGCGCGAGCACCTCGCCGCGCTCACCGGAGCCGGGGCCGACGCCACGACCGTGCGCAGGCCCGCCGAGCTGGCGCGGGTGGACGGGCTGGTGCTGCCCGGCGGCGAGTCGACCACCATCTCCCGGCTGCTCGCCGCCTTCGACCTGCTCGACCCGCTGCGCGCCAGGATCGCCGACGGCCTACCCGTCTACGGCTCCTGCGCGGGCATGATCCTGCTCGCCGAGAAGATCATCGGCGGGCGGCCCGACCAGCACCAGGTCGGCGGGATCGACATGGTCGTGCGCCGCAACGCCTTCGGCAGGCAGGTCGACTCCTTCGAGGCCGATGTCGACTTCACCGGCGTCGGTGGCGGCCCGGTGCACGCGGTCTTCATCCGCGCGCCGTGGGTGGAATCGGTCTCCGCCGCGGCCGAGGTGCTGGCCAGGGTCCCCGAGACCCCGGGGGCGGGAGAGGCCGGCGGTAGGATCGTCGCCGTTCGCCAGGGCCGGGTGCTGGCCACCGCCTTCCACCCGGAGCTGACCGGCGACCACCGCGTGCACCGCCTGTTCGCGGACATGGTCCGTGAAGCCTGACCAGCTGGAGGAGAGATGAGCGGCCACTCCAAGTGGGCGACGATCAAGCACAAGAAGGGCGCCGCCGACGCCAAGCGTGGCAAGCTCTTCGCGAAGCTGATCAAGAACATCGAGGTCGCCGCCCGCACCGGTGGCAGCGACCCCGACGGCAACCCGACGCTGTTCGACGCCATCCAGAAGGCCAAGAAGAGCTCCGTCCCCAACGACAACATCGAGCGCGCGCGCAAGCGCGGCGGCGGTGACGAGGCGGGCGGCGCCGACTGGCAGACGATCATGTACGAGGGCTACGGCCCCAACGGCGTCGCGGTGCTGGTCGAGTGCCTCACCGACAACCGCAACCGCGCCGCCACCGAGGTCCGCACCGCGATGACCCGCAACGGCGGCCAGATGGCTGACCCCGGCTCGGTGTCGTACATGTTCAACCGCAAGGGCGTGGTCCTGCTCCCCAAGGGCGAGCTGACCGAGGACGACGTCCTCATGGCCGTGCTCGACGCGGGCGCCGAGGAGGTCAACGACCTCGGCGAGTCTTTCGAGGTCATCTCCGAGGCCGGGGACATGGTCGCGGTCCGCAAGGCCCTGCAGGACGCCGGCTACGACTACGAGTCCGCCGACGCCAACTTCCTGCCCGCCTCGACCGTGCCGCTCGACGCCGACGGCGCGCGCAAGATCTTCAAGCTGATCGACGCGCTGGAAGACTCCGACGACGTGCAGAACGTGTTTGCCAACTTCGACATCTCCGACGACGTCATGGCCGAGGTCGACGCCTAGTGTCCTTATCCGATCTCACCCCGGAGGAGGAGCAGCTGCGGGAGTGGCTGCTCCGCACCGCGGACCGGGACGGATACGCCACCGTCGAGGTCGCCGGGGACGCCGACGGCGCGCCGTACGCCTTCACCGTGGGCGTGTGGCGCGGCCACGGCGCCCCCGAGGGCGTCGTCGTCGGCCTGCCCGTGGAGATGGCGCGACCGCTGCTGGACCTCTACGTGCGCCGCACCGCCGAGGGCGAGCGCTTCTACCCCGGCCTGGTGTACTTCGACTTCTTCGAGGGCACGCCGGTCGTGGTCGAGCGCGTCCACAAGGGCCACTACCCGGAGTTCTTCGGCAGCGCCTTCCTGCTCTACCCGCGCGGGGACTTCCCGGCGCTACAGCTGATCGTCGCCACGCCCGACGGCCACTGGCCGTGGAGCGCCGACGCTCCGGACGGCTTCGACCTCTGGCAGCCCGTCCTCACCTACACCGGCAGCCCCGAGACCTGGCGTCCCGGGATCGACGGCCCCTAACGGCGCTATCGGCCCAGTCCGCCCGCCGACTAGGATCTTGGTCCGGTTTCGCCGAAAGGGGGTGTGCGGTGTCCGCCGAACGGTCGCGTCCCCGGGCCTGCACCGAGCAGGAGCTGGGCTTCGCCCCGCAGCCCGCCGTCCGCTGGCTCGCCCCGAAGGTGCTGATCAGCACCGGCATCCAGTCCGCGATCGCCAGCGTGTTCGGCTCCTACGCCGACAAGCGCGAACTCCAGGGCAGCCTGCCGACGGCGGTCAGCCGCCACACCGGCGAGGAGATCTGGTTCGACTTCACCGCCGACGTCGGCGACGGCTTCGACGCCACCTACTCCATCGCCACCCTGCTCGCCGCGGACTCGGTCACCGTCGACGGCGAGGAGCTGCCGCGCGGGAAGCTGCTGGTCCTGGGCGGCGACCAGGTGTACCCGGGCGCGTCGACCCTGGCCTACGAGGACCGCACCAAGGGCCCCTACCGCGCCGCGCTGCCCGCTGTCGACGGCGAGCGGCCCGTGCTGTTCGCGCTGCCCGGCAACCACGACTGGTACGACGGCCTGACCTCGTTCCTGCGGGTATTCGCCCAGCGCAGGCCCATCGGCGGCTGGGACACCGAGCAGACGCGCTCCTACTTCGCCGTCGAACTGCCGCACCGCTGGTGGCTGCTGGCCATCGACACCCAGTTCGACGACTACGTCGACGCCCCGCAGCTGGAGTACTTCCGCGCCGTCGCCCAGGAGATCCGGCCCGGCGACGGCGTCATCCTGTGCACGCCCGCCCCGGACTGGGTCTCGGCGGGCTCGGGCGGGGCCACCAAGGGCAACGACACCATCGAGTTCTTCGAGCGCGAGATCGTCCGCGCCCGCGGCGCGCAGGTCAGGGTCCACCTCTCCGGCGACACCCACCACTACGCCCGCTTCACCGAGCACGGCGGCGGCAGGCACCGCATCACCTGCGGCGTCGGCGGCGCGTACCTGGCCGCCACCCACGAACTGCCCACCGAGCTGACCGTGCCCCCCGATGCCTCCCGCGTGCGCGACCCCTCCCCGAAGACCACCTACGACCTGGCCGCCCGCTACCCCGACGAGCAGACCTCGCGGCGCTTCGCCACCGGCATCTTCAGCCTGCCGTGGCGCAACCCCGGGTTCTGGGCGCTCACCGGCACCTTCCAGACCCTGATGACCCTCGCGCTGCTGTACGGCCTGGTCGGCACCCTGAGCGACGACGAGCAGCGCGGCTTCTTCGGCAAGGTCGCCGCCTGGGTGCCCGCCATCGGCATCGCGATCGCGCTCATCCTGGGCGGCCTGGCTTTCGCGCGTCTGTCCAAAGGGCACCGGGGCCGCAGGGTCACCGTGCTCGGGCTGCTGCACGCCGCCGCCCACATAGGACTCAGCGTGGGCTGGACCCTGCTGGTCGTCGCCCTGCACACCGGCGTCCTGCCCGACAGCGCCGTCGGCGACTGGACCACGCTGCTGGTCGTGCTGCTCGGCACCCCGCTGGCCATCGGCTTCCTCGACGCCGAACTCGTCGCCCTCTACCTGCGGATCGCGTCCAGCTTCGGGGTCAACCTCAACGAGGTGATGGCCGGGCAGAGCATCGAGGACCACAAGGGCTTCCTGCGCCTGCACATCGGCCCCGACGGCGTCCTCACCATCCACCCGATCCGCCTGGACGCCATCGCCCGCTCCTGGACCGCCCAGCCGGACGGGGCGCCGCACGAACCGTGGCTCACGCCCACCGACCCGCTGCACCCCGCCCGCATGGACGTCCCCATCGCGGTCACCCGCGCCTGACCTACACCCGCTCGGCGTCGGCCGTCGTGGCGGGCGGCGCGGCCGGGCCCTGGCGGTTCTCGATCTTGATGCCGCACTTGCCGACCAGCGCGACCCCCGCGCCGATCGTGGTCGCCACCGGGGCGGCGAGCGCCGCGACCAGCCCGACGGCCACCGGCACGTCCAGCACGACGTCGTCCTTGCTGTCGCGCACGACGACGCGGCGGTTGATGCCCTCGCTGACCAGCCCGCGCACGGCGTCGACCATGGAGTCGGCGGCGGAACGGGTGGACTCGGGCTTGGATTCGCTCATGACTCTCCTCGGTACTGCGGATGTCCCCGTGACTATCCCCTTGACGCTGTCCATCGTGCCGCGACCGCGCCGCGCTGCCATCAGGGTTTACCCCGGGGGTCGCCCCTGAAATGCCCCCGCCTGTGCCACCGTGGACCGGTGACTTGGGACGGCGACGAGTACCAGAGCCGGTTCGACCGGCTGGCCGAGAGCGGCGCGGACGTGCACGGCGAGGCGGAGTACGTCCGCCGACACCACCCCGGCTCCGTGCTGGACGCCGGGTGCGGCACCGGCCGGGTGGCCATCGAGCTGGCCAGGCACGGGATCGAGGTCCTCGGCGTGGACGCCGACGCGTCCATGCTCGCCGCCGCCGGGAAGCGCGCCCCGCACCTGCGCTGGCACCACCACGACCTGACGACCCTGGACCTCGGCCGGGTCTTCGACGTCGTCCTCATGGCGGGCAACGTGCCGCTGTTCACCCCGCCGGGCACCCAGGAAGCCCTGGTCGCCGGGGTGGCCCGGCACGTGCGGCCGGGCGGGGTGCTGATCGCGGGCTTCTCCCTCGACCGCGGCTACGCCGCCGCCGACTACGACGCGCACTGCGCCGCCGCCGGGCTCGTCCTGGCCGAGCGCCACGCCACCTGGGACGCCGAGCCGTTCACCGGCGGCGACTACGCCGTGTCGGTGCACCGGCGCTGACCCCGCGTGTCACCCGGTCCGCGCGCCCGCCCGCCCTCTAAGCTCTCGAACGGTTGTTCTCCACACAGGCGGGAGCGGGCGTGCGCGTGCTGGGAGTCGACCCCGGCCTGACCCGCTGCGGCATCGCGGTGGTCGACGGGGGCGCTGGGCGGCGGATCAAGGCCGTCGCCGTGGACGTCATCCGGACACCCCCCGACGACGCCCTCGCGGTCCGCCTGCTCAAGGTCTCCGACGGGGTCGAGGAGTGGCTGGACCGCCACAAGCCCGACGTCGTCGCCATCGAGCGCGTCTTCAGCCAGCACAACGTGCGCACCGCCATGGCCACCGCGCAGGCGGCGGGTGTCGTGGCCCTCGCCGCGGCGCGCCGGAGCCTGCCGGTGGAGTTCCACACCCCCAGCGAGGTCAAGGCCGCCGTCACCGGGTCGGGGCGGGCCGACAAGTCGCAGGTGACGATCATGGTCACCCGGCTGCTCGGGCTCGCCACCGCGCCCAAGCCCGCCGACGCCGCCGACGCGCTCGCACTGGCGATCTGCCACCTGTGGCGCGCCCCCGTGCGCTCGCGGCTGGCCGAGGCCGAGGCCAGGGCGGCGGAGCTGGCGAGCAGGCACCGTGCCAGGCTGGCCGCGGCGCGCAAAGCACACGAGTAGAGAGAGTTGGACCAGACGTGATCTCGTCGGTACGCGGACAGGTTGCCTCCGTCGGGCTCGACCACGCGGTGGTGGACGTCGGCGGGGTCGGCCTCGCCGTGCAGGCGACGCCGCACACGCTGGCCGGGCTGCGGCGCGGCGAGCAGGCCGAGCTGGCCACCGCGCTCGTCGTGCGGGAGGACTCGCTGACGCTGTTCGGCTTCGCCGACGCCGACGCGCGGGACCTGTTCCGGCTGCTGCAGACCGTCTCCGGCATCGGGCCGCGGCTGGCGCTCGCGGCGCTGGCGGTGCTGGAGCCCGAGCAGCTGCGCCACGCGCTCTCCGACGGCAACATCACCACGCTCACCCAGGTCCCCGGCATCGGCCGCAAGGGCGCCGAGCGGCTGATCATCGAGCTGCGCGACAAGGTCGGCGCGCTGCCCGGCGGGGCCGAGAGCCCGGCCGCCACCTCGCCGAGCCGCGTGCGCGGATCCGTGGTCGAGGCGCTCATCGGGCTGGGCTTCGCGGCCAAGCAGGCCGAGCAGACCGTGGACGCGGTCCTGGCCAAGAAGACCGACGCCGACATGTCCACCGCGCTGCGCGAGGCGCTGGCTGTACTCGGGCGCAAGCGGTGACCCCGGAGTTCGGCGGGGAGTTCGGCGGGGAGTTCGGCGGGGAGTTCGGCCAGGACTTCGACGGCGGGGCAGCCGAGGACTGGGACTCCCCGGTCTCCGCGCACGCCGAGCCCGGCGAGCGCGACGACGAGTCCAGCCTGCGTCCGAAGTCGCTGTCGGAGTTCGTCGGCCAGCCCCGGGTCCGCGAGCAGCTCGAACTCGTGCTCAAGGGGGCGACGGGCCGCGGCGCGCCGCCCGACCACGTGCTGCTCTCCGGGCCGCCCGGCCTCGGCAAGACCAGCCTCGCCATGATCATCGCCGCCGAGCTGGGCAGGCCCATCCGGATCACCTCCGGTCCGGCCCTGGAGCGCGCGGGCGACCTCGCGGCGATGCTGTCGAACCTCGCCGAGGGCGAGGTCATGTTCATCGACGAGATCCACCGCATCGCCCGGCCCGCCGAGGAGATGCTGTACCTGGCGATGGAGGACTTCCGGGTCGACGTCGTCGTCGGCAAGGGACCGGGGGCCACCTCGATCCCGCTGGAGATCGCGCCGTTCACCCTGGTCGGGGCCACCACCCGCTCTGGAGCGCTCACCGGCCCGCTGCGCGACCGCTTCGGGTTCACCGCGCACATGGAGTTCTACACCGCCGCCGACCTGGAGAAGGTCATCCGCCGCTCGGCCGCCATCCTCGGCGTCGACCTGCGCCCCGACGGCGCCGCCGAGATCGCCGGCCGCTCCCGGGGCACGCCGCGCATCGCCAACCGGCTGCTGCGCCGCGTCCGCGACTACGCCGAGGTGCGCGCCGACGGCGCGGTCACCCTGGAGGTCGCCAAGGCCGCGCTGGCCGTCTACGACGTCGACGACCTCGGCCTCGACCGCCTCGACCGCGCCGTGCTGCGGGCCCTGGTCGGGTCCTTCGGCGGCGGCCCCGTGGGCGTCTCCACCTTGGCCGTTGCGGTGGGGGAGGAGCCGACTACGGTGGAAGAGGTGTGCGAGCCGTACCTGGTGCGCGCGGGCATGCTCGCCAGGACCCCGCGCGGTCGGGTCGCCACCGCGGCGGCGTGGGCCCACCTCGGTCTATCCGCCCCGGTAGACGCGCCCGGACACGGCGCGCCTACGCTGTTCGATGAGTGACGGCCGTGCACACCGGCCGCACGCCAATCGGTTATAACGGACTTTCTCCCGGCCGCCAGTCGCTGGGAACGGTTCCGGCGAACGGAGAGACATGGAACAGGCCCTGCTTCCGCTGCTGCTGATCGCCGTGCTCGCGATCCCGCTGATCCTCGGCTCGCGCAGGCAGAAGAAGATGGTGCAGCAGCAGCAGGAGCTTCAGGCTTCGCTGACCATCGGCGACAAGGTGATGACCACGTCGGGCCTCTACGGCACCGTCTCGGACATCTCCGACGAGGCCACCATCGGCATCGAGATCGCTCCGGGCGTGGAGACCACCTGGCTGCGCCAGGCGGTGCGGGAGAAGGTCGGCCCGGATGTCGTGGACGAGGACGAGGTCGAGATCGACGAGACCCCGGAGTCGTCGGCCCAGGTCGCCGCGCCGATCGAGAGCGACAAGCGCAACTAAGACATACCGGGCAGGGGAGTGACCCACGCAACAAAGGGCTTACCCGCCACCGGTTACGCTGCGCCCTCACCCTGTGCAATTCGGGTGTGGGCGCAGCGGCATGGAAAGACCCGGGCCCGCGCCCGCCCCTGACCGAGTCGAGGAGAACGACCGACCGTGGCACCACCGGCCGGGCAGATCCGCCCAGGACGCTATCTGGCGTTCTTCGTCGCGATCGTCGCCTTCCTGTACACCCTGGTGTTCTTCACCGGGGACCGAAAGCTCACCCCGAAGCTGGGCATCGACCTGCAGGGCGGCACCCGTGTCGCGCTGACGGCCCGCACCGAGACCGGTGAGCCGCCGACCCGGGAGTCGCTGGACATCTCGCGGCAGATCATCGAGACCCGGGTCAACGGCATCGGGGTCAGCGGCGCCGAGGTCGTCCTCGACGGCGACACCATCGTCATCACCGTCCCGGGTGAGAACGGTGAGCGCGCCAAGGAACTGGGCCAGACCGCGCAGCTGCGCTTCCGCCCGGTGGTGGGCAGCGCCGCCGCGGACCCGCAACAGCAGCAGCCGCCGCCCGCGACGACGGCGCCGCCCACCTCCGGCACGAGCGCCCCGGCCACCACGACGCCCGCTCCGCCCGCCGCGGGCGGGGCGACGACGACAGCGGCGCCGCAGGGCCGTCCCGCCCCCGCCGCGCAGCAGCCGACCACCCCGGCCGCGCCGCCGCCGTCGGAGGACGTCGCCCAGTGCGAGACCTACGCCCAGCTCGCCAAGAAGGCCGAGGCCGACCCCCAGTCGGTCGAGGACTCCGAGCTGATCACCGCGGGCAAGGCGTGCCGGCAGAACCCCAAGCTCGCCCCCGCCGACGGCGCCCAGCCCGACCAGGCGCTGCAGCAGGCGGCGCTGGCCACCCTCAACTGCGCCTCCACCACCAACGACCCGCTGGTCGGCAACGACGACCCGAAGCTCCCGCTGGCCGCGTGCGACCAGGACGGCGTCGAGAAGTTCATCCTCGGCCCCTCGTTCCTGGAGGGCACCGAGATCAGCAACGCCACCGCGACCCTGGACCCGCAGGGCGTCGGCTACCTGGTCACGGTCAGCTTCCGCCCCGACGGCGCGGCGACCTGGTCGCAGTACACCGCCTCGCACGTGCAGGAGCGCGCCGCGTTCGTCCTGGACACCGAGGTCGTCTCCGCCCCCACCATCCAGGGCGCCATCAACGGCGACACCCAGATCACCGGCGGTGAGGGCGGCTTCAGCCAGACCGAGGCCACCCGGCTGGCCAACGTGCTGAAGTACGGCTCGCTGCCGCTGTCCTTCGAGTCCTCCGAGGCCGAGACGGTGTCGGCGACGCTGGGCCTGGCCTCGCTGCAGGCCGGTCTGATCGCCGGCGGCATCGGCCTGGCGCTGGTGTTCCTCTACTGCCTGCTCTACTACCGCCTGCTGGGCCTGCTGACGATCCTGTCGCTGGTGCTCTCCGGCGTGATCGTCTACGCGTTCCTCATCCTGCTCGGCCGCTGGATCGGGTTCACCCTCGACCTCGCGGGCATCGCGGGCTTCATCATCGCGATCGGCATCACCGCGGACTCCTTCGTCATCTTCTTCGAGAGACTGAAGGACGAAGTCCGAGACGGGCGGACGTTCCGCTCGTCGGTGCCCAGGGCCTGGGTCCGCGCGCGGCGCACCATCCTGTCCGCCGACGCGGTCAGCTTCCTGGCCGCCGCGGTGCTCTACGTGCTGGCCGTCGGCCAGGTGAAGGGCTTCGCGTTCACCCTGGGCATGTCCACGGTGCTCGACCTCATCGTCGTGTTCCTGGTGACCCACCCGCTGGTGGCGATGGCCTCCAAGTCGAAGTTCCTGTCCAACCCGAAGCTCTCCGGCCTCGGCGGTGCCCAGCGCTCCGCGACGCTCCAGCGCCAGTCGCGCGCGGGTGCCACCCCGGCCGCGAAGGAGGCCTGACGTGAAGCGCAGCATCCTTGAGGGGCTTTACGTCGGAAACGGCGCGCTGGACATCATCGGCAAGCGCAAGCGGGCCTATGTCTTCTTCAGCCTGCTGGTGCTCGGCTGCATCCTCACCATGGTGTTCAAGGGCTTCAACCTGGGCATCGACTTCGTCGGCGGCACCCGCATCCAGATGCCCGCCGTCAGCGCGTCCGGCCCGATCGAGCCGGGCGCCGTCGAGGACGTCTACGACGAGGCGCTGCCGGGCAAGGAAGCGGCCTCCGTGCAGACGGTGGGCGCGGGCAACACCGCCAGCATCCAGATCCGCTCGGAGACGCTGAGCACCGACGAGGTCGCCGACCTCAAGGCCGCTCTGTTCGACCGGCTCGCGCCGGTGTCCCCGGAGGGGGAGTCCAGCCAGACGCTGATCAGCGACAGCGCCGTCTCCGGCAGCTGGGGCGGGGAGATCTCGACGAAGGCGCTGTGGGCGCTGATCGTGTTCCTCGTCCTGGTGACGGTGTTCCTCGCGCTCTACTTCGAGCGGTGGATGGCCGTCGCGGCGCTGGTCGGACTGCTCCATGACCTGGTCATCACCGCGGGCATCTACTCGCTGGTGGGCTTCGAGGTCACCCCCGGCACGGTCATCGGTCTGCTGACGATCCTCGGCTTCTCCCTCTACGACACCGTCGTCGTGTTCGACAAGGTCAAGGAGAACACCCGCGGCCTGCTCGGCCTGACCAGGCGCACCTACGGGGAGGCGGCCAACCTCGCGGTCAACCAGACCTTCATGCGGTCGATCAACACCTCGCTGATCGCGCTGCTGCCGGTGACCGGCCTGCTGGTGATCGGCGTCGGCCTGCTCGGCGTCGGCACGCTGGCCGACCTCGCGCTGGTGCAGGCCACGGGCATGCTCGCGGGCGTCATCTCGTCCATCTTCCTGTGCACCCCGATCCTGGTGGACCTGAAGATGCTCGACCCGAAGTACAAGCAGCAGGCCCAGCGGGTCGCGCTGCGCCGCGCCAACGTCGCCCGCAAGCAGGCGGCGGGCGCGGGTGCCGAGGTCCCCGACGCCGAGCTGGACACCACCGACGACGCCGCGCTGGGCGCCGAGCTGCGCCGGGAGAAGGCCATGGCCGCGGCGGGCGGCGTGCCCGCCCGCACCGCCAAGGCCGCCGACCAGAAGCGCAAGTCCACCGGCCACCGCCCGCAGGGCAAGAAGCGCCGGTGACCGACCCGCTGACCAGGGCGCTCGCGCTCATCCGGGAAGTCCCCGACTTCCCCGAGCCGGGCGTCCTGTTCCGGGACCTCAGCCCCATGCTCGCCGACGGACCCGCCCTGGCGGCCGTGGCGGGCGCGCTGGCCGACGACCTCGACCCGGCGATCACGACGGTCGTCGCGGTCGAGGCCAGGGGGTTCCTGTTCGGGGCGGCGCTGGCGGCCCTGCGCGGCCTCGGCGTCGTCCCGGTGCGCAAGGCGGGCAAGCTGCCGCTGGTCGCCGATCGCCAGACCTACGAGCTGGAGTACGGCACCGCCACGCTGGAGCTGCCCGAGGGAGTTCTCTCGACGGGCGAGAAGGTCGTGGTCATCGATGACGTGCTCGCCACCGGCGGCACCCTGGCGGCGTCCTGCGACCTCGTGGAGCGGGCGGGCGCGCAGGTCACCCAGGTGGGGGTCGTCCTGGAGATCGCCGCGCTGGGCGGTCGGGACCGACTAGCCGGGCGGAACACCGCGGCGCTGCTGACCGTGTGATCGTGCCCGGCCGGCTCCCTGCGCGGCGTTGGGCCGTCCGGGTGGAGTTATCCTCGGTATCCGGGTCACAGTCGTGGCCCGGAGGGTCGAGCGCCCCCTGGGCGTTGCGAGCTTGCCGGGAGCATGGGTGACACACGACGTGGGAACCGCGGCCGAGACAGACCAGTCGCCCGCGGGCCGGGAGCCGTCGGCCACCCGGCGCGTACGGGCCAGACTGGCCCGCCGCATCACCGCCCAGCGGGCCGCCCCGGTCAAGCAGGTGCTCGAACCGCTCGCCGCGGTCCACCGCGAGCTGCACCCCAAGGCCGACCTCGCGCTGCTCCAGCGCGCCTACGACGTCGCCGAGGAGATGCACCGCTCGCAGCGGCGCAAGTCCGGCGACCCGTACATCACCCACCCGCTGGCCGTGGCCACGATCCTCGCCGAGCTGGGCATGGACACGACCACGCTGGTCGCCGCCCTGCTGCACGACACCGTCGAGGACACCGAGTACTCCATCGAGCGCCTGCGCGGCGACTTCGGCGACGAGGTCGGGCACCTGGTCGACGGCGTCACCAAGCTCGACAAGGTGCAGCTGGGCTCGGCCGCCGAGGCCGAGACCATCCGCAAGATGGTCATCGCCATGGCCCGCGACCCGCGTGTGCTGGTCATCAAGCTGGCCGACCGGCTGCACAACATGCGCACCATGCGGTTCCTGCCGCCGGAGAAGCAGGCCAAGAAGGCCCGCGAGACCCTGGAGGTGCTCGCCCCGCTGGCCCACCGCCTGGGCATGGCCACGGTCAAGTGGGAGCTGGAGGACCTGGCCTTCGCCATCCTGCAGCCCAAGAAGTACGACGAGATCGTGCGCCTGGTCGCCAACCGGGCGCCCTCGCGGGACACCTACCTGAAGAAGGTCGTCACCGAGCTGGGCGCCAACCTGGAGCAGTCGCGGATCGCCGCGCGGGTCGAGGGCAGGCCCAAGCACTACTACTCGATCCACCAGAAGATGATCGTCCGGGGCCGCGACTTCGACGACATCCACGACCTGGTCGGCGTGCGGCTCCTGGTGGACGACGTCCGCGACTGCTACGCGGCCATGGGCGTGGTGCACGCGCTGTGGCAGCCGATGCCCGGCCGCTTCAAGGACTACATCGCCCAGCCGCGCTTCGGCGTCTACCAGTCGCTGCACACCACGGTCATCGGGCCGGACGGCAAGCCGCTGGAAGTGCAGATCCGCACGCACGAGATGCACCGCACCGCCGAGTACGGCATCGCCGCGCACTGGCGGTACAAGGAGACCAAGGGCAGCCACGCGGGCGTCGACGTGGACGAGATGGCCTGGATGCGCCAGCTGCTCGACTGGCAGCGCGAGGCCGCCGACCCCGGCGAGTTCCTGGAGTCGCTGCGCTACGACCTCGCCGCCAGGGAGATCTTCGTCTTCACCCCCAAGGGCGACGTCGTCAACCTGCCGGTCGGGTCGACGCCGATCGACTTCGCCTACGCGGTGCACACCGAGGTCGGGCACCGCTGCATCGGCGCGCGCGTCAACTCCCGCCTGGTGGCGCTGGAGCGCAAGCTGGAGAACGGCGAGGTCATCGAGATCTTCACCTCGAAGGCCGAAGGCGCGGGCCCGAGCCGCGACTGGCTCGACATCGCCGCGTCGCCCAGGGCCAAGGCGAAGATCAAGCAGTGGTTCGCCAAGGAGCGCAAGGACGAGGCGATCGAGTCCGGCAAGGACGCGATCACCAAGGAGGTCCGCCGCGTCGGCCTGCCCATGCAGCGCCTGGTCTCGGTGGACTCGGTCGCCGCGCTCTCGCGCGAGCTGCGCTACCCCGACGTCGGCACGCTGTACGCGGCGGTGGGGGAGGGCCACATCTCCGCCCGCCACGTCGTGCAGCGCCTGGTCGCGCTGCTCGGCGGGGTCGAGCACGCCGAGGAGGAGCTGGCCGAGCGCGCCACCCCGTCGACCATCGCCCGGCGGCGCAGCACCGGTGACGCGGGGGTCATCGTCAAGGGCGCCTCCGAGGTGTGGGTGAAGCTGGCCCGCTGCTGCACGCCGGTCCCCGGTGACGACATCCTAGGCTTCGTGACCCGCGGCGGCGGGGTCAGCGTGCACCGCACGGACTGCACCAACGCCGACGACCTGCTCAGCACGCCGGAGCGGCTGCTGGAGGTGGAGTGGGCGCCCTCGGAGTCCTCGGTGTTCCTCGTGGCCATCCAGGTCGAGGCGCTGGACCGGCACCGGCTGCTCTCCGACGTGACGAAGGTGCTGGCCGACGAGAAGGTCAACATCCTCTCCGCGTCGGTGACCACCTCGCGCGACCGGGTGGCGGTCAGCCGCTTCTCCTTCGAGATGGGCGACCCGAAGCACCTGGGCCACGTGCTCAAGGTGGTGCGCAACGTGGAGGGCGTCTACGACGTGTACCGGGTGACTTCGGCGTCGTGAGCCCGGCTCCCTGAACCCGACGTCCTGACCGATTCGTCCAAGCCCCGGGCCGCGCGGGCTCCTACGGTGGTCCGGTGACCTTTTCCGCAGCGCAGACGTTCCTGTTCACCCACGCCCGGCTCCTGGAGCGGCACCGCTTCGCCCACCTGTTCCAGGACGGCCCCGCCGATGCGGTGCTGCGCGCGCTGGAGGCCTACCGCAACGCCGACGGCGGCTACGGCCACGCCCTGGAGCCCGACGGCCGCGGCCCGGCCAGCCAGCCCCTGGCCACCCTCACCGCCCTGGACATCCTGCGCGAGGTCGGCGCCCTGGACGAGCACGCCACGTCCGTCGCGGACTACCTGGCCTCCATCAGCGACGCCGAGGGCGCGGTGCCGTTCGCGGTGCCCGCGGGGGAGTACCCGCACTCGCCGTGGTGGCAGGAGTCAACCGAGGGCTCCCTGCTGCCGACCGCCAACCTCGCGGGCGCGCTGGCGAGCCTCGACCACCCGTGGGTCGAGCGCGCCGAGGCGTACTGCTGGACCCGCATCGAAGCCCTGGCCACGTCGCACCCGTACGAGATCCGCGGCTCCTTGGCCTTCCTGGAGCGCGCGGTCGACCGCGACCGCGCGGCGGCGGCCGCCCGGCGGCTCGGCGAGATCACCCGCTCGTCGGGCTTCGTCCGGCTGTCCTCGGTCGACGGCCGGACCCCCGACGGCTACACGAGCGGCGAACTGCCGTTCCCGCACGAGTACGCCCCGACCCCGGACTCCCTGGCCGCCGCGTGGTTCACCGGCGAGGAGCTGGCCGAGGGCCTGGACACGCTGCTGGCCGAGCGCGAGGACGGCGGCTGGTTCCCGAGGTTCCTCTCCTGGACCCCGATCGTGCGCCACGAGTGGGCCGGTCCGTGCACGCTGGAAGCGCTGACAACCCTGCGCGCCCACGGCCGGGCGCTCTGAGCCGTCCGATCCGTGTGACGCTGCTCGGGGTACTCGGCCGGGTGCCGTGACTGGTCAGGCCCTGCCGACGAGTGCGGTGAGCGTGGTGCCGCCCAGGTCGCGGACGTCCCTGGCCAGGTGCGCCTGATCGGTGTACCCGGCCTCGGCCGCCACGTCCGCGAAGGCCGCGCCGCCGCGGGCCAGCCCGAGGGCGCGCTGGAACCTCAGCACCCGGTGCAGCACCTTCGCCCCGTACCCGAACGCCGCCAGGCACCGCCGGTGCAGCTGCCGCTCCCCGTACCCGACCGCGTCGGCGATCTCGCGCACCCGGCCGGTGCCCGCCGCCAGCACCCGCACCCGCTCGGCGAACGGGTCCGGCGCCCCGGGAGCCGCGGCCAGCAGCACCCGCTGCGCCTGCCCGACCGACGTCCCGACCAGCCGCTCCCCGACCCGCTCCGCGGCCTCGCGGCCCCAGAGGTCGGCGAGGTCGACCCGCGCGTCCCGCAGCGCGTCGGCGGGCACGCCCAGCCCGGCCGCCCCGGGCAGGTACCGGAGTCCGACCAGCGTGCCCGGGGGCAGCGAGGTGAACTGCGCCGAGGTGTCCGGCCCCGCCACGAACAACCGCCCGGACGCCGCGTGCCACATCAGGTCCACCGACCCGTCCGGCACCACCCGCCCCGGCACGGCGGCGATCTCGACCGACCACACGCAGGCGACACCCGGCCCCCGCACCGGGTGTTCGCGGTATGTCATGCCCCTAGTGTCGCAGCGGGCGCCGACACCGGTGCCCGGCGCGGGTCAGCAGCCGCTGCAGCAGCCGCAGCCGGGACCCGAGCAGTTGCTGCACCCACAGCCGCATCCGGCCGGCCTGCGAACCTTTGCGCGTCGACGTGTGCTCATCGCGGTCACCTCTCATGCGCGGACAGTGACCTATACGCTACGCGCTATATGTGGGCCTCGACCAGGGGATCTACCCGGACGGATCAGTCCAACTGGGCGGTCTTGACCGTCACGGCGGTCGCGGGCGGACCGTCCTGGCCGCCGCCGGAGACACCCGCCGAAGCGATCTTGTCGAGCACGCCGAGGCCCGCGTCGTCCACGGTCGCGAAGACGGCGTAGGTCGGGGGCAGCACCGAGTCGGCGTACACGAGGAAGAACTGGCTGCCGCCGCTGTGCGGCTGGCCGGTGTTGGCCATCGCGACGGTGCCGCGCGGGTAGACCACGTAGTCGGCGGTGCCCGACGGCGCGAGGTTCTTCGGGTTCTCGTCGGGCAGCGTGTAGCCGGGCCCGCCGGTGCCCTGGCCGGTCGGGTCGCCGCACTGCAGCACCGACAGGGACTGCGACTTGGTGATCCGGTGGCACGGGGAGTCGTCGTAGAAGCCCGAGGTCGCCAGGTGGGCGATGCTCGCCGTCGTGCACGGCGCGGCGGCGTCCATCGTCATCGCGATCTCGCCCTGGTCGGTTACGAGGGTGACCTTCTTGGGGGCCTCGTCGCCGCGCGGCAGGCCGACGTCGCGCCCGCCCGCAGGCTCGTCAGCCGGGGTGCGGCGGTAGTCGCAGCTCGACTCGGTGTCCGAGGGGGCGCCCGATGAGGTGGGGTCGACGGTGGTCGGCCGCGGGATGCCGGTCGCCCCGGTCGGGTCGGCGGCGACCGGCACGCCGCCGGTGGACGAGCCGCAGGCGGACAGCGCCGCCGCGCACACCAGGAGCGCGGCGGCGCCGATCAGGCGCTGGGTCATCCGGCGACGGTGACGCCGGTGATCTTGACCTCGTCCACGGGCTTGCCGTCGCCCGGCGAGCCCTGCGAGACGGTGCCCTTCTTGGCGATCTCGTCGACGACCTTCAGGCTCTCGGCGTCGATGCTGCCGAAGACGGTGTAGTTCGGGGGCAGCTCGGCGGTGCCGTAGACGATGAAGAACTGGCTGCCGTTGGTGCCCTTGCCCTCCGGCGACTTGCCCGCGTTCGCCATGGCCAGGATGCCGCGGCCGTACTTGATCTCCGGGAAGACCTCGTCGTCGAAGGTGTAGCCGGGGCCGCCGCTGCCGGTGCCGGTCGGGTCGCCGCACTGCAGGACCTGGATGCCCGAGGTCGTCAGGCGGTGGCAGACGGTGTCGTTGAAGTAGTTCTGCTTGGCGAGGCTGACGAAGCTGTTCACCGCGCAGGGCGCCAGCGCGCGGTCCAGGGTGGCCTTGACCTCGCCGGAGCCCAGCGCGATCGTCGCGGCGACGGTGCCCTTGCTGGACACACCGTCGGCGGCGGGCGGGTCGACCGCCTTGGCGGGCTCGCGGCCCTCTTCCTTCGGGTAGGCGCACTTCACCGGGTCGGCCAGCGCCTTCGTGCGCTTGGGCACCGCGGCCAGCTCCGTCGGGATGCTCTCGGGCACGTCCGGGGCGGCCTCGGGCTGCGAGGTGTCGGTCTGCGCGGCGGGGTCGGTGGTGGTGTCGTCGTCGCCGATGGTCGTCAGCCAGTAGATCAGGCCGACGACGAGGACGACGCCGACCACGGTCGACACGACGCCGACGGCGCGGCGCTTCTTCGCGCGCTCGGCGCGCCGGACGATTTGGCGCTCAAGCTTGCGCTTCGCGGCTTCGCGGCGCTGCTGGTTCGTCGACACCTCGCACCCTCCCGTGACCATGGTCCTCGCAGGCGCGCAGTCTAGGGGGAGGTGGGGTAAGACCAGCGTGGGAGGTCGCCCCACTAGGCTCAGAACTCCCTGAGAACCCGGTCCTGGAGGTCCGCCCGTGCTTGTCGTCGGCTTCCCCGCCGGTGCTTTCCAGACCAACTGCTACCTGATCTCCCCAGGTGAGGGTGAGCAGTGCGTCATCGTCGACCCCGGCCAGGAGGCCGAGGCGGGGATCGCCGAGGCGCTGCGCAAGTACCGGCTCTCCCCGGTCGCCGTCGTGCTCACCCACGGCCACCTCGACCACACCTTCTCGGTCACCCCGGTCTGCGACGGCAACGACATCCCCGCCTGGATTCACCCGGAAGACCGAGTGATGCTCTCCGACCCGTTCATCGGCCTGAGCCCGGAGTCGGCCGCGTTCTTCGGCAACCTGACCATGCGCGAGCCCGCCGAGGTCAGGGAGATGACCGACGGCGCCGAGCTGGACCTGGCCGGGCTGAAGCTCACCGTCGACCACACCCCCGGCCACACCCGCGGCTCGGTTACCTTCCGCACCGCCGCCGACGAGGGCGGCCAGCTGGTGTTCGCAGGCGACACGCTCTTCGCCGGGTCCATCGGCCGCACCGACCTGCCCGGCGGGTCGATGGCGCAGATGAATGAGTCGCTGCGCACCAAGCTCCTCCCGCTGCCCGACGACACCGTCGTGCTGCCCGGCCACGGCCCGACCACGACGATCGGGCGCGAGCGGGCGAGCAACCCGTTCCTCACCGGTCTGGTCGACCTCACCGACCCGTCATCGGCGCACCGCGGCCGGGGTCGGGGCATCTGATGGAGTCCGTCCCGCTCAGCGTCCCGGCAGGCATGACCCGCAAGCGCGGGTGCGCCTCGCTGCTCATCGCGCTGGTGCTCGGCGCGGCCGTCGGCGGCATCGCGGGGCTGATCGGCGGGCAGACCGCCGGGCTGGTCGCGGGCGGGGTCGTCGCCGCGTTCTTCCTGTTCCTGGCGTGGGCGGCGGCGCGCAGGCGGCTGTCGCTGGAGGGCACGACGGTCGTCGCGCGCACCATCGGCAGCAAGTCCGTGGACCTGCGCACCACCGACCGCATCGAGCTGATGGTCAGCGACGTGCGCGGCATGCGCACCATCAGCGTGCTCGTCGCCCAGGGCAGGCGCACGATCAACATCTCGCTGGCCGTGTACTCCGGCACCGGCGGGCGCGAGCTGGGCATCCTGCCGCTGCGCAAGCTGGCCGACGCCCTCGCCGCGAGCGAGAACAGCGCCGGCCTGGTGTTCTCGCAGCTGCTGGTCGCGCAGCTGCGCGCCGAGGCGCGCGGCGAGGCCGCCGCGGACCGCCCGCTCTACCGGGTCGCCGAGACCGCGCCGCAGGGCAAGCTCGCCCAGCGGCTCAGCGCCGACGCGATCACGCGGTTCGTGGCGAACCTGGACTGACGGCGGCCGGTTCCGCGGGAGGCTCGCGCACCGCCACCAGCGCGGCCAGCGCGGTCGTCACCGGCACGGCGGCCACCAAGCCGATGCTGCCCACCAGCGTCCGCACGATCTCCTGCGCGATCGACTGCGACCCCAGGATCGCGCCCGCCCCGACCCCGGACACCGACGAGTACAGCAGCAGCGGCAGCGCCGCGCCCGCGTACGCCATGACCAGCGTGTTCACCGCCGAAGCGACGTGGTCGCGGCCGATGCGCACGCCGGCGGCGTAGAGCTGCCGCCAGGTCAGCGACGGGTTCGCCGCGCGCAGCTCCCACACCGCCGAGGTCTGGGTGACCGTCACGTCGTCCAGCACGCCGAGCGCGCCGATGACGATGCCCGCCAGCAGCAGCCCGCGCGTGTCGACCTCCCGGCCGAGCGCGCTGACCAGCGTCGCGGTCTCCTCGTCCAGCCCGGTCAGCGCCGCGAACGCCGAGAACAGCGCGCTCAGCGCCCCGATCAGGGCGAGGCTGACCATCGTGCCCAGCACCGCGGTGGACGTGCGCGCCGAGAACCCGTGCGTCAGGTACAGCACCGCGAACATGATCACCCCGGCCGCGGTGATGCCGACCAGCAGCGGGCTGGTCCCCTCGATGATCGCGGGCAGCACGAAGACCACCAGCACGCCGATGCTCACCGCGAGCGCGCCCAGCGCCGAGAGACCCTTCCACCGGCCCAGCGCGACCACGGCGAAGGCGAACGCGGCGGCCAGCACGACCAGCGGGAACCCGCGCTGGAAGTCGACCACCTGGTAGGACTGGCCCGCCAGCGCCTCGCCGCCGTTGTAGGCGAGCACCACGTCGTCGCCCACGGCGAAGCGCGGGGTGGTCGGCTCGACGGGAACCGTGGTGCGGATGTCGCTGCCCGCGGCGGGGCCGTCGTCCAGCTGGACGGTCAGGTTCAGGCACTGCGGGCCGCCCTCGCCGCCGTCGCCGCTGTCGCCGGGGGAGCACGGGGCGAGCTGGGCGGCGGTGACGGTCCCGTCGACCGGCGTGAGCCCGGCGTTGGTGGCGGGCTGGGCGTCCCCGGAGGGGAAGAGCAGGACGAAACCGATGAGCGCGGCCAGCGCGAACGGCGCGAGGAGCAGGGCGAGCAGCTTGCGGACGCGGCTGGAGACCGGTGTCGCCGGGCCGTGCCCGTGCCCATGTCCGTGCCCATGTTCGTGCCCATGTTCGTGCCCATGTTCGCGGCCGCGCGCTCGCCGAGCCGGCCCTTCGGGGGCGCTGTCGGCCGGATCGTCCCGGTCGAGGTCGTCCTGGTCGAGGTCGTCCGGGTCGGGCTCGGCGGGGTCCGGCGCGCGGTGGGCGCCTGCCCGCCGCGCGGGGTCGCGCCGGGCCGGTTCGCGTCGCTCGGGGTCGCGCCGGGCTGGGTCGCCGGGGTCGGGTCGGAGGGCTCTGGAGGGGCGCGGACGGGCCTGGGGCCCGGTGTCCCGCACGCGCGGGATGGGTTGCGTCGGCCAGTCGTCCACGCCGCAATCCTTCCTCAGGACCGGGGGAGCAGCGGGTCGGCCCAGCGCAGCCGCCCGCGCACGGCCTCGGCGCACGCGGCGGCGGCCCGGCGGAGCCGGTGCTCGGGCGTGCCGCTCAGCAGTGCCCACGGCACGCCGCGCCCACGCAGCCCGCGGACGAACCGCGCGGTCATCCACGCCCTGAGGTGCTCGCCGTCGCGCCAGCCGTCCTGCTCGAACGGCACGCCCACGTGGTCGGTCAGCAGGTAGAGCGCGGGGTCGCGGCAGGGGATGGGCAGCCCGCACGGCCTGCCGAGATACCGCTCGGCCCACACGGTCGCCGCCCACGCGTCGTTGTCGCACACCACGACCGGGCCGCGCCCGGCCGCGGCGTCCTCGGCGGCGATCTGGGCGCGGGCGATGTCGGCGAAGTCGCCGTCGGTCCACACCAGGTCGTCCAGCGCGGGCGCGGCCTCGCCGGCGGCCTTGGCCAGCGCGCGGGTCGCGGCCAGCTTCTCCTCGGTGTGCGCGCGCCCGCGCTCGCCCACCCACGGCGCGCCGAGCCGCTCGGCCAGGGCGCGGGAGAGCGTCGTGGTCCCGGTCGACTCCGCGCCCAGCACCACGACCCGCACCGCCAGCCCGCGCCGGGTCGGCCCGGCCAGCGCGCCCCAGCGGCCGACGGGGTCGGCGCGCACAGCCGTCGCCGAGCCGGGCAGCCGGGGCACCGCGACGTGCGCGGCCCCGAGCCGGGCGGCCAGCTCGGGGCCGTAGTCCTCGCCGCTGTACACCGCGTCGACGACCGGGGTCCCGCCGTCGGCCATCGCGCGCCGGGCCAGCACCGAGCGGACCACGCCGATGTGGTCGGTCCAGACGGTGTCGTCGTGGAAGTCGATCGGGTGGTCGTCCAGGTCGCCGACCACCGCGACGCCCGGATCGCCCGCGTGCTCCTCGGCCAGCCAGGCCACCCGCTCGGCGATGGTCATGGTCTCCACCGAGGACCCCAGCACGGCGACCGTCGTGCGCGCCGAGGCCGCGGCGGCCTGGCGGATCAGGTGGTGGTGGCCCTGGTGGGGCGGGTAGAACTTGCCCAGCACCAAGGCGTGCTCGTGCCTCACACCGCCGCCGTGGTCCGCAGGTCGGCGCTCCACTTGCGCAGGCCGTGCGCGCAGAGCGCCATGAATCCGATGTAGAGGATCGCCGTCAGCCACAGCTCCTTGTAGCCGTAGAGGGGCACGTAGATGACGTCGGCGGCGATCCACAGCCACCAGCACTCGACCTTCTTGCGCGCCTGCCCCCAGGTCGCCAGCAGTGACAGCACCGTGGTCAGCGCGTCCCAGAACGGCACGGTCGAGTCGGTGGCCACGACGAGCACCCAGGTCAGCAGCGCCGTCCCGGCCACCCCCGCGACCGAGAGGGCCTGCCATTCCTTCGCCGAGGTCCGCGACACCGACAGCGTCCCGCCGAGGTCGCCCCCGCGCAGCCACCGCCACCAGCCGTAGCCGGCCAGACCCAGGTAGACGACCTGCAACCACGCGTCGGCGTAGAGCCCGGCGGTGAGGAACAGCGCGAAGAACGCGACGTTGTTCACCATGCCGATCGGCCAGTTCCAGGCGTTCTGCCGCGCGACCAGCCACACGCACAGCGCCCCGGTGACGAACCCGATCACCTCCATGCGCGAGGTGGGCGCTCCGAACAGGGTGAACGCCGTGGCCCGCAGCGGGTCCAGCACCGGATCAAGTGACACGGCGGCAGACTACTTGCAGCCGACTCGAACATGTGTTCGACTGTGGTCGTGCGATGGGACGGGCAGCGGGTCGAGCAGGACGCCGAGCAGGCGCTGCCGGGGATTCCGGGGCTGGTGCGCAGTGTGCGCGCGCCCGAGTTCGCCGAGGCGGTCTTCCACGAGGTGCTGGCGAAGTCGGTGCTCAACAAGGTGCCCGAGGGCTCCCGCGTGCCGTTCCGCTGGACGGTCAACCCCTACCGCGGCTGCACCCACGCGTGCAGCTACTGCCTGCACGGCGACACCCCGGTGCTGATGGCCGACGGCACCGTCAAACCGATCTCCAAGCTCGCCGTCGGCGACCGCATCTACGGCACCGAGCGGCGCGGCAGCTACCGGCACTACGTGCCCACCGAGGTCCTGGCCCACTGGTCGACGGTCAAGCCCGCCTACCGCGTCACCCTCGCCGACGGCACCGCGCTCATCGCCAGCGGCGACCACCGTTTCCTCACCGAGCGCGGCTGGAAGCACGTCACCGGCGAGATGGTCGGCGGCAACCGCAGGCCGCACCTGACCACCGGCAACAAGCTCATGGGCACCGGCCGCTTCGCCGTGGCGCCCAAGGACACCGCCGACTACCGCCGCGGCTACCTCGCGGGCGTGGCCAGGGGCGACGGCGGCCCGCCGCCCCTGGCGGAGGTCGCCGTCCGGGTGGCGGAGTACCTGGACAGCGAGCTGGGCATGACCCTGCCGGTCCCGTGGCCGCGCGTCCCGACCGACGAGTGGCGCAAGGGCCTGCTGGCGGGCGTGTTCGACATCGACGGCACCTACGCCAACCGCATCGTCCGCCTGCCCAACCTCGGTCGCCGCGCGCTGTCGGCGGTCACCGAGGCGCTGGCGGCCTTCGACTTCCGCCACGCCGTCGAGCTGCGCCGCGCCCCCGACGGCAAGGCCTGCGTGCGCGTCGACGGCGGCCTGGCCGAGCACATGCGCCTGTTCCACACCGTCGACCCTGCCGTCAGCGCCAAGCGCGCGATCGACGGCGCGGCCATCAAGTCCGATGTCGACCTGCGCGTGGTCTCCGTCGCCCCGCTGGGCCTGGAGCTGCCGCTCTACGACATCACCACCGGCACCGGCGACTTCATCGCCAACGGGGTCGTGAGTCACAACTGCTTCGCCAGGTCGAGCCACACCTACCTGGATTTCGACGCGGGCAGCGGCTTCGACAGCCAGATCGTGGTCAAGGTGAACGCGCCCGAGGTGCTGGCCAAGCAGCTCGCCGCCCGCTCCTGGAAGCGCGAGCCCGTCGCGATGGGCACCAACACCGACCCGTACCAGCGCGCCGAGGGCCGCTACCGGCTCATGCCCGGCGTCATCGGCGCCCTCGCCGCCTCCGGCACGCCGTTCTCGATCCTGACCAAAGGCACCGTCCTGAGCCGCGACCTGCCGCTGCTGGCCGAGGTCGGCCGGGACGTCCCGGTGAGCCTGGCGGTCTCCATCGCCTTGCTCGACCGCCAACTCCAGCGCTCCGTCGAGCCCGGCACACCCGGCCCCCAGGCACGGCTGGACCTCGTGCGCCGCATCACCGACGCCGGCCTGCCCTGCGCGGTGATGGTCGCCCCCGTGCTGCCGGGCCTCACCGACTCCGCCGAGCAGCTCGACGCGCTGCTCTCCGAGATCAAGGCCGCGGGCGCGGACGGGGCGACGATGATCCCGCTGCGCCTGCCCGGCGCGACCCGGGGCTGGTACCTGTCCTGGCTCGCCCGGTTCCGGCCGGACCTCGTCGCGCCCTATCAGGAGCTGTACCGCGGCGGTCCCAACGCCGCCGCGCACTACCGCGACTCCCTCGCCGAGCGCTTCGGCGCGCTGGCGCGCGAACACGGTCTCGACCGCGCCCCCGCCCGCCCCGCCGGGCCCGCGCCCGAGCAGCCGAGGCAGCTCACGCTTCTGTGAGTAGCCCTGGGTGATGTTTGCGTACCTCTACGGCGCGACGTACGGATTGTTAGGACCAGCCGCCTGCCGCGATGGTGATGTTCCCCAGACCATCGCAGGAGGACCGTCGTGGTCTACGCCTTTGACCCGTTCCCCGGAGAGGACTCCCCTCCCGTGGACTTCGGGCTCGCCGTGCACCCGCTGTCGCTGAGCGTCGCCCCGCTGGGGGAGTGCAGCGCGCTGGTGCGCACGTGGGCGGGGTCCTCCGCGCTGCCGCTCTCGCTGAGCGTGGCGCGGCTGCCGAACCTGGTGCTGGCGCAGTTCGCCCCGGACACGGTCGAGGCGGGTGGGGAGACCAAGCTCGTGGTGTCGGTGGCGGAGGCCGCCCTCACGCGCACCCATGCGCTCACCATCGTCGCGACTGGACCGGACGGCCGGGTGGCGCGCGCCTACCTGTCGTTGACCATCTTCTGAGCGGACCATCTTCCAGCCGGGCCGTCCGCTGAGCGGACTCTGCCGGGGCCGCACCCCCGGCAGAGCGCGCGGATCAGTCGGGCCACTCCCAGCGCACGCACAGGATGCCGGGACCGAAGTCCAGGGCGACCGCGTGCGCCTTGCCGTCGGCGGAGATCTCCAGCTTGCGCCGGTTGGTCACCTGGTCGTCGGCGTCGGTCGTGTACTGCTCCAGGTAGGTGGGCAGCGCACGGGGGTCGAACCGCAGTTCCAGCACGAACTCCCGCACCGGGCTGGTGAACTTGCGGCAGTAGCTGTCGTCGCCGCGCGAGTAGGGCGGGCCGGGGTGGTGCAGCGCGTAGTCCACGATGGCCGTGTCGCCGCGCGCCAGCGGCCGCTCCAGCATGATCTCCGCTGCGATCAGGCCCGCGTCGGCGTCCCGGGCGATCCGCCCGATGCTGCACGTCTCACCGGCCACCACGAGGGGGAAGGGGCGTCCGGGAAGTTCGAGGTCGTAGACGAGGACGGTGCGGTCGGCGCCGTCGCGCTCGGCGCGGTACACCTGCCGCACGCCGATCATCTTCTCGCCGCGGTCCGCCCCGATCTCCATGCGGTCGTGCTGGCTGATCTTGGTCAGCGCGGCGTCGGTCTTGAAATCGATGCGCTTGAGCAGCAGGGCGATCGGCTCGCTGTTGCCCCACAGCGCCTCGATGGGCAGCCGCGAGGACTCGCGGTTGACCCTGCCGCGCGGCCGCGGTGGGCCGAGCAGCGCGATCAGCGCGCCGGTCGGCACGCCGAGCACGTCTTCCAGGTGGCCGAGCGCCGCGAGCGACTCCGCCCGCTCCGGCCTCCGTCTTCCCGACTGCCAATAGCTCAGTGCCGTGACGCTGATCGAGACTCCGCGTGCCCGCAACCGGTACTGGATGCGATCGAGGCTGAGACCGCTGGCCTGGATCGCGGCCCGCAGCGCTGTGGGGAACGCGTCGGCTGCCATGGAATCCGGCTGTTCGGCCGTCATCGCGTGGCGAACCCTCCCGTTCTGCTGAAGTTCACGAACTGGCTCGCGGGTGATACCGCTACCCATGTTCACTCCCTGGGTTACCCCTTACGCCCTGCGGGTCACACTACGTCGTGAGCAGCTTCGTGGGTAGCCACAGTGTTAAGTGATGGGTAACCAAATCGCTCCCTGCGGTGACCGGATAGTGCGGTTAGCGGCAAAACTATACGGCCGATCGGGTGTATAGCCCCCACTGAGAAGACCACCCCAGCGGGGGAGGGCACCTCGAACGGGTGGCGGGAAACCTGATGGACGCGGCCACCGGGCCGTTGGCTAGCCTCAACGCACCCATCACCTGGGCCATCACCTCGAACGAGAGGCTTTGACTACCGTGATCCGCACCCACGAGGCCGGGACCCTCCGCGCCGAGCACGCCGGGCAGTCCGTCACCCTGAGCGGCTGGGTGGCTCGGCGGCGGGATCACGGCGGCGTCATCTTCATCGACCTGCGCGACGCCTCCGGCGTGTCCCAGGTCGTCTTCCGCGAGGGCGAGATGGCCGAGCGGGCGCACCGGCTGCGCGCCGAGTTCTGCGTGCGGATCGTCGGCGAGGTCTCGGCCCGGCCCGGCGGCAACGAGAACCCCGACATCGCCACCGGCGCGATCGAGGTCCTGGCCACCGAGCTGGAGGTCCTCAGCGAGGCCGCGCCGCTGCCCTTCCCGGTGGACGACCACCTGACCGTCGGCGAGGAGGCCCGGCTGCGCCACCGCTACCTCGACCTGCGCCGCAGCGGCCCCGCGAAGGCCATGCGCATGCGCAGCGAGGCCAACCGCGTCGCCCGCACCGTGCTGCACGACGAGCGCTTCGTCGAGGTCGAGACCCCGACCCTCACCCGCTCCACCCCCGAAGGCGCCCGCGACTTCCTCGTGCCCGCCCGCCTGCAGCCCGGCTCCTGGTACGCGCTGCCGCAGTCCCCGCAGCTGTTCAAGCAGCTGCTGATGGTCGGCGGCCTGGAGCGGTACTACCAGATCGCCCGCTGCTACCGGGACGAGGACTTCCGCGCCGACCGCCAGCCGGAGTTCACCCAGCTCGACATCGAGATGAGCTTCGTCGACCAGGACGATGTCATCGCCCTCGGCGAGAAGGTCACCCGCGCGCTCTGGCAGGAGCTGATCGGCCACGAGCTGCCCGCGGCGTTCCCGCGCATCAGCTACGCCGACGCCATGTCCCGCTACGGCTCGGACAAGCCCGACCTGCGCTTCGACCTGCAGCTGACCGAGATGACCGAGTACTTCGCCGAGACCCCGTTCCGGGTGTTCCAGGCCCCGTACGTCGGCGCGGTCGTCATGCCGGGCGGCGCGTCGCAGCCGCGCAAGCAGCTCGACGCCTGGCAGGAGTGGGCCAAGCAGCGCGGCCACAAGGGCCTGGCCTACGTCCTGGTCGGCGAGGACGGCACCCTCGGCGGCCCGGTCGCCAAGAACCTCTCCGAGGCCGAGCGCGAGGGCCTGGCCAAGGCCGCGGGCGCCGAGCCCGGCGACTGCGTCTTCTTCGCCGCGGGCGAGGCCAACTCCGCGCGCGGCCTGCTCGGCGCGGCCCGCCTGGAGATCGGCCACCGCTGCGGCCTGATCGATGAGTCCGCCTGGTCGCTGGTGTGGGTCGTGGACTTCCCGCTCTTCGAGGAGGCGGCGGCCGCCGCCAGCGCGGGCGACGTCGCCGTCGGCTCGGGCCGCTGGACCGCCCTGCACCACGCCTTCACCTCGCCCACCCCGGAGTGGATCGACCGGCTGGAGGACGACCCGGGCGCCGCCCTGGCCTACGCCTACGACCTGGTCTGCAACGGCAACGAGATCGGCGGCGGGTCCATCCGTATCCACCGCAAGGACCTCCAGGAGCGCGTGTTCGCGCTGATGGGCATCGGCGCCGAGGAGGCCACGGAGAAGTTCGGCTTCCTGCTCGACGCCTTCTCCTACGGCCCGCCCCCGCACGGCGGCATCGCCTTCGGCTGGGACCGCATCGTCATGCTGCTGGCGGGCGAGCAGTCCATCCGCGACGTCATCGCCTTCCCGAAGACCGGCGGCGGCTATGACCCGCTGACCGCCGCTCCCGCGCCGATCACCCCCGAGCAGCGCAAGGAAGCGGGCGTCGACGCCAAGCCGAAGCCCCCCGCGGCGGGCTAGGTGCTCCACCTGCGCGCGGTCTGCCCCGGGGCCGCCGCGCCCGACGTGCTCGCCGTCCTGCGCGAGCACGCGGGCGCGGCGAACCTGGTGCACCTGCCGGGCGCGGCCGTCCACCCCGAGGGCGACGTCGTCGAGGCCACCATCGCCAGGGAGGCCGCCGACGAGATCCTCGCCGCCCTCTCCGCGCTGGGGGTCGACCACACCGGCGGCATCACCCTCGAACAGCTCGACACCGTGCTCTCCGACGCCGCCGACACCGCCGAGGCCGAAGCGCCCGGCGAGGCGGCCGACGCCGTGGTGTGGCAGGACCTGGTCGCCAAGACCGGCGAGGAATCGCGGTTCAACGCCACGTTCCTGGCGTTCCTGTCGATCGCGTGCCTGCTCGCGGCCGTCGGCGTCATCACCGCCTCCACGATCACGATGGTCGGCGCGATGGTGGTCGGGCCCGAGTTCGGCCCGCTCGCGGGCATCGCCGTCGGCCTCGTCTGCAAGCGGTACGACCTGGTCAAGCGGGCCGCGGTGGCCCTGGCGGTCGGGTTCCCGCTGGCCATCGCCATCACCGCGGGCGGGGCGTGGCTGGGCACCGCGGCCGGGCTGTTCGACGCCTCCGCGCTGACGAGCAGCGACGCCCAGTTCGACTTCGTCTACGAGGTCGGACCGTGGTCGCTGATCGTGGCGGTGCTGGCGGGCGCGGCGGGCATGCTGTCGATGACCTCGGCGAAGTCCGCCGCCCTGGTCGGGGTGTTCATCTCGGTGACCACCGTCCCCGCCGCCGGGTATGCCGGGGTCGCGGCGATTCTCGGCCAGTGGGACAGGATGGGCATGTCGCTGGCGCAGCTCGCGGTCAATCTGGTGGGTATCGTGGCGGCTGCTGCCGCGGTGCTGGTGCTGCGCCACCGCAGGGCAGGCCGTGTGGGTCGGCCGCTCGCCCCTGGGTGAGCCGGTCGTCCCGGGACTGGTCCGACCTCGTTATTTCGCCGAGCGGACCTCCCTCTTGATCGATGCCCGTCAGTAGCGTCGCGGCCAGGGAAGGAGTTCGGTGCGTGTCGGGGCTTGAGCCGCCCGTCGGCGGCGGGGTGGGCATGGGACTTCGCCGCGGCGCGACCGCGGCGCCGGAGGAGCAGACAGTGGAGAACGCCACCGACCCGCCGGAGGACCGCCCGACGGAGGCCGAGGTGCTGGCCACCGTCGTCGCCGCGGAGTCAGTGCTCAGCAAGCGGTTCGGAGCGCGCATCCAGCTCGGCGAACCGGAGGACCTCGGCGGCAGCGACCGCTCGGTCGTCCTGCGCGTGCGGGTGGCGGCGAGCCCGTTCTCCCTGCCCAAGACCCTCGCGGTGAAGCGCTACGTGCCCACCGGGGCGGCCCCGCGCGACTCGTGGGTCCGCGAGGCCGTCAGCTACCAGATGTTCAACGCGCTGGCCGCCGAGGACCGCATGTGCCCCGAGCTCTTCGCCCACGACGGCGACGCGGGCCTGCTGGTCATGGAAGACCTCGGCCGCGCCCCCACCCTCGCCGACAAGCTGCACGGCACCGACTCCCGCGCCGCCGAGGCGGCCCTGCTGTCCTGGGCCAGGTCCCTCGGCCGCCTGCACGCCACCACCGCGGGCCGAGAAGCCGACTTCGACGCCCTCCTGCGCAGGCTCAACCCACCCACCAACAAGGACCCCCTGGCCGAGGACGGCCCCATCGCCATCGCCGACCTCCCCCGCCTGCTCCTCTCGGAGTTCGGCGTCGCGACCCCGGACGAGGTCATCGGCCACGCCGCGAACACCCTGGGCCTGCTCGACCATGCCCGCCACCGCGCCTTCAGCCCGTCCGACACCTGCCCGGACAACAACCTGATCACCAGCCGCGGCGTCCGCTTCCTCGACTTCGAGGGCGGCTGCGTCCGCAACATGATGTTCGACGCCGCCGCCATCGCCGTCCCGTTCCCATCCTGCTGGTGCGCCTTCGCCCTACCCCCCGGCATGGTCGAAGCCATGATCGCCGCCTGGCGCGCCGAAGTCCGAGCCATGTGGCCCGACCTGGCCGAAGACGCCGTCCTCCTGCCCCGCCTCCTGGACGCCCACCTCTTCTGGGTCTGGCTGGCCACCTGGCGCCACCTCACCGACCCCGCCGGCGCCCGCGTCACCTCCCGCCACTCCGGCCCAGTCCCCGACCAGGGCCCCCTCCTGGCCGCCCGCTGGACCGGCCTGGCCACCGCCGCCCACCGCGGCGGCGCCGACCACATAGCCGAACACGCCATCACCATCGCCCGAACCCTCCGCGACCGCTACGGCGACAAACCCCTCCCGCTGTACCCAGCCTTCAACACCACCCGCTTCTAACCCCACCCACGGCTCCCACTCGGACACGCCTCTCCGGGCCGCCCTGCCTGGGGTTCTCCACCGGCGGGGCCGCGCTGGCTCACCCCCTCTCACCTGGTACGCCTCTCTGGACCGCCCGGCCTGGGGCAGTCCACCCGGCGGCACCGCACCAGCTCACCCCACCCAACCGTGCCTGTCTGACGTGCCTGTCTGACGTGCCTGCCTGATCGCGCTTGTCTGATCGCGCCTGCTCGATCGCGGCTGTCCGACTGCGCCCGTTCGACCATGCCTGCCCGACCGGCGCCCACCCGACCGCGCTCTACGTGGTCGTGTTTCCACCAGTCGCTTCTCGTCGCTCACCGCTCGTCCGCTCCCGCGTGCTCGCGGTCCATCTGGCACCACCCGCCGGCTTCCCCGCCTGCTCGCGTCTTGGCCAGCTTCTACCCCCGATTCCCACACCCTCATCACGCGTCCGCCCCGCCCGCTTGCGCCCCTCGGCCTCCACCACGTGGCTGCCGTCACCTGCTCCCACCCACTAGCCGCGCCCGCTCAACCTCCCGCGCCTCACCAGCCGCGCTCCGCCTGCTCAGCCCCGCCGGCCGGACCTCCCCCCGCGCCGGCTCGCTCGACCGCCTCCACCCGGGCGCGGTCCAGCCGGTCACGGCCACCTGTTCCAGGCTGCGCGACCGACCGGCCCACCCTCAGCCCGTAGGGTCCCTCTTCCACCCCGGGCACACCGTCTCCAGGCTTCCCGCCCGCCGCACTACCCCTTGATCAGCCGGGCCAGCGTCGCCAGCACCAGGTCGGCCCGCTCGATCCGGGCGTTGTGCCCCATGAGCCCGATCCGCCACACCGACGACGCGTAGGCCCCGGCGCCCGCGCCGATCTCGATGTTGTGCTCGGTCAGCAGAACCCGCCGCACCTTCGCCGAGTCCACCCCGTCGGGCACACGGACGGTGGTCAGCTCCGGCAACCGGTGCCCCTCCGCGGCGAACAGTTCCAGCCCCATCTCCTGGAGCCCGCCCTGCAGGTGCTCACCGGCCGCCTGGTGCCGCGCGTGCACCGCGTCGAGCCCCTCTTCCAGAATCCGCCCGAGCGCCGCGTGCAAGGACGCGATCAGCGCCACCGGTGCCGTGTGGTGGTACGTCCGCCCGCCCTGCCCGCCGTCGACGTACGCCCCGATCAGGTTGAGGTCGAGGTACCACGTCGGCGGGCGCTCGACCCGCCGCTCCCAGGCCTTCGGCGAGACGGTGAACGGAGCGAGTCCGGGGGAGACCCCCAGGCACTTCTGCGTCCCCGAATAGGCGATGTCCACACCCCACCCGTCGACGTCGACGGGGATGCCCGCCAGCGAGGTGACGCAGTCGGCCAGCACCAGCGCGTCCTCGTGCACCGCCTCGGCCAGGGCCGCGATGTCGCTGCGCACCCCGGTCGACGTCTCGGCGTGCACGACCGCCACGATCGACGGCCGCGGGTGCGCCTCGACCACCCGCCGCACGTCCACCGGCTGCCCCCACTCGTGGTCCACCCGCACGACCTCGGCCCCGTACCGGCCCGCGACGTCGCACATCCGCTCGCCGAACAGCCCGTTCACCGCCACCACGACGACGTCCCCCGGCCGGACGAAGTTCGCGAACCCCGCCTCCATCCCGATGGAGCCGGTCCCCGACAGCGGCAGGGTCCTGGCGTTCTCGGTGCCCCAGACGGTGCGCAGGCGGGCGCAGGTCTCGTCCAGGACGCCGAGGAACACCGGGTCGAGGTGCCCGAGCAGCGGCGCCCCGAGCGCGGCCGTCGCCTCGGGGTACGGGTTGGACGGACCGGGACCCAGCAGCACGCGATCAACCAAAGCCATGCCCCGCACCCTACGACGGCCGACCCGCACACGGAGACTTCGCCGGGCCGTCCACCCCGGGTCACCCAGTTCTCACCGGCGGTGTGGTCGAACCCCCGATCGTGGTCGCGTGAGCGCGCTGGGAATTGACACGCTGACCTGGACCGCGGACCGCCTGGCCGTCCTCGGCGACTCCACCTGCGTCGGCGTGGGCGACCCGCTGCCGGGCGGCGGCTGGCGCGGCGTCGGCCCCCTGCTGGCGGCGTCCCTGGGCGCCACCGAGCTGAACCTCGCCGCCCAAGGCGCCCGCGTGGCCTGCGTGCGCCACCGCCAGCTTCCCGCCGCCCTGGCCTACCGCCCCGACGCCGCGATCGTCATCGCAGGCATGAACGACACCCTCCGCTCCGACTTCGACCCCGCCCGCCTGCGCGCCGACCTGCGCCACGTCGTGGTGAAGCTGCACCACCACGGCGCACGGGTCGTCCTGGCCCGCTACCACGACCACGGCCGCGTCTTCCGCATGCCCGCCAGGCTCAAGACCGCCCTGAAGTCCCGCATCGACCGACTCAACGAGGTGATCGACACCGTCACCACCGAAACCCACGCCACCCTGCTCGACCTCCACGCCCTCCCCGGCGCCTACGAACAAGCCGTTTGGAGCGTCGACCGCCTGCACCCCTCCGAGTACGGCCACCGCCTCCTGGCCACCGGCTTCGCCGACCGCCTGGCCGCACTCGGATGCGCCATCCCCACCCCGGTCAGCCTGACCTGCGAAGGCGGCCGCCGGACCACCACCGCCCACCACCTGGCCTGGCTGATCGCCAAAGGCTTCCCCTGGCTCTGCCGCCGAGGCCGCGACCTGCTTCCCCTGCTGCTCCGCCCCAACCCTCACCACACGGATCACCGCCCTTGACGCCTTCAGCCTCAAGGCGCGCCGAAACCGCCCCCTCGCACGCCGAGCCGCCCGCTGGCACGCACGCCGGGCCGCCCCACCAGCCACCCCGCGAGCCCGCCCGCCTTCCGCCGCACGCCAGTCGTCCGGTGGCTGGTCCTGCTGGGCGCGTTGTCGCAGGTAGAAGTCCGATGGTCGGTTCTGCTGGTCGCGTTACCGCAGTCACGCAGCCAGCGGCTCGTCCTGCCCGCGACTGTTCGCCCCGCTCCACCGACTCAGCCGCTCAGCCGCCTCCGGCGGGGTGCACCTGGTCATCCCCGCCGTCTCGCACCGCCGAACGACCTGCCCGTGCTCACGCCACAGCCGCAGCCCACGCCGAAGCAGCAGCCCCAGCCCCTTCCGCGACTCGGCCACGTCCCGCGCGAGACGTCGGACGAACGTCGTCGCCGAGTTCGGAGCCACCACGACAGCGTCCGCGAGAACCCCCGCACCCCGGCACGCCTCAACGATCCGGTCGGCGAACAGCCCCTCAGCCACGAACGCGGGAGCCCCGCTCGCGACGACCTTGGTCGTGCCGACCCGCCCGTCCTGCGCGAGCTCGTACCGAGGCGCGTCGACTTCCCCGGTCGTGGCCAGCGCGACGATCGCCTCGACGGCCTCATCGGCCAACCACGACCCCGGCGCGTCCCAGTCCGCCCGCCCAGCGGCGTCCCGGGGCAGCAACGGATCGTCGCCATCGCGATAGAAGTCGTCCAGCCGCAACACGGGCAGCCCCAGCCGAGCCGCGAGCGTCGACTTCCCCGCCCCAGACGGGCCAGACAGCAGGATCACCGGAATCAGCGCCACGGGGAACCATCGTCCCACGCCCGCACCCGCACCGGAAGCACGCCCGCCGCCATTCCCGCCGATGCGTCCGACACCACACCCACCCGCGGGCAGGCGCCCTGCGACCCCGCAGCCAGGCCCCCACCCTCCCGGCCTACGCCGGGGGATGCTGGAGCGCCGTGGCCGCGGCAACAGAGTCGCCCTGAGCAGTGGGCAGACCGGCGGTCTGCTGTGTGTAGGAGGAGCCGTGACTGTGCACGGCGGTGTGCTGGCTACATGGCGTCTCCTTTCCGGCGGCCGGTGTCGACCGCGCGCGACATTGGTTGGTGATGGGCGCAGAGCTGGGCGGGGCGGGCAAGGATGTGGTTGGCGGGCACCTCCGGGGGTGTGTCGGCGCGGGCGGGTAGCGTCGCGGGTTGTGGAACAGGAGTTCGACCTCGATCTGTTCGGTGATCCGCCCACCCGCGAAGGGCGGCCCGACCGGCAGGCCCCGCTCGCCGTGCGGATGCGGCCCGCCGTGCTCGGCGAGGTCGTCGGGCAGGACCACCTGCTGGGACCCGGCGCCCCCCTGCGCAGGCTGGTCGAAGGCGCCGCGCCCGCGTCGCTGCTGCTCTACGGGCCGCCCGGGACCGGGAAGACGACGCTGGCCACGCTGGTCTCCTCAGCCATCGGTCGGCGTTTCGTCGCGCTCTCCGCGCTGACCGCGGGCGTCAAGGAGGTCCGCGCCGTCATCGATGACGCCCGCCGCAGGCTCGGCCGCTCCGGGGAGTCGACCGTCCTGTTCATCGACGAGGTCCACCGCTTCTCCCGCACCCAGCAGGACGCCCTGCTCGGCGCGGTCGAGGACCGGACCGTGCTGCTCGTCGCGGCCACCACCGAGAACCCGTTCTTCTCCGTCGTCTCGCCACTCCTCTCCCGTTCGCTCGTGCTCCAACTCAAGACCCTGGACGACGACGCGGTGCGCGCCCTCGTGCGCCGCGCCGTCGCCGACGAGCGCGGCCTGGCCGACGCCGTCACCCTCGACGCCGACGCCGAGGACCACATCGTCCGGCTCGCGGGCGGTGACGCGCGCCGGGCGCTGACCGCCCTGGAGGCCGCGGCGGATTCGGCGCAGGCCCAGGGCAAGGCCATCGACCTCGCCACCGTCGAGGCCACAGTGGACAAGGCCGCCGTCCGCTACGACCGCCAAGGCGACCAGCACTACGACGTCATCAGCGCGTTCATCAAGTCGATCCGCGGCTCCGACGTGGACGCCGCCCTGCACTACCTGGCCCGCATGGTCGAGGCGGGCGAAGATCCGCGGTTCATCGCCCGTCGCCTGATCGTGCACGCCAGCGAGGACATCGGCATGGCCGACCCGACCGCGCTGCAGACGGCCGTGGCCGCCGCGCAGGCGGTGCAGATGATCGGCATGCCCGAGGGCAGGCTCGCGCTGGCCCAGGCCACCGTGCACCTGGCCACCGCGCCCAAGTCCAACGCCGTCATCGCGGGCATCGACGCCGCGCTCTCCGACGTGCGCGGCGGCGCGGCGGGGACCGTCCCGCCCCACCTCCGGGATGGTCACTACGCGGGCGCCAAGCAGCTCGGCAACGCCACCGGCTACCGCTACCCGCACGACGTGCCCGAGGGTGTGCTCGCGCAGCAGTACCCCCCGGACGAGTTGGTCGGCCGGGACTACTACAACCCCACGAATCGTGGTTCCGAACGCGCATTGGCGGATCGCCTCCCGAAGTTGCGGCGGGTCGTACGAGACCAGTAAGCCCGAATTCGGGGGTGGGGCGGCGAAAGTTGTCCACAGGGGTGGGTTATCCACATTGCCGGGAATACGGTTGGCCGAAATGGGTAGATGAGCGGAAACTGGTCCGGCAGCAGCGGTGGCCGGGGCGCGCGGTAGCCTGGCGCGCATCGTTTCCCGGATGAGGAGGGCGTGTGAGCGCAGGGGACATTGCCTTGGTGGTCGGCGCCAGCGCTGTCCTGCTCGTGGCGATCGTGCTGTGCATCGTGCTGTTCAAGCTCGGCAGGACCCTGGACGAGACCACGGTCGCCATCCGCAAGGCCCACGAGAAGAGTGATCCGATCTTCACCGGGGCCAACACCACGATCTCCCACGTCAACGCCCAGCTGGAGCGGGTCGACGGCATCACCGCCAACGCGCAGGCCGTCACGGGGAACGTCTCCGCGCTGACCTCGGTGTTCACCGCGACCCTCGGTGGTCCGCTGGTGAAGGTCGCCGCCCTGTCCTACGGCGTCGGCAAGGCCATCAAGGCCCGCCGCCGCGGCAAGGGCGAGGTCGAGGGCAAGCACGTGCGCCGCAAGCGCCGCGGGGGTCGACCGTGAGCCGCCTGTTCTGGATGGGCCTCGGCGTCGCCGCGGGCGTCGCCCTGTCCCGCAAAGCCCGCCGCACCGCGCACGCGGCCACCCCGGCGGGCGTGGCCGAGAACGTCGGCGACGCGGTCCGCGAGCTGGCCGGGGCCATCGGCGCGTTCGGCGCCGACGTCCGCGCCGGGATGTCCGAGCGCGAGGACGAGCTGGCCACGATGGTGGAGCGCCGCAGCGGCGTGCCCGCCCGCCGCACCGACGCGCGAGCGCGTCGGGCGGACGGTCGAGCCTGACCCGACCCTCCGCCTTCGCCGTCCTGCTCGCCGCTCAGACCCACCGAGGACACGACCGTGCAGACCCATGAGATCTCCCGTCGCTTCACCACGCACTTCAAGGACGCCGGGCACACGGAGGTGCCCAGCGCGTCCCTGATCCTCGACGACCC
Organism: Actinokineospora guangxiensis; assembly: GCF_042657845.1. Taxonomy (NCBI): domain Bacteria; kingdom Bacillati; phylum Actinomycetota; class Actinomycetes; order Pseudonocardiales; family Pseudonocardiaceae; genus Actinokineospora; species Actinokineospora guangxiensis. The sequence continues at coordinate 47,198 of NZ_JBHSKF010000007.1, read as the reverse complement.
CAACCTGCTCTTCGTCAACGCCGGGATGGTGCAGTTCAAGCCCTACTTCCTGGGTGAGGCCCCGCCGCCGTACAGCACCGCCACGAGCGTGCAGAAGTGCGTGCGCACCGGCGACATCGATGAGGTCGGCAAGACCACCCGCCACAACACGTTCTTCCAGATGGCGGGCAACTTCTCCTTCGGCGACTACTTCAAGGCCGGCGCCATCGAGCACGCCTGGACGCTGGTCACCGGCAGCCAGGCCGACGGCGGCTACGGCTTCGACCCGGACCGCATCTGGGCGACGGTCTACGACGACGACGACGAGGCCTTCGAGCTCTGGCAGAAGATCGCCGGCCTGCCCGTCGAGCGCATCCAGCGCCGCGACGGCAAGGACAACTACTGGGACATGGGCGTGCCCGGCCCCGGCGGCCCCTGCTCGGAGATCTACTACGACCGCGGCCCCGAGCACGGCAAGGACGGCGGCCCGGTCGTCGACGAGGACAGGTACCTGGAGATCTGGAACCTGGTCTTCATGCAGGACGTCCGCGGCGAGCAGAGCCCCAAGAACGGCCACGCCCCGATCGGCACCCTGCCGCAGAAGAACATCGACACCGGCATGGGCATCGAGCGCGTCGCCTACCTGCTCCAGGGCGTCGACAACGTCTACGAGACCGACCTCGTCCGCCCGGTGATCAGCAAGGCCGAGGAGATGTCCGGCCGCCGGTACGGCTCGGGCAACCCGGTTGACGACGTGCGCTTCCGCGTCATCGCCGACCACGCCCGCAGCGGCATCATGCTGATCGGCGACGGCGTCACCCCCGGCAACGAGGCCCGCGGCTACGTGCTGCGCCGCCTGCTGCGCCGCATCGTGCGCTCGGTGCGCCTGCTCGGCGTGACCGACCCGGTGCTGCCGGAGTTCGCCGCCGTCGTCCGCGACACCATGGGCCCGCTCTACCCGGACCTGGTCAAGGACTTCCCGCGCATTGAGGCGGTCGTGCGCAACGAGGAGGAGACCTTCCTCGGCACGCTGGCCAGCGGCCTGAAGATCTTCGACGTCGCCGCGACGAAGATCAAGGACGACGGCGGCTCCCAGCTGCCCGGTGACAAGGCCTTCCAGCTGCACGACACCTACGGCTTCCCGATCGACCTGACCCTGGAGATGGCCTCGGAGAAGGGCCTGACGGTCGATGAGCAGGGCTTCCGCGACCTGATGGCCGAGCAGCGCGCCCGCGCGAAGGCCGCGGTCAAGAAGACCGGTCACGGCGACCAGACCGTCTACCGCGACCTGCTCGCGCTCGGCGCCACCGAGTTCACCGGCTACCAGGAGCTGGACACCGAGGCGGTCGTGCGCGGCATCGTCCGCGAAGGCGTTCGGGTGCCGTCGGCGAGCGAGGGCGACATCGTCGAGATCGTGGTCGACCGGACTTCGCTCTACGCCGAGTCCGGCGGGCAGGTGTCCGACGCCGGTCTCATCGTCGGCGACGGCGTCGAGCTGGAAGTCCTCGACGTGCAGAAGGTCGCCCGCAAGCTGTGGGTGCACCAGGCGCGCGTGCGCAAGGGCGAGGTCACCGAAGGCATCGCCGTGCAGACGCAGGTGGACCCGGAGTGGCGTGTCGGCGCTCGTCAGGGCCACTCGGGCACGCACGTCGTGCACGCGGCTCTGCGCGAGGTGCTTGGCCCCAGCGCGCTGCAGAGCGGCTCGTACAACAAGCCCGGCTATCTGCGTCTCGACTTCGCCTGGGCGGGAGCGCTGTCCCCGGAGTCGCGCAGCGAGATCGAAGAGGTCTCGAACCTCGCCGTACGCAATGACCTGCCGGTTCGCGTCGTCTACACCGACATGGGCGGCGCCCAGGACATGGGTGCGGTCGCCCTGTTCGGCGAGACCTACGACGAGACCGTGCGCGTCGTGGAGATCGGTGGGCCCTGGTCGCGCGAGCTGTGCGGTGGGACCCACGTCGAGCGCTCGGCGCAGATCGGTCCGATCACCGTGATCGGCGAGTCGTCGGTCGGCTCCGGTAGCCGTCGCCTTGAGGCCTACGTCGGTATGGACGCCATGCGCTACCTGGCCAAGGAGCGCGCGCTTGTTCAGAACCTCGCCGGCATGCTCCGCGTGCCCGACGAGGAGGTGCCCGCGCGCGTCGAGGCGCTGGTCGAGCGTCTGCGCCAAGCCGAGAAGGAACTGGAGAAGCTGCGCGCCGGTCAGCTGCTGTCCTCTGCCGGTGAGCTGGCGGACAAGGCCGAGGACGTCAACGGCACCGCGCTGGTCGCTCTGCGCGCCCCTGACGGCGTCGGCGGCAACGACCTGCGCACTCTCGCCGTCGAGGTCCGCAACAGGCTCGGCGCCCGGCCGGGCGTGGTGGCGCTGTTCTCGGCCGACGGGCCCAAGGTCGCCTTCGTCGTCGCCACGACTTCCGCCGGACGTGACGCGGGCCTCGCCGCAGGCAAGCTCGTCCCGGCCTTCTCCCCGGCCATCGGCGGCCGAGGCGGCGGCAAGCCGGACATGGCCCAGGGCGGCGGCACCGAGCCCGGCGGCATCGACGCCGCCATCACCGCGCTGCGCGGTGCGTTGACCCCGTGACCCGTCCTGACCGGCCCGGGGCCGACGATCCGGGGCGCGGGCGCAGGCTCGCCGTGGACGTCGGCTCCGTGCGGGTCGGGGTCGCGTTGAGCGATCCGGCTCCAGTGCTCGCCACGCCGCTGGTTACCCTGTCCCGCGACGAGCGGAACCGCACGGACATTGACCAGCTCGCCGCGCTCGTCGCCGAGCACGAGGTGGTGGAAGTGGTGGTCGGTTTACCCCGCACCCTCGCCGGGAAGCACGGACTCGCGGCCGAGGGTGCCTCGGCCTATGCGGCCGTTCTGGCCCAGCGGGTCGCTCCGGTCCCGGTCAGGCTGGTTGACGAACGCTTGACCACGGTGTCGGCCACGCGCATGCTCAGCGACCGCGGCGTCCGCGGCAAGAAGCAGCGCTCGGTCGTCGACCAGGCCGCGGCGGTCGAGATTCTGCAGGGCTGGCTCGACGCAAGGGCGGCGGCGATCGCCCGGACCGCGGAGGGGTCATGAACGAGGACGAACTCGGCCTGTTCGACGAGCACACCGAGCGCGACAACCGCTCCAGGGGACGCCGGATCAAACTGACGGTGTTCGGCCTGATCGTGGTGCTGCTGATCGGCGTGGGCGTCTGGTACGGCTGGCGGCAGCTGTCCGGCCTCGGCGGCTACGACGACTTCGCCGGGACGGGCGAGAAGGACGTCGTCATCGAGGTCAAGGGCGGCGACTCGACGGGTGCCATCGCGGGCACGCTCGCTGAGCAGGGCGTGGTGGCCAGCTCACGGGCGTTCGTGGAGGCCTCGGAGTCGGACGCGCGCGTGCGCGCGGTGCAGCCCGGGTTCTACGTCATGCGGACGAAGATCTCCGGCGCGGACGCCGTCACCCGGATCGTGGACCCGAAGTCGCGGGTCGGGAACCTGCAGATCAAGCCGGGCACGCAGCTGGACGACATCAAGAAGAAGGACGGCTCGGTCACGCCCGGCATCGTGTCGCTGCTGTCGAAGGCGTCGTGCGCGGAGCTGGACGGCAAGAGCACCTGCGTCAAGGTCGAGGACCTGCGCAAGGTCGCGTCCAGCGGCGACCTGGCCGCGCTGGGCGTGCCCGAGTGGGCTGTCGCCGACGCGGGCAAGGCCGAGCCGACTCGCAGGCTGGAGGGCCTGATCGCGCCCTCGGTGTACGACGTCCGCCCCGGCGCGACGGCCGAGGAGCTGTGGAAGAAGGTCCTGACGGACTCCTCCGCGCTCCTGCAGAGCTTCGGCCTGCCGACCATCGCCGACGGCACCGGCTTCACGCCCTACCAGGTGCTCACGATGGCCTCGCTGGTGCAGCGCGAAGGCATCCTGAAGGACTTCGGCAAGGTCTCGCGGGTGATCTACAACCGGCTCAAGATCGGCATGGAGCTGGCGTTCGACTCCACGGTCAACTACGTGCTCGACCGGCCTAACATCGCCACCAGCGACGCCGACCGCGGCCGCGCGGGGGCGTACAACACCTACAAGAACACGGGCCTGACCCCGACTCCCATCTCCGCGCCGAGCAGGGACGCCATCGTCGCCATCATCGAGCCGGAGGCGGGCAACTGGCTGTTCTTCGTGCTGTGCGAGAAGGATGGCACCTCCTGCTTCGCCGACACCTACGAGAAGCACCTGGCCAACCGCGAACTGGCTCGGCGGAACGGCGCCTTCTGATGCGTGCGGCGGTACTCGGTTCGCCTGTCGCGCACTCGCTTTCGCCCGTACTGCACTCCGCGGCCTATGCCGCGCTTGGTCTGGAGTGGACGTACGAGCGGGTCGAGTGCGACGAGGAGCGCTTGCCGGGGCTCGTCGGCTCTTTGGGGCCCGAGTGGGTCGGTCTGTCGGTGACGATGCCCGGCAAGCGGGCCGCGCTCGCGTTCGCGACGTCGGCGACCGCGCGAGCCCAGGCGGTCGGCGCGGCGAACACGCTGGTCAGGACCGTGGACGGGTGGCATGCCGACTGCACGGACATCGACGGGGTGACTGGCGCGCTGCGTGCCGTCGGCTGCGCTTCGGTGGGCGGTGAAGCCGTCGTCCTGGGGGCGGGGGGCACGGCGTGCGCGGCGATGGCCGGCTTGGTGGAGCTGGGGATCTCCAGCGCTGTGGTGGTGGTGCGATCGCCGTCGCGGGCGGGCGAGGCCGTCGAGTGCGCGAGGCGGCTGGAGCTGCCGCTGCGGGTGCTTCCGTGGTCTGAAGTGGACTTCGACGCGCTGGCTTCCGCCGCGCCGGTCCTGGTGAACACGGCTCCAGCCGCGGCGACGGCGGGGCTGGCGGGCTCGCTCGCACGGGCGCGGCACGTGCTCGACGTGATCTACCACCCCTGGCCGACCCCGGTCGCCGAGGCTGTGCTGGCGCGAGGTGGGCGGCTGGCGACTGGCCTGGACATGTTGCTGCACCAGGCTTTCGGGCAGGTCGCGCTGTTCACGGGGAAGGACGCGCCCCGGGCTGAGATGCGCGACGCCCTGTACGCCGCGACCGGCGGCGCGGTCCCGCTTTCGCTCTGATCCACTCGACCGGGTGAACCACCTGGCATCGAACGCCTGTTCGCGTAGCTTGGACATCGGACCCAATCCCGATCACTCCGAGGTGGACATGCGCACCGAACTCCTTGCTGTCACTGGCATTGCTTCTGCGGCGGCCGCGGCGATCGTCACGAATGGAGCCGTCGCCATCGCGGCCCTGACAGCTGGTGGCGTGGCCGCAGGTGCCCTTGCCCGGTCGGCGTTGGTCAGGCTGCCACGGGGAATGCCGGTGCGAGCCGGGCCCTTCGAGGTCGCTGTGGCTGCCCTCTGGGGACTAGTGGCCTGGCTGTGGGCAGGCGGGGATCTTCCCGGCTGGTGGGTGCCCACCGCCTGCGTGCTGCTGTGGGTGTCGGTGCCATTGGTCGTGGTGGACGTGCGGCACCAGAGGCTCCCGGACGCGTTGACGGTGGGCGTACTCCCGCTGCTGAGTGCCGCGCTCGCTGTGGCGGCTTTGGGCGGGGGAGGCTGGGCCTTGGTGCTGCGGGCGCTGGTGGGGGCGGGCGTGTTCTTGGCGGTGCACATCCTGGTCGCGGCGCTTCGTCCTGGCGCCCTCGGCGGCGGCGACGTCAAGCTCGCGCTACCGGTCGGCGCGGTGCTGGGTGTGCTGGGGGTGGAGGCGTTGCTGCTCGCGCTCGTCTTGGCCTCGGTGATCACGCTGGTGCTGATCGCCTCAGTGCCACGCTGGCGCCGCGGCGCTCCGCACGGCCCCGGCATGCTCGGGGCGGCCTGCGTCTTGGCGGTGACCGCCGTGTGATCGAAGGACTTGCCGCGCCTGCGGATGTCAACTCGACCCCATCGCCGCCGTCTGGCGCAACCTCGCCACCGGCCACCCCGACCGTCTACGACCACCAATCCGAGCTGTGCACCACTCATCCAGTCGCGGGAGTCGGAGGCCCGTGTGCCCCGGTTCGGGAAGTGCGTCGGGGTCGTGTCCGGGAGGAGTCTGAAGGGGTGGGGCGTCCCGACAGGCGGACAGATCGAGTGGAATCGAAAGGAGGGTGGATGTTCGCTGAGCGGACACGAGTGCGCTGAGCTGGGCGTTTCGCGTGGGTGTCGGGTGCTGGGCAGGCGGTCCGGGCGTCAGCCGGGGCGGTGGGCATGACAGGATTCCCGGTGTGCTGCGTTGGATGACCGCTGGAGAATCGCACGGGCCCGCGTTGGTGGCCGTGCTTGAGGGAATGGTGGCCGGTGTCCAGGTCACCACCGCCGACCTGGGCGAGCAGATGGCCCGTCGGCGGCTCGGGTTCGGACGCAGTCCGCGGATGGGGTTCGAGACCGACCACGTCGAGATCCTCGGCGGGGTGCGGCATGGCCTCACCCAGGGCGGGCCGGTCGCGGTGCGGATCGAGAACGCCGAGTGGCCCAAGTGGGAGACCGTCATGGCGGCTGACCCGGTGGACCAGGAGGTGCTCGCCGAGCAGGCGCGAAACGAGCCGCTGACCCGGCCGAGGCCGGGGCACGCCGACTTGCCTGGCATGCAGAAGTACGGGTTTGACGAGGCACGGCCCGTGCTTGAGCGGGCCAGCGCGCGGGAGACGGCGGCACGGACCGCCGCGGGCACGGTGGCGCGGAACTTCCTGCGGCAGCTGTTCGGCGCCGAGATCGTCAGCCACGTCGTCTCCATCGGCGGGGCGGTCGCGCCCGAGGGGCCGCTGCCGGGGCCGGAGGACATGGCCGCGATCGACGCCAGCCCGGTGCGGGCGTTCGACCCGGCGGGGACCGAGGCGATGGTCGCCGAGGTGGAGGCCGTCAAGAAGGCGGGCGACACCGTCGGCGGGGTCATCGAGGTCATCGTCTATGGACTGCCGCCGGGGCTGGGATCGCACGTGCACTGGGACCGCAGGCTTGACTCCCGGCTGGCGGGTGCGCTCATGGGCGTGCAGGCCATGAAGGGCGTCGAGGTCGGCGACGGGTTCACCACCGCGACCCGGTGGGGCAGCCAGGCGCACGACGAGATCGACAGGGCCGAAGGCACTGTCGCGGGCGTGACCAGGCGATCCAACCGGGCGGGCGGGCTTGAGGGCGGCATCACCAACGGTGAGCCCCTGCGGGTGCGCGTGGCGATGAAGCCCATCTCCACGGTGCCGCGCGCGTTGGCGACCGTTGACGTGGTGACCGGCGAACCGGCGGTGGCCATCCACCAGCGCTCGGACGTGTGCGCGGTGCCCCGGGCCGGGGTCGTGCTGGAGTCGGTCGTGGCGCTGGTGGTCGCTGAGGCCGCGCTGGAGAAGTTCGGCGGGGATTCGCTGCCGGAGACCAAGCGCAATCTCGACGGCTACCTCACCGCGCTGCGGGAGCGCTGGTGAGCCCGATCGCGGTGGTCGTCGGGCCGCCCGGTGCCGGGAAGACGACCGTGGGCGAGGCGCTGGCCGCCGCGCTCGGGGTTGGGTTCCGCGACACCGACGCCGACGTGGTCGCCGCCGTGGGCAAGCCGGTGTCCGACATCTTCACCGAGGACGGTGAGCCCGCGTTTCGCGCGGCCGAGGAGCGGGCCGTCGCCGTCGCGCTTGACGAGCACTCCGGGGTGCTGTCGCTGGGGGGTGGCGCGGTGTTGTCCGAGCGCACCCGAGAGCTGCTGGCGCGGCACACCGTCGTGTTCCTCAAGGTCGGGCTGGCCGAGGGGGTGCGGCGGACCGGGCTGTCCTCGGCGCGCCCACTGCTGGCGGGCGTGAACCCGCGGGCGACGTTCAAGGCGCTGCTGGACGCGCGGTTGCCGCTGTACCGGGAGGTGGCCACCGTGGAGGTGGACACCGACTCGCACGGTGCCGACGACGTAGTCGCGCGGGTGGTCGCAGAGCTGCGCAGGCGCCAGGAGAGCACCGCGATGGAGAGGACTTGAGCACCGTGGGAACCGAGCAGCCCGTCCGGATCAGGGTGGCGACGGCCAACCCGTACGACGTGGTCATCGGCAAGGGGCTGCTCGATGAGCTGGTCGAGGCCGTGCGCACGTCGTCCAGGGTGGCGATCGTGCACCAGCCGACGCTGACCGCGACCGCCGAGCAGGTCCGCGAGGAACTGCTGGCGGCCGGGGTCGACGCGCACCGCATCGAGATCCCCGACGCCGAGGACGGCAAGGCGCTGTCGGTGGCCGGGTTCTGCTGGGAGGTGCTCGGCCGGATCGGCTTGGACCGGCAGGGCACCGTCATCGGGCTCGGGGGCGGGGCGGTCACCGACCTCGCCGGGTTCGTCGCGGCGACGTGGATGCGCGGCGTCCGGCTGGTCAACGTGCCCACCACGCTGCTCGGCATGGTCGACGCGGCCGTAGGCGGCAAGACCGGTATCAACACCGACGCCGGGAAGAACCTGGTCGGAGCGTTCCACGAGCCATCCGCGGTGCTGGTCGACCTGGCCACGCTCAGCACGCTGCCGCGCAACGAGCTGGTGGCGGGAATGGCCGAGGTGGTCAAAGGCGGCTTCATCGCCGACCCGGTCATCCTCGACCTGATCGAGGCCGACCCGGCCGCCGCCGTCGACCCCGACGGCTCGGTGATCGGCGAGCTGGTGCGGCGCAAGATCCAGGTCAAGGCCGACGTCGTGGCCAGCGACCTGCGCGAGTCCAGCCTGCGCGAGATCCTCAACTACGGCCACACCCTGGGCCACGCCATCGAGCGCCGCGAGCGCTACCGGTGGCGGCACGGCGCGGCGATCAGCGTCGGCATGGTGTTCGCCGCCGAGCTGGGCAGGCTGGCGGGCAAGCTCGACGACGCCACCGCCGACCGGCACCGCTCCGTCCTCACCGCGCTGGGCCTGCCGGTCAGCTACGCGGCCGACGCGCTGCCCGAGCTGGTCGAGGGCATGCTCGGCGACAAGAAGACCAAGTCCGGCGTCCTGCGCTTCGTCGTCCTCGACGGCCTGGCCAAGCCGACCAGGCTGGAGGGCCCGGACCCGGCGCTGCTGGCCGCCGCCTACTCCGCCGTCGCCGCCGAGCCGTCGGCCGGGGGAGGGGTGCTGCTGTGATCCTGGTCCTCAACGGCCCGAACCTCGGCAGGCTGGGCACCCGCGAGCCCGAGGTCTACGGCAGCACCACGCACGCCGACCTGGTCGAGCTGTGCGAGAAGACCGGGCGCGAGCTGGGCGCCGACGTCGAGGTGCGCCAGACCGACCACGAGGGCGAGATGATCGGCTGGCTGCACGAGGCCGCCGACCGCGGGGCTGCGGTCGTCCTCAACGCGGGGGCCTGGACGCACTACTCGATCGCGGTGCGCGACGCCGCCGCGCAGCTGTCGGCGCCGCTGGTCGAGGTGCACATCTCCAACGTGCACAAGCGCGAGGAGTTCCGCAGGCACAGCGTGCTGTCCGACATCGCCGCGGGCGTGATCGTCGGGCTCGGCGTCGAGGGGTACGCCCTCGCGCTGCGCTGGCTCGCCTCCCGGGTGTGATCAACAAAGCAAAGGGATGACACGAGCGGCCGCTTCCCTAGACTGGCCGGGTCGCTGTGCCGGTACGGAAGGTCCCCGCCGCTCATGTCCAGCCGGGGTCAGCGGCCGCGATCAGCCGCGGCCCTGGCGTTGTCGCTCGTGGGTGCCGTAGGGCTGTCCGCGTGCAGCACGCAGGCCGAAGGCGTGCCGCCGCCGACCAGCGCCCCGACCACGACACAGCCCGCGGCACAGCCCAAGGCTGTCGCGCCGACCGCGCTCGGCAGCGACAGCGGGCGCGGCAGTGCGCGGGTCGTGGCCGCCGGTGGCCGGGACGCGCCGTACAACTACGCGCCGACCCTGGTCAAGGAAGACGGCAAGTACCGCATGTGGTGGTGCAGCCAGCTCGGCGTGGCCCAGCCACCGGGTGACGACATCCTCCTCGCCGAGACCCCGGACCTGCGCACACCGTTCCGCGGCCCGGACGGCACGGGCGGGCAGGCGGTGTTCTCCGGCAGCCGCGACGGCTTCGACGGCATGCACACCTGCGACCCGTCGGTGATCAGGGTCGGCGACACCTACTACCTCTACTACACGGGCGCGGCGGGCGACCACGCGCACGGCAACGCCGTCGGTCTGGCGGTGAGCGAGGACGGGAAGCGGTGGCGGCGCGCCAACGGCGGCGCGCCGATCCTCGGCGCGGCGGGCGACGTCCTGCGGGACAACACCTACGGCGTCGGCCAGCCCGCGGCGTTCTACCTCGATGGCCGCTTCCACCTCATGGTCACCGACACCACGGCCAAGGGCGCCGGACCCAACGGCGCGGGCCAGTTCGTCCTGCGCTCGCCGGACCCGGCGTTCCAGTCCGGCGTCGAGCTGCTCGGCCACGCGGGGTTCGGACCCGTCGGCCCGCGGGAGCGGTCGGTGGTCGACGCATTCAGTGCCGACATCATGTGGGTGGCCTCTCTCGGCGCCTTCGTCATCGCCCACCAGACCGAGGGCGGGACGTCGCTGACCTTCTGGGACCGCGCGTTCGGCACCCAGCCACACCACCGTGTGCTCGTCCCCGGCCCGTGGGCGGAGGGGCCCGGCCTGGTCCGCGACCGCCTCGGCCACGCCCCGCGCTCGACGGCCGACCCGTGCGAGCGCGTGCCCATCGACCTCATCCGGGCCACCACCGTCGGCTCGGCCCCCACCGGCCTCGCCCACTTCGGCCTGGACCTCACCGGCACCGGCGCCTGCGCCGACCCCACCCGGGTCCTCGCCGCGCTGGACGGCTACGCCGTGCTGTCCCCGGAGCGGACCATCGACGTCATCCGGGGTGGGCACGTCCTGCGCGTCGAGCGGCGGTCGGTGGCCGAGCGCTTCGCGGCGCTGCTGCCTGGTCGCCGGGCTCCGGCCCTGGCCGAGGTCGCGGTCAGCGCCCGCCTGCCCGCGGGGGCCAACGCCGTGCGCAGCGGCGGGCAGGTGGGCTTCGTCCTGGACGACGGGAGGCTGTGGACGGCGGACCCGGCGGCCTTGGACGCCAACAGCTCCGCGGCTGAGGACATCCCCGCCGACCGCTGGGACCGCTACGAACGAGGGCCCGCACTGAGCTGAGGCCATCGCTTCGCACGCCGCGAAGGTCGCGCCTGCCCCGGGCTGGTTCACCAGCCCGGGTATCCGGCCCCCCGCCGCCAGGTTATCGAGATGATCATGACCGCTGCCAGGGGTGTTTCGAGCCTGTGGACAGGTCGGCGGGCAGGGAGCGGGTCAGGCGGTGAGGGGTCAGCGGGTGGGGGAGCGGGTCAGGTAGGGGCCGGTCAGGAGGCCCAGGGCGGCGGGGATGAGGACCAGGAGGGCGGTGAAGGCGGCGCCGCCGGTGAGGGCTGAGCCCAGGGCGCTGGTGCTGGTGGCGTCGACGAAGGCGGCGCGGCCGATGACGCCCAGGACGGCTGAGCCCCAGCCCGCGATCAGGGAGGCGATGACCCAGGTCCGGCCTCGGTCGGGGACGGAGCGCCAGGTGTCGGTGGCGGCCCAGACGGCGGCGATTCCCGCCAAGAGGCCGAGGGTCAGGGCGGAGACTGTGGTCTGGCCGGTGGGGTCCTTCACGCGCAGCAGGGAGACCACGACGTTGGCGGTCGCGTGGACGACCGCGAGTACCGCTCCACGGATCAGCCACCTCTGCATTACGCGAGAGTAGCTTGACCCGGTCCTAGGCTCGGGAGCATGGCCGAATCCCACGCTTCCCGCCGGGACGCCCTGCGCGCGCAGATCCGTGAGCAGGGGCTCGACGGGCTTCTCGTCCTCGACCTGCTCAACGTCCGCTACCTGAGCGGGTTCACCGGATCCAACGCGGCGATGCTCGTCGTGGCCGACCAGGACGCCGGCGGGGTGGACGTGTTCTGCACCGACGGGCGCTACACCACGCAGGCGCGGCGGCAGGTGCCCGACCTGCGGCACGTCATCGAGCGGGCCAGTGGGCCCGCCGTGGCCGCCGAGGCGCGGGGGCGGGTGGGGTTCGAGAGCCAGCACGTGAGCGTGGACGGGCTCGACGTGCTCATCGCGGCATCGCCGGGGGAGCTGGTGCGGGCGCCGGGGCTGGTCGAGCGGTTGCGGCTGGTCAAGGACGAGGCCGAGGTCGAGGCGCTGCGGATGGCGTGTGCGGCGGCGGATCGGGCGTTGGCCGACCTGGTCGAGCACGGTGGGCTGCGGGTGGGGCGCACCGAGCGTGAGGTGGGGCGGGAGCTGGAGTCGAGGATGCTCGACCACGGCGCGGACGCGCCCAGCTTCACCTCCATCGTGGCGGCGGGAGCGAACTCGGCGATCCCGCACCACCGGCCGACCGACGCCGTGCTGCGGGCCGGTGACCTGGTGAAGCTCGACTTCGGCGCGGTCATCGACGGCTACCACTCCGACATGACCCGCACCCTCGTGCTCGGTGCGCCCGCCGACTGGCAGCGCGAGCTCTACGACCTCGTCGCGCTCGCCCAGTCCGCGGGGCGCGGGGCGCTCGCGCCCGGCGCGCGGGTCGCCGACGTCGACGCGGCGGCGCGCGGGGTGATCGAGCGGGCCGGGCGCGGCGAGCAGTTCCCGCACGGGCTCGGGCACGGCGTCGGGCTGCAGATCCACGAGGCCCCCAGCCTGGCCAAGACCGGCGGCGGTACACTCGCCGCTGGCATGGCGGTCACCGTCGAGCCGGGCGTGTACCTGCCCGGCAGGGGCGGGGTCCGCATCGAGGACACGCTCGTCGTGCGGGACGCAGGTCCCGAGCTCCTCACGCTGACCACCAAGCAGCTCATGGTCGTCTGACCGTCGTCAGACGCCAGCCGGGCGCGCGGAAACACAGGAGAACAACCTCGTGGCCTCGACCAACGACCTGAAGAACGGCCTGGTGCTCAACCTGGAGGGCCAGCTCTGGTCCGTCGTGGAGTTCCAGCACGTCAAGCCCGGCAAGGGCCCGGCGTTCGTGCGCACCAAGCTCAAGCACGTGCTCACCGGCAAGGTGGTCGACAAGACCTTCAACGCAGGCGTCAAGGTCGAGACCGCGACCGTCGACCGCCGCGACATGACCTACCTGTACAACGACGGCTCCGAGTTCGTGTTCATGGACACCGAGTCCTACGAGCAGATCTCCATCGACCCCAAGGCCGTCGGCGACGCCGCGAAGTTCATGCTGGAGAACAGCACCGCGACGGTGAACTCGCACGAGGGCAATGTGCTGTTCATCGAGCTGCCCACCTCGGTCGAGCTGGTCATCGAGCACACCGACCCCGGCCTGCAGGGCGACCGCTCCACCGGCGGCACCAAGCCCGCCAAGCTGGAGACCGGCGCCGAGATCCAGGTCCCGCTGTTCGTCACCACCGGCGAGAAGGTCAAGGTCGACACCCGCGACGGGCGCTACCTCGGCCGGGTCAGCAGCTGAGATGGGTGCCCGGAGCAAGGCCCGCAAGCGGGCGGTCGACCTGCTGTTCGAGGCCGCCGTCCGCGGCGTCGACCCGGTCACGCTGCTCGCCGACCGGGTCGGCTCGCCCGACGTGCCCCCGGTCAACGACTACACGGTGACCCTGGTGGAAGGCGTCGTCGCCCATCGGGGCCGCATCGACGAGCTGCTGACCGAGCACGCCCAGGGCTGGACCCTGGCCCGCATGCCCGCCGTCGACCTGGCGATCCTGCGGCTGGGCCTCTACGAGCTGCTGTGGGCCCAGGACGTGCCCGACCCGGTGGCGATCGATGAGGCCGTGCAGCTGGCCAAGTCGCTGTCCACCGATGATTCCCCCAGGTTCGTCAACGGGGTCCTCGGCCGCATCGGCGGCATCGCCGACCGGCTCAGGGCGACCCTCTAGGACCAGCGGCGGCGCACCCGACGACCACGCTCGGGTGCGCCACCGCCCTAGTCCTCCTTGGACGGCCGCGCCTCGGGCGGCAGCACTCCCCAGTCGATCAGCTGCTCGGTCAGCTCGCCCGGGGTCATGTCGTAGATGATCGCCAGCGAGCGCAGGTCCTCGGTCCTGATGGACAGCACCTTGCCGTTGTAGTCGCCGCGCTGGCTCTGGATGGTCGCGGCGTAGCGGGCCAGCGGGCCCACCTTCTCGGCAGGCAGCTGTTGCAGCCGTTCGAGGTTGATCACGATCTTGGTGGCCGGTTCCGCCCCGGACGGCACGCGGCCCTCCGGCAGGAGCTCCACCACCGGCACGCCGTAGAAGTCCGCCAGCTCGGCCAGCTTCTGCACGGTGACGGCGCGGTCCCCGCGCTCGTAGGAGCCGACGACGACGGCCTTCCACCGGCCACCCGACTTCTGCTCGACGCCGTGCAGGGACAAGCCCTGCTGCTGGCGGATCGCGCGGAGCTTGGCTCCTAGCGCCTTGGCGTAGTCGCCCATGCGGCGGTTCTCCATTCGTTCGCCCCGTCGGCGCTATGGACTGCCGCGGGTAGCTTCAAATCAACACGCAGAGTAATGGTTACCCAGAGTTGTCACCAGGTCAAGCTGGGTCTTTTTCGGATCTGCGCCGAACGGTCGGCACCACCCGGTCGGGGACGGTCCAGCGCCTGGTAGGTTCGCGGGGGCTCCTGCTCAGGAGCCTTTGCCGACATCCTTTAAGGACCCGTCCAGCGAGGCGGGGAAGGAGTCCAGCGTGGCGCCGCGAGACCGTGGCGCGACCGAGCCGACCGAGCCGCGGGAGCTGCTCGGTCCGGGTGACGTCGCGCGCACCATCGCCCGGATGGCCCATCAGGTCATCGAGAAGACCTCGCTCGACGCGAGCGGGTCCCGCCCGGTCGTGCTGCTGGGCATCCCCACCAGGGGAGTGCCGCTCACCCAGCGGCTGGCCGCCAAGATCGCCGAGTTCACCGACGTCCGCGTGCCGACCGGCACCCTCGACGTCACCCTCTACCGCGACGACCTGCGCCGCCGCCCGACCCGACCGCTCGGCGCCACCGAGCTGCCGCGCTCGGGCGTGGAGGACGCGCTGGTCGTGCTGGTCGACGACGTGCTGTTCTCCGGCCGCACCATCCGCGCCGCCCTCGACGCGCTGCGCGACGTCGGCCGCCCCCGCGCGGTGCAGCTGGCCGTGCTGGTCGACCGCGGCCACCGCGAGCTGCCGATCCGCGCCGACTACGTCGGCAAGAACGTGCCCACCGCGCGCACCGAGGAGGTCGCGGTCCTCTTCACCGAGACCGACGGCCGCGACGCCGTGCTGCTCAACCGGGGGACCGACCAGTGAGGCACCTGCTGGGCTCGGACACCCTCGACGCCGACACCGCGCTGGCCATCCTCGACACCGCCGACGGCCTGAAGCGGACGCTGCTGGGCCGCGAGGTCAAGAAACTGCCCACGCTGCGCGGGCGCACCGTCATCACCATGTTCTACGAGAACTCCACGCGCACCCGCGTCTCCTTCGAGATCGCCGGGAAGTGGATGAGCGCCGACGTGGTGAACGTCTCCGCGGGCGGGTCCTCGGTCGGCAAGGGGGAGTCGCTGCGCGACACCGCGCTGACCCTGGCCGCGGCGGGCGCGGACTGCGTCATCGTGCGGCACCCGGCCTCGGGGGCGGCGCACCGGCTGGCGGGCTGGCTGTCCCAAGTGGGCACCAGCGTGGTCAACGCGGGCGACGGCACCCACGAGCACCCCACCCAGGCGCTGCTGGACGCGGCGACCCTGCGCGACCGCCTCGGCGGCATCGAGGGCAGGCGGATCGGGATCGTCGGCGACGTGCTGCACAGCCGCGTCGCGCGCTCCAACGTGCACCTGCTCACCGCGCTCGGCGCGGAGGTGGTCGTCGTCGCGCCGCCGACGCTGCTGCCCACGAACCTGGCGGGCTGGCCGGTGAGCGGCCTCACCGTCTCCCACGAACTCGACGCCGAGCTGCCCACCCTGGACGCGGTCATGCTGCTGCGCGTGCAGGCCGAGCGCATGCACGGCGGGTTCTTCCCCTCGGCGCGCGAGTACTCGATCCGCTACGGCCTCAACGCCGCGCGGATGGCGCTGCTGCCCGAGCACGCCGTCGTCCTGCACCCGGGGCCGATGCTGCGCGGCATGGAGATCGCGCACGCGGTCGCCGACTCGCCGCGCGCGGCGATCACCGACCAGGTCGCCAACGGCGTCCACGTCCGCATGGCCGTCCTGTACCACCTGCTGGCCGGAGAGGAGGACCAGGCGTGACCAGCCTGGTTATCAAGGGGGTTCGCCCCTACGGGGAAGGCGATCCCGTCGACATCCGGGTCGAGCACGGCGTCATCGCCGAGATCGGCGCCGGGTTGAGCGCGCAGGAGACCTTCGACGCGCGCGGGGCCGTGGCCCTGCCCGGCTTCGTCGACCTGCACACCCACCTGCGCGAGCCCGGCCGTGAGGACACCGAGACCGTCGAGACCGGCTCCCGGGCCGCGGCCCTGGGCGGGTACACCGCCGTCTTCGCCATGGCCAACACCGACCCCGTCGCCGACAACGCCGTCGTGGTCGAGCACGTCTGGCGCCGAGGCCGCGAGGTCGGCCTGGTCGACGTGCACCCCATCGGCGCGGTCACCGTCGGGCTCAACGGCGAGAAGCTGGCCGAGCTGGGCACCATGGCCGCCTCGCAGGCCGGGGTCCGCGTCTTCTCCGACGACGGCATGTGCGTCGCCGACCCGCTGATCATGCGCCGCGCCCTGGAGTACACCAAGGCGCTCGACGCGGTCATCGCCCAGCACGCCGAGGAGCCGCGGCTGACCGTCGGCGCGCAGGCCCACGAGGGCGAGACCGCGGCGCGGCTGGGCCTGGCGGGCTGGCCGTCGGTGGCCGAGGAGGCCATCGTCGCCCGCGACTGCCTGCTGGCCCGCCACGTCGGGGCCCGGCTGCACGTCTGCCACGTTTCCACTGCGGGCACCGTCGACGTGCTGCGCTGGGCCAAGGAGCGCGGCACCGAGGTCACCGCCGAGGTCACCCCGCACCACCTGCTGCTGGACGACTCCCGGCTGGGCGGCTACGACCCGGTCAACAAGGTCAACCCGCCGCTGCGCGAGCGGACCGACGCCGCCGCGCTGCGCCAGGCGCTGGCCGACGGCGTAGTCGACTGCGTGGCCACCGACCACGCCCCGCACGCCGCGCAGGACAAGGACTGCGAGTGGTCCGCGGCCCGCCCCGGCATGCTCGGCCTGCAGACCGCGCTATCGGTCGTGGTCAGGACGATGGTCGAACCGGGCCTGCTGGACTGGCGCGGCGTCGCCAGGGTGATGAGCGAGCGGCCCGCCGAGATCGGCGGCCTGGTCGAGCACGGCCGCCCGATCGCCGTCGGCGAGCCCGCCACCCTCGCCCTGGTCGACCCGGACGCCACCTGGACGGTGCGCGGCGCGGACTTCGCCAGCATCGCCGCCAACACCCCGTTCGAGGGCATGGAGCTGCCGGGCCAGGTCGTGGCCACGCTGCTGCGCGGGCGCTTCACCGCCCGCGACGGGAAGGTGGGCTGACATGCGCGCGGCGCTCACCGTCCTCGTGCTGCTGATCCTCGTCGGCCTGGTCGCGCTGATGTGGTGGGGCTACCGCAACCGCCGCAAGCGCCAGGCGCACCTGCCCGCGCTGCCCGCCGCCCCCGAGGCGCTGCTGGCCAAGGTGCGCGCGGGCACCGCCGATGACCTGATCCCGCCCAGCACCGGCGTCTACGCCAGCACCGTCACCGACGCCAGCTGGCAGGACCGGGTCGGCGCGGGCGACGTCGGCTTCCGCGCCGACGCGACCGCCCACCTGCTGGCCGAGGGCCTGCTGTTCGACCGGACCGGCGCGCAGCCGGTCTGGATCCCCAAGGAGTCCGTGCTCGACGCCCGCACCGCCCCCGGCATCGCCGGGAAGGTGATGGGCCGCGACGGCCTGCTCGTCGTGCGCTGGCGCGTGGACGGGCAGGAGTTCGACACCGGATTCCGCGCCGACGACAAGGACGACTACCAGACGTGGGTGCCCGCGCTGCGCTCGCTCACCGGAGGACCGCATGAGGACTGACCGCACCCCCGCCGCGCTCGTGCTGGAGGACGGCCGCGTGTTCCGCGGCGCCGCCTTCGGCGCTCGGGGAGCGACCTTCGGCGAGGTGGTCTTCTGCACCGCCATGACCGGCTACCAGGAGACGCTGACGGACCCGTCCTACCACCGGCAGATCGTGGTGGCCACCGCCCCGCAGATCGGCAACACCGGCTGGAACGACGAGGACGACGAGTCCGGCCGCATCTGGGTCTCCGGCTACGTCGTGCGCGACCCGTCGCGCGTGCCGTCGAACTGGCGCTCCCGCCGCCCGCTGGACGCGGCGCTGGCCGACCAGGGCGTGGTCGGCATCAGCGGCGTCGACACCCGGGCGCTGACCCGCCACATCCGCGAGCGCGGCGCGATGCGCGCGGGCGTCTTCTCCGGCGACGACCTGGGCGCCGAGGAGTCGATGGTCGTGCGCGTGCTGGAGAGCCCGACGATGCTCGGCGCCGCGCTGGCCGAGGAGGTCACCACCGCCGAGGCCTACGTGGTCCCCGCGGTCGGCGAGACCCGCTTCCGGGTCGCCGCGCTGGACCTGGGCATCAAGTCCAACACCCCGCGCATGCTGGCCGCCCGCGGCGTCGAGACGCACGTGCTCCCGGCCACCTCCACCCTGGAGGACCTGCTCGCCGTCGAGCCCGACGGCGTCTTCCTGTCCAACGGCCCCGGCGACCCGGCGACAGCCGATCACCCGGTCGGGCTGACCAGGGCCGTGCTGGAGCGCCGCATCCCGTTCTTCGGCATCTGCTTCGGCAACCAGATCCTGGGCCGCGCCCTGGGCATGGGGACCTACAAGATGCGCTACGGCCACCGCGGCATCAACATCCCGGTGATCGACGTGGAGACCGGCACGGTCGCCATCACCGCGCAGAACCACGGCTTCGCCCTCGAGGGCGAAGCCGGCCAGGAGTTCGACACCCCGTTCGGCCGGGCCAAGGTCAGCCACGTCTGCCCGAACGACGGCGCCGTCGAGGGCGTGCGCGCCCTGGAGGTGCCCGCCTTCTCCGTGCAGTACCACCCCGAGGCCGCGGCGGGCCCGCACGACGCCGCCGACCTGTTCGACCGCTTCACGACCATGATGGAGGGCGGGCGCTGATGCCCAAGCGCGACGACATCCACCACGTGCTGGTGATCGGCTCCGGTCCCATTGTGATCGGGCAGGCCTGCGAGTTCGACTACTCCGGTACCCAGGCCTGCCGTGTGCTGCGCGGTGAGGGCATCCGGGTCAGTCTGGTCAACTCCAACCCGGCGACGATCATGACCGATCCGGAGTTCGCCGACGCCACCTACGTCGAGCCGATCACTCCCGACTTCGTGGAGAAGGTGATCGCCGCCGAGCGTGACGCGGGCAGGCCGATCGATTCCATCCTGGCGACGCTGGGCGGGCAGACCGCGCTGAACACCGCTGTGGCGCTGCACGAGCGCGGGGTGTTGGAGAAGTACAACGTCGAGCTGATCGGCGCCGACATCGACGCCATCCAGCGCGGCGAGGACCGGCAGAAGTTCAAGGACATCGTCGCCCAGATCGGCGGGGAGACCCCGCGCAGCCGGGTCTGCCACTCCATGGACGAGGTCCACGAGACCGTCGCCGAGCTGGGCCTGCCGGTCGTCATCCGGCCGTCGTTCACCATGGGCGGCCTGGGCTCGGGCATGGCGCACAGCACCGAGGAGCTGGAGCGCATCGCCGCCTCCGGCCTCGCCGAGAGCCCGGTGACCGAGGTGCTCATCGAGGAGAGCGTCCTCGGCTGGAAGGAGTACGAGCTGGAGTTGATGCGCGACCGCAAGGACAACGTGGTCGTCATCTGCTCCATCGAGAACATCGACCCGATGGGCGTGCACACCGGGGACTCGGTGACCGTCGCCCCGGCGATGACGCTCACCGACCGCGAGTTCCAGGACATGCGCGACACCGGCATCGCCGTGCTGCGCGCGGTCGGCGTCGACACCGGCGGCTGCAACATCCAGTTCGCCATCCACCCGCAGACCGGGCGCATGGTCGTCATCGAGATGAACCCGCGCGTCTCGCGTTCCAGCGCGCTGGCCTCCAAGGCCACCGGCTTCCCGATCGCCAAGATCGCCGCGCGGCTGGCCATCGGCTACACCCTGGACGAGATCACCAACGACATCACCGGCGAGACCCCGGCGTCCTTCGAGCCGACGCTGGACTACGTCGTGGTGAAGGTGCCGCGCTTCGCCTTCGAGAAGTTCCCCGGCGCCGACCCGAGGCTGACCACGACGATGAAGTCCGTCGGCGAGGCGATGAGCATCGGCCGCAACTTCGCCGAGGCGCTGGGCAAGGCGCTGCGCTCGATGGAGACCAAGGCCGTCGGTTTCTGGACCACCCCGGACCCCGACACCATGAGCCTGGACGCGCTGCTGGCCGCCGCGCGCACCGGCCACGACGGCAGGCTCTACACCGTCGAGCGCGCGCTGCGCCTCGGCGCGACGGTGCAGGAGGTGCACCAGGCTTCCGGCATCGACCCGTGGTTCCTCGACCAGATCGCGATGCTGGTCGAGCTGCGCGCTGAGATCGAGACCGCCCCGGTGCTGGACGAGGAGCTGCTGCGCCGGGCCAAGCACCACGGCCTCTCCGACCGCCAGATCGCGGCGCTGCGCCCTGAGCTGGCTGGTGAGGACGGGGTCAGGACGCTGCGGCACCGCCTCGGCGTGCGGCCGGTGTTCAAGACCGTCGACACCTGCGCCGCCGAGTTCGCCGCCACCACGCCGTACCACTACTCCGCCTACGAGCTCGACCCCGCCGCGGAGTCCGAGGTCGCGCCGCAGCGCGAGCGGCCCAAGGTGCTGATCCTGGGCTCCGGGCCGAACCGCATCGGCCAGGGCATCGAGTTCGACTACTCCTGCGTGCACGCCGCCATGGCGCTGCGCGAGGCCGGCTACGAGACCATCATGGTCAATTGCAACCCGGAGACCGTCTCGACCGACTACGACACCTCCGACCGCCTCTACTTCGAGCCGCTGACCTTCGAGGACGTGCTGGAGGTCGTGCACTCCGAGCGCGTGTCCGGCACGGTCGCGGGCGTGGTGGTGCAGCTGGGCGGGCAGACCCCGCTGGGCCTGGCGCAGCGGCTGGCGGAGGTGGGCGTGCCGGTCGTGGGCACCTCGCCGCAGGCCATCCACCTCGCCGAGGACCGCGGCGCGTTCGGCGAGGTGCTGACCACCGCCGGGCTGCCCGCGCCGAAGTTCGGCACGGCGACCTCCTTCGCCGCGGCCAAGCGCATCGCCGACGAGATCGGCTACCCGGTGCTGGTGCGCCCGTCCTACGTGCTCGGCGGGCGCGGCATGGAGATCGTCTACGACGAGGACTCGCTGGCCGGCTACATCGAGCGCGCCACCGAGATCACCCCGGAGCACCCGGTGCTGGTCGACCGGTTCCTCGACGACGCCATCGAGATCGACGTCGACGCGCTCTGCGACGGCGAGGAGGTCTACCTCGGCGGCGTCATGGAGCACATCGAGGAAGCGGGCATCCACTCCGGCGACTCCTCCTGCGCGCTGCCGCCGATCACCCTCGGCCGCACCGACCTGGAAGCGGTGCGCGAGTCCACCGAGGCCATCGCCAAAGGCATCGGCGTGCGCGGCCTGCTGAACGTGCAGTACGCGCTCAAGGACGACATCCTCTACGTCCTGGAGGCCAACCCGCGCGCCAGCCGGACCGTGCCGTTCGTGTCCAAGGCGACCGCGGTGCCGCTGGCCAAGGCCGCCGCCCGGATCATGCTCGGCGCGACCATCGCCGAGCTGCGCGCCGAGGGCCTGCTCCCGGCCACCGGCGACGGCGCCGAACTGGCCCAGGGCGCCCCGGTCGCGGTGAAGGAGGCCGTGCTGCCCTTCCACCGCTTCCGCACCCCGGAGGGCCACGGAGTCGACTCGCTGCTCGGACCGGAGATGAAGTCCACCGGCGAGGTCATGGGCATCGATGAGTCCTTCGGCAAGGCGTTCGCCAAGTCCCAGACCGCCTCCTACGGCTCGCTGCCGACCTCCGGCAAGGTGTTCGTCTCCGTCGCCAACCGCGACAAGCGGGCGATGGTCTTCCCGGTGAAGCGCCTGGCAGACCTGGGTTTCGAGGTCCTGGCGACCTCGGGCACCGCGGAGGTGCTGCGCCGCAACGGGATTCCCTGCACCGTGGTGCGCAAGCACTTCGAGGGCAAGGACAATGTCGTTGAGCTGATCCACTCCGGCGCGGTGGACATGGTCATCAACACCCCCTACGGCAACCACGGTCCCCGCGTCGACGGCTACGAGATCCGCACCGCCGCGGTCGCCAAGGACATCCCGTGCGTCACCACGATCCAGGGCGCCGCCGCCGCGGTGCACGGGATCGAGGCGCTGATCCGCGACGAGATCGGCGTGCAGCCGCTGCAGGACATGCAGACCGCGCTGCGGGAGTCGCGGTGAGCGGGTTCGGCGCGCGGCTCGCCGCCTCGGTCGAGGCCCGGGGTGCGCTGTGCGTGGGCATCGACCCGCACCCCGGCCTGCTCGACGCCTGGGGCCTGCCCCGCGACGCCGCGGGCCTGGAGCGCTTCGCGCTGACCTGTGTCGAGGCGCTGGCGGGCGAGGTCGCGGTGCTCAAGCCGCAGTCGGCGTTCTTCGAGGCGCACGGCTCGCGCGGCGTCGCCGTGCTGGAGCGGGTCATCGCCGAGGGGCGCGCGGCCGGGGCGCTGGTCCTGGTCGATGCCAAGCGCGGCGACATCGGCTCCACCATGGCCGCCTACGCCGATGCCTTCCTCGCCGAGGGCTCCCCGCTGGCAGGCGACGCGGTGACGCTCTCGCCGTATCTCGGCTTCGGGTCCCTGGAGCCCGCGCTGGCGATGGCCGAGGCGACCGGTCGCGGTGTCTTCGTGCTGGCGCTGACGTCGAACCCCGAGGGCGCGCGGGTCCAGCGGGCCGAGGCGGGCGGCCGGTCGGTGGCCCAGTCGGTGGCCGACGCCGCCGCCGAGCGCAACGCGGGCGCCGTCCCGCTGGGCCCGGTGGGCCTGGTGGTCGGCGCGACCCTGGCCGAGACCGGACTGGACCTGGCGGCGCTCAACGGCGCGATCCTGGCCCCCGGCGTCGGCGCGCAGGGCGCGGGCCCGGCCGACCTGGCCCGGCTGTTCGGGGGTGCTGGGCTGGTCCTGCCGACCAGCTCGCGTGATGTGATCAAGCACGGCCCGGATGCCGCCGCCATCCGCTCGGCCGCTCTGCGGCTGCGCGACGAGCTGGCCGGGTAGTCCTCGACACCGCATATCCTGGATGTGTAGCATCCAGGATATGCGGATGAGCGAAGGTGTCGAATGGGCGCTGCACACGTGCGCCAACCTCGCCTGCGCGGACCCGGGGGAGGCGGTGCCCGCCAAGCGGCTCGCCGCCGCCTTCGCCCTGCCCACCGCCTACCTGAACAAGCAGCTGCAAGCTCTGGCCCGGGCGGGCATCCTCACCTCGACCTCCGGTCCGCGCGGGGGTTTCCGCCTGGCCAGGGCACCGGGGGCGATCAGCCTGCTGGACGTCGTCGTGGCGATCGAAGGGGCCGAGGAGGCGTTTCGCTGCGCCTCGATCCTGCGCGCGTCGCCCTGGGGCCGTGAGGGCGTGGACTACCGCGCGACCTGTGCGGTGTCGCAGGCCATGCGGCGCGCCGAGCTTGCCTGGCGGCGCGAGCTGGCCGGCCAGACGATCGCCGACATCGCCGCGACCGTCGAGAACCGCCACCCCGGGACGGCCGAGCGCGTCGGCGGGTGGCTGACCGAGGCCAGGGGCTGATCGACCCGTGGTCAAATTCTGGACATCAAACATCTGAGATATGGAGAATATGATGCGCATGCACCTCGCCGAGACCGCGCCCGCCGCCTACCAGGCCATGCTGGGCCTGGAGAGGTACATGGCGGCCAGCTCGCTGCCGAAGCGGACGTACGAGCTGGTCAAGCTGCGGGTGAGCCAGATCAACGGCTGCGCGTACTGCGTCGACATGCACTCCCACGACGCCAAGGCCGGGGGTGAGACCGACGAGCGCCTCTACGCCGTCGCCGTGTGGCGGGAAGCTCCGTTCTTCACCCCCGCCGAGCGTGCCGCGCTTGATCTCGCCGAGGCGGCCACCCGTCTCCCCGACCACGGCCACGGCGTCTCCGACGAGGTGTGGAAAGCCGCCGCCGCGCACTACGACGAGGCAGGCATGGCCGCGCTCGTCGTCGCCGTGACGACCATCAACGCCTGGAACAGGATCGCCCTGGCGACCGGCCTCGTGGCGGGTTCACACCGCCAATAGCGTCCGATTGCTCCCGCTTCCCCGCGTTGCCGCAGGTGGTGAGGTTGCTCTGTCCGGGTGGAACTCCGTCGGTCTGACGAGTGGCGCACGCCTCACCGTGCGCGCCAAGTGGGCACGCGAACGCGGTGCGTAACAGGCGGCCGGGTTTGCCGCTGGGGCAACGTTTCCCCAGGTCACCGCCGTTCGCCGTCACCGTAAGTTGATCAACTTCCGGATCGTGGTCACGGCGCGTGCAACCGAGCCCCCGCGTTGTTGTCGCAGGCCAGCAGTCGGTAACGTCGCGGCACCGATCCGGAAACCCCACCCCACGGAGGAAATCGTGGCCCTTCCCCAGCTGACCGACGAGCAGCGGGCCGCAGCGCTGGAGAAGGCGGCTGCCGCCCGACGCGCCCGCGCCGAACTCAAAGAGCGCCTCAAGCGCGGCGGCACCACCCTCAAGGACGTCCTGGCCCAGTCCGACAACGACGAGGTGCTGGGCAAGATGAAGGTCACCGCTCTGCTCGAAGCCCTACCGGGTGTCGGCAAGGTGCGTGCCCAGCAGATCATCGAGCGCCTGGAGATCGCGCCCAGCCGCAGGCTGCGCGGTCTCGGTGACCGCCAGCGCAAGGCGCTGCTGGCCGAGTTCTCCGGCGAGTGACTGAGCCGATGAGCGGCCGTGAGCCGGGGTCGGGCGAGCACATCGCCCGGCCCCGGCTCACTGTCGTGTCCGGCCCGTCCGGCGTGGGCAAGTCCAGCGTGGTCGCCGAACTGCGCCGCCTGCACCCGGACCTGTACTTCAGCGTGTCGGTGACCACCAGGGCCGCGCGGCCCGGCGAGGTCGACGGCGCGCACTACCACTTCGTGGAGCGCGTCGAGTTCGACCGCATGGCCGAGGCGGGCGAGCTGCTGGAGCACGCCGAGTACGCGGGCAACTGCTACGGCACCCCGCGCGGTCCGGTGCTGGCCGCGCTGGCCGACGGCAGGCCCGCGGTGCTGGAGATCGAGCTGCAGGGAGCGCGGCAGGTGCGTGCCGCGATGCCCGAGGCCCAACTGGTCATGCTCATGCCCCCGAGCTGGGAGACGCTCGTGGCGCGGCTCACCGGCCGCGGGACCGAGCCCGCCGAGGTGGTGGCGCGTAGGCTGGACGTCGCGAAGAAGGAGCTGGCGGCGGCCGAGGAGTTCGACGAGGTCGTCGTGAACGCCGATGTCAAGACCGCCGCCGCGGAGTTGCTAACCTTGGTTCTCACGGTTTCGTCAGACAAGCTGGAGCGTTGCGAGTGATCACCCCCACTGAGCTGGGCATCGGCGAGCAGACCGGCACGCCGCTGGAAGGCATCACCAACCCCCCCATCGATGACCTGCTCGACAAGGTCAGCTCGAAGTACGCCCTCGTGATCTACGCCGCCAAGCGCGCGCGCCAGATCAACGACTACTACGCCCAGCTGGGCGAGGGCCTGCTGGAGTACGTCGGCCCGCTGGTCGAGCCGGGCCCGCGCGAGAAGCCGCTGTCCATCGCCCTGCGCGAGATCCACTCCGGCCTGCTTGAGCACACCGAGGGCGAGTGACAGCCCGCCGTCCCCGAGTCGTCCTCGGCGTCGGCGGCGGCATCGCCGCCTACAAGGCGTGCGAGGTCCTGCGCGGTCTCACCGAGACCGGGCACGACGTGCGCGTCGTGCCGACCGAGGCGGCCCTGCGGTTCGTGGGGGCGGCGACCTTCGAGGCCCTGTCCGGGCACCCGGTGGCCACGGGCGTCTTCACCGACGTCCCGTCGGTGCCGCACGTGCGGCTCGGGCAGGAGGCTGACCTGGTCGTGGTGGTGCCCGCCACGGCCGACCTGCTGGCCAAGGCCGCCACCGGCCTGGCCGACGACCTGCTCACCAGCACCCTGCTGACCGCGCGGTGCCCGGTGCTGATGGCCCCGGCCATGCACACCGAGATGTGGGAGCACCCCGCCACCAGGGCGAACGTGGCCACGCTGCGCGAGCGCGGCGTCATCGTCGGTGATCCCGCCGCGGGCAGGCTGACCGGCGCCGACACCGGCAAGGGCAGGCTGGCCGACCCCGCCGAGATCCTCGACCTGGCCCGGCTGCTGCTCAGCAGGCCGGACGCCCTGCCGCGCGACCTGGTCGGCCTGCGGATCGTGGTGTCCGCGGGCGGCACCCGCGAGCCGCTGGACCCCGTCCGCTACCTGGGCAACCGCTCCTCGGGCAAGCAGGGCTACGCGCTGGCCCGCACCGCCGCCGCGCGCGGCGCCGAGGTGACGCTGGTCTCCGCGCACACCCTCCCGCTGCCCGAGCCCGCGGGCGTGGCCGTGGTGCGCGTCGACACCGCCGAGCAGCTGCGCGAGGCCGTGCACACCGCCGCCGAGGCCGCCGACGTGGTCGTGATGGCCGCCGCGGTCGCCGACTTCCGGCCCGCCGAGCGCGCCGAGTACAAGATCAAGAAGACCGGGCGCGACCCCGAACCCGTCGCGCTCGTGCGCAATCCCGACGTGCTCGCCGAGCTGGTCGAGGCCCGCAGAGCCCGCCCCGACCGCAAGGACCAGCTGATCGTCGGCTTCGCCGCCGAGACCGGCGACTCCGGCTCCGACGTGCTCGACCACGCCCGCGCCAAGCTGGCCCGCAAGGGCTGTGACCTGCTGGTCGTCAACGCCGTCGGCGAGGGCAAGGCCTTCGGCACCGAGGACAACTCCGGCTGGCTGCTGTCCTCGGACGGCACCGAGGTGCCGATCGCACTCAAGTCGAAATCGCAAATGTCGACCGAAGTCTGGGACACCGTCGCGAATATGCTCGGTTCGGCACGGAGGTGAGTCCGAGCCGGATAATGGTCGTCAGCCAGCAAACCGTGGATGAGTGGGGTACCCCGTGACTGAGACAGGCAGCCGCCGACTGTTCACCTCGGAGTCGGTCACCGAAGGGCATCCGGACAAGATCTGCGACGCCATCAGCGACTCGATCCTCGACGCCCTGCTCTCCCAGGACCCCCGGTCCCGGGTGGCTGTCGAGACCCTGGTGACCACCGGCCAGGTCCACGTCGCGGGCGAGGTCACCACCGAGGCCTACGCCGACATCCCGAGCATCGTCCGGGAGAAGATCCTGGAGATCGGCTACGACTCCTCGGCCAAGGGCTTCGACGGCAACTCCTGCGGAGTCAACGTGGCGATCGGCGCGCAGTCGCCGGACATCGCCCAGGGTGTCGACACCGCCTACGAAGCGAGGGTCGAGACCGCCGCAGGCAGTGTCACAGAGGACGAGATCGCCCGTCAGGGCGCGGGTGACCAGGGCCTGATGTTCGGCTACGCCTGTAGCGACACCCCCGAGCTGATGCCGCTGCCGATCGCGCTCGCGCACCGGCTCTCCCGCCGCCTGACCAAGGTCCGCAAGGACGGCGTCCTGCCCTACCTGCGCCCGGACGGCAAGACCCAGGTCACCATCGAGTACGCGGGCGACCAGGCCGTGCGGCTGGACACCGTCGTGGTGTCCTCCCAGCACGCCGACGGCATCGACCTGGAGAAGCTGCTCGGCGCCGACGTGCGCGAGCAGGTCGTGCTGCCCGAGCTGGCGAACCTGGAGCTGGACACCACGGGCGTGCGGCTGCTGGTCAACCCGACCGGCCGCTTCGTCATCGGCGGCCCGATGGGCGACGCGGGCCTGACCGGCCGCAAGATCATCGTCGACACCTACGGCGGCATGGCCCGCCACGGCGGCGGCGCGTTCTCCGGCAAGGACCCGTCGAAGGTCGACCGCTCGGCCGCCTACGCCATGCGCTGGGTCGCCAAGAACGCCGTCGCCGCGGGCCTGGCCTCGCGCATCGAGGTCCAGATCGCCTACGCGATCGGCAAGGCGGCCCCGGTCGGCCTGTTCGTGGAGACCTTCGGCACCGAGAACGTCGACCCGACCAAGATCCAGCAGGCCATCCAGGAGGTCTTCGACCTGCGCCCGGCCGCGATCATCCGCGACCTCGACCTGCTGCGCCCGATCTACGCCCCCACCGCGGCGTACGGCCACTTCGGCCGCACCGATGTCGACCTGCCGTGGGAGCGCACCGACCGCGCCGACGACCTCAAGCAGGCCGTGGGCGGCTGACCGGCAACCCCGAACGGGCCGTCCCCCACTCCGGGGGACGGCCCGTTCGGGTGTTTCGCGCCGTGCGCGGCGGGCTACCCGACACCGTGAACGCGGACCGGCTTAGCATCCGTCCCGTGCGACCCGACCCCTTGCGCTGGCTCTGGTACGCGGTCGGCGGAACGCTGCCCGAGCGCTACCGCCCCTGGGTCCTGTGGGACCTCACCGCGCCGACCTGGGTGCTGCGGCACTTCGCCAGGGTGATGGTGCTGTTCTCGCCGCTGTGGCTGCTGCTCCTGGTGCCCGGCCCGCTCGGCCTGCGGCTGTCGATGGTCGCCGCGGGGTACTTCACCGGGCTCTACTTCTCGCTGTCGTTCATGGAGGACGCCAGCGAGCGCAGGCTGCTCAAGCACGGCTACCCGGTGGGCCTCAACCGCCGCATCCGCGAGGAGGCCGCGCCCCACGACCGCGCCCAGGTGGCCGCGATGTACGCCGCCTACCACGAGCGCGACCTCGACGACCCGCCGGACGGACGCATCGACGGCGGGACACCCTGACCCAGCCGGGTGTCCGCCGCGTCTGGTACACCAACCGCCATGCCCGACACCGACCCCGACGCGCTGTTCACCGTCGAGGTCCCCGCGCCGCCGGCGCCCCCCGCGCCGAAGGGCCGCCCGGAGCCCGCGGCCGAGCTGCCGGTCGCGAAGGTGTACGTGGACGTCCCGTTGGCCCACCTCGACCAGCTCTTCGACTACCTCGTCCCGGCCCGCATGGACGCCGACGCCGTGCCCGGCGCGCGGGTGCGGGTGCGCTTCGCCGGACAGCTGGTCGACGCCTTCATCATCGAGCGCGTCGAGCGCTCCGAGCACAAGCGGCCGTCCTTCCTGGACAAGGTCATCTCGCCGGAGCCGGTGCTGGCCCCCGAGATCGCCGCGCTCTGCCGCGCCGTGGCCGACCGGTACGCGGGCGCCATGATCGACGTGCTGCGCCTGGCGATCCCGCCCCGGCACGCGCGGGTGGAGGCCGAACCCCCGCCCGATCCCGCCCCGACCCCCGACGCGCCCCCGGCCGACGGGTGGGCCGAATACCCGCGCGGGCGCGCCTTCCTGGATGCCGTGCGCGCCGGTCGGCAGGCGAACGCGGTCTGGCAGGCGATGCCCGGCGAGGACTGGCCCGCGCGCCTGGCCGAAGTCGCGGTGACGGCGGCATCGGCGGGCAGGGGAGCGGTGCTGGTCGTCCCCGACCACCGCGACGTGGCCCGCCTGCACGCGGCGTGCGCAGCGCTGGCGGGAGAGGACGCGGTTGTCGCGCTGTCGGCCGATCTGGGCCCCGCCAAGCGGTACCGGGCGTGGCTGCGCGTGCGGCGGGGTGGGGTGCGCGTCGTCATCGGCACCCGGGCGGCGGCCTACGCCCCGGTCGCCGACCCGGGCGTGCTGGTGGTGTGGGACGACGGCGACGACCAGCACGCCGACCAGCGCTCGCCCTACCCGCACGTGCGGGAGGTCCTCATCGAGCGGGCTCGGCTCGGCGGGGCCGGGGTGCTGGTCGCCGGGTTCGCCAGGACCGCCGAGGCGCACCTGCTCGCCGAGTCCGGCTGGGCCCCGCCGATCGTCGCCGCCCGCGACCGGGTGCGCGTCGCCGCGCCGAGGGTCGTCGCGGTCGGCGAGCACGACTCGCAGCTGGCCCGCGACCCGGCGGCGCGCACCGCGCGCATCCCGTCAGTCGCCTTCGACGCGGCCAGGGCGGCGATCAAGGCGGGCCGCCCGGTGCTGGTGCAGGTGCCGCGCCGCGGCTATGTCCCGGCGCTGACCTGCCAGGACTGCCGCACGCCCGCGCGCTGCCGCAAGTGCGCCGGTCCGCTGGGGCTCGTCGGCGGCAGCGACCGCCCGCCCGCCTGCCGCTGGTGCGCGAGCGCGGCGGCGGACTTCCGGTGCGGGACCTGCGGGTCGCGGCGGCTGCGCGCGGTGGTCGTCGGGGCGAAGCGGACCGCGGAGGAGCTGGGCCGGGCCTTCGCCGACGTGCCGGTGCGCACGTCGGGGGCCAGTGAGGTGCTGGCGACCGTGCCCGCCGGGCCCGCGCTGGTCGTGTGCACGCCGGGGGCCGAGCCGGTCGCCGAGGACGGCTACGGGGCTGCGCTGCTGCTCGACGGCTGGTCGCTGCTGGCCAGGGCCGACCTGCGGGCCACCGAGGAGGCGCTGCGCCGGTGGATGACGGCCGCCGCGCTGGTCGTGCCCGCGGGCGCGGGCGGACGCGTGGTCGTGATGGCCGACTCGGCGCTGCCGTCGGTGCAGGCGCTCGTGCGCTGGGACCCGGTCTGGCACGCCGACCTGGAGCTGTCGGGCCGCCTGGAGCTGGGTTTCCCGCCCGCGGTGCGCATGGCGTCGGTGGAGGGCGGCGCGGACGCCGTCGCCGCCCTGCTGGCGGAGCTGGCCATGCCCGCCGACGGCGAGGTGCTCGGCCCGGTCCCGGTCACCGAGACCCGCGAGCGCGTCCTGATCCGGGTCCCGAGGTCCAGCGGCCGCACCCTGGCCGAGGCCCTCAACCAGGCCCAGCGCGGCCGCACGATGCGCAAGGAGCAGGACCCCATCAAGGTCCGCGTCGACCCGCTCGACCTCATCTGACGCGGCTCTGAACCCCGGCGCGCACCGGCCTAGACTGGCGGCCGAACCGAGCGAGTAGGAGAACGAGTGACCGTCCAGCCCGTGAGGCTTTTCGGTGACCCCGTGCTGCGCACACCAGCCCTCGAAGTGGTGAACTTCGACAAGGAACTGCGCACTCTGGTCAGCGATCTGATGGACACCATGCACGCCCAAGGAGGGGCCGGACTCGCCGCCCCGCAGATCGGCGTCGGCATGCGGGTGTTCACCTACAACTGCGACGGGGTCGAGGGGCACCTGGTGAACCCCGTGTGGACGGCGGTCGGCGACGACCAGCAGGAAGGCCCCGAGGGCTGCCTGTCGATCCCGGGCCTGCACTGGGACTGCGTGCGCGCCAAGGACGTGGTCGCGCGCGGCTGGAACATGCACGGCGAGCCCGTGGAGATCCAGGGCAGCGACCTGCTGGCCAGGGCCATCCAGCACGAGACCGACCACCTCGACGGCGTGCTCTTCCTCGACCGGCTCGACGAGGCCACCCGCAAGCGCGCGATGGCCGAGATCCGCACGGCCGACTGGTTCACCGGGGCCATGCCGACGATCAAGCAGAGCCCGCACCCCCTCTTCGGGGCGCCCTGATGCGGCTGGTGTTCGCGGGGACCCCCGAGGCCGCCCTGCCCGCGCTGCGCGCGCTGATCGAGACCGACCGCCACGAGGTCGTCGGCGTCATCACCCGGCCGGACGCGCCCGCCGGCCGGGGCCGCGGCCTGGTCCGCTCGCCGGTCGGCGCGCTGGCCGACGAGCACGGCATCGAGGTGCTGACCCCGGCCAAGGCCTCCGACCCGGCCTTCCAGGCCCGGCTGGCCGAGCTGGCGCCGGACTGCTGCCCGGTCGTGGCCTACGGCAACCTGCTTCCCCAGTCGGCGCTCGACATCCCCCAGCACGGCTGGATCAACCTGCACTTCTCCCTGCTGCCCGCCTGGCGCGGCGCGGCCCCGGTGCAGGCCGCCATCCGCCACGGCGACGACATCACCGGCGCGGCGACCTTCCGCATCGTCAGGGAACTCGACGCGGGCCCGGTGTTCGGCGTGCTGACCGAGCCGATCCGTCCCGACGACACCGCGGGCGGGCTGCTGCGGCGCCTCTCCGACGCCGGCGCCGGTCTGCTGCTGTCCACTCTGGATGGCGTTGAGCACGACACGCTGGTCGCCGTCGAGCAGCCCGCCGACGGTGTCAGCCACGCGCCGAAGGTGCTCGTGGACGACGCCAAAGTGGACTTCGCGCTGCCCGCGCTCGCCGTCGACCGGCTCGTCCGCTCGGTCACCCCGGACCCGGGGGCGTGGGCGGTCTTCCGCGGCGAGCGGCTCAAGCTCGGCCCGGTGACCCAGGTGCGCGAGGTCGTCTTGGCCCCCGGCGCGATCACGGTGGAGCGCAAGCGTTTGCTCGTCGGCACGGCGACGCACGCCGTCGCGCTCGGCGAGGTGCAGGCGCAGGGGAAGAAGCGGATGACCGCCACGGACTGGGCGCGCGGCGTCCGGCCAGAAGACGGAGAAGTGCTCGCGTGAACCGACGACCGTCCCGCCCTCCCGGCTCGCGCCCGCCGCGCCGCGTCGACGGCCCCGGCCGCCCGCCGGTCGAGGACCCGGCTCGCCGCGCCGCGCTCGACGTCGTGCGCGCCGTGCGCGCCGACGACGCCTACGCCAACCTCGTGCTGCCCAAGCTGCTGCGCGAGCGCAGGCTTTCCGGCCGCGACGCCGCGCTGGCCACCGAGCTGGCCTACGGCACCTGCCGGGCGTGGGGAATGCTCGAAGAGGTGCTGGAGGCCTGCTCCGACCGCCCGCTGTCCAAAGTGGAACCGGCGGTGCTCGACGCGCTCCTGCTCGGCGCCTACCAGCTGCTGCGCACCCGCATCCCCGCGCACGCCGCCGTCGCCGCCACCGTCGACCTGGTGCGCGCCGACTCCGGCTCGCGCGCGACCGGCTTCGTCAACGCCGTGCTGCGCCGGGTCGCCGAGCACGACGAGAAGACCTGGCTGGACAAGCTCGCCCCGCAAGACCCGGTCGGCGGCATCGCCGCCCGCACCGCGCACCCGCGCTGGATCGCCCGCGCCTTCGCCGACGCGCTCGGCACCACCGGCGACGAGCTGACCGCCGCCCTGCGCGCCGACGACGAGCGCCCCGCCGTGCACCTGGTCGCCCGCCCCGGCGAGCTGACCGCCGAGGAGCTGGCCGCCCTCACCGGCGGCGATCCCGCCCCCTATTCCCCGTACGGCGTGCGGATGGAGGCGGGCTCCGGCGACCCCGGCGACCTGCCGCCGATCAAGGAGAACCTGGCGGGCGTGCAGGACGAGGGCAGCCAGCTGTGCGCCCTGGCCCTGACCCGCGTCCCCCTGGAGGGCCCCGACGCGCGCTGGCTGGACCTGTGCGCGGGCCCCGGCGGCAAGGCCGCGATGCTCGGCGCGCTGATCGGCATCAGCGGCGGCACCCTCGACGCCGTCGAGCAGGCCCCGCACCGGGCGCGGCTCATCGAGCGCGTCACCGCGGGCATGCCGGTGACCGTGCACGTCGCCGACGGCCGCGACCCCGGCCTCGAACCGGGGTTCGACCGCGTGCTGGTCGACGCCCCCTGCACCGGCCTCGGCGCGCTGCGCAGGCGGCCGGAGGCGCGCTGGCGGCGGCTGCCCAGCGACGTCGGCGACCTGACCAAGCTCCAGCGCGAGCTGCTGACCTCGGCGCTGGAACTGGTCCGGCCGGGCGGCGTGGTGGCCTACGTCGTGTGCTCGCCGCACCTGGCCGAGACCGAGGGCGTGGTGGGCGATGTCGTCCGCAAGACCGGGGCGACCCAGATCGACGCGCGCGAGTTCTTCCCCGGCGTGCCCGACCTCGGCACGGGTCCCGGCGTGCAGCTGTGGCCGCACCGGCACGGCACCGACGCGATGTTCTGCGCCCTGGTGCGCAGGTGAGGCGGGTCCTCGGGCTGGTCGCGGCGGCGGGCTTCGGCGTCGACCGCAGGCTCCGGCCCGAGGTCGCCGTGCCCGCCGCCGGGCGCGGCTGGCGGCTGGCGGTCACGCTCACCCCGAGCGCGGCGCGCTGGCTGGCCTCGGCGGGGGAGGTCGAGCGGCTCGCGGAGCTGAGCGACCTGCCGCTGCGCTGGGAGGGCAGGCTCCCGTCGGAGCCCAAGCCGTACCCGCTCCCCGACGCGTTCGTCTTCGTCCCGGCGACGGCGAACTCGCTGGCCAAGCTGGCGCTGGGCATCGCGGACAACCAGGCGCTCACCGCCCTGGCGGAAGCGCTGGGAACCCCCGGCGTCCCGGTCGTCGTCCGCCCGCAGGCCGACCCCGCCCAGCGCGCGCACCCGCGCTGGGCCGAGCACCTGAGGACCCTGGCCGACTGCGGCGCGACCATCGCCGACGGCGACATCTCCGACCCGTGGGAGCCCCTGCTGGACCTCGTGGACGCCGCGGCATGAAGCGGGTATCGATCCTGGCCATGGGCGGCACCATCGCCATGGTCCCCGCGCCGGGCGGGGGAGTGGTCCCCGCGCTCGGCGCCGACGACCTGGTGAAGGCCATCCCGGCGCTGACCGAGCTGGACATCGCCGTGACGACGCGCACGGTCCGCACCCTGCCGTCCCCGTCGGTCGGCTTCGCCGACCTGGTGGCGCTGACCGAGGCGGTGCACGCCGAGATCGCCGCGGGCGCCGACGGCGTCGTGGTCACCCACGGCACCGACACCATCGAGGAGACGGCGCTCTTCCTCGACCTGACCGTCCCCGGCGACACCCCGGTGGTCGTCACCGGCGCGATGCGTCCCCCGGCGTCCCCGGGCGCGGACGGCCCGGCGAACCTGTTCGCCGCGGTCAAGGTCGCGCTGTCGGCCGACGCCCGCGGCCTGGGCGCGCTGGTGGTGATGTCGGATGAGGTGCACGGGGCGCGGTTCGTCAGGAAGGGCCACACGAGCAGCACGGGCGCGTTCGCCTCGCCCGGCTTCGGGCCGCTGGGCCTGGTGGTGGAGGGGCAGCCGCGGCTGCGCGGGACCCCGAGGACCGCCCTGACCCTGCCCGCGGGCCCGAAGGTCGAGAGCATCCGCGTCGGCCTGGTCACGGTGGCCCTGGGCGACGACGGCTCGCTGCTGCGCTGCGCGGCCCCGGCCTTCGACGGCGTCGTGCTGGCGGGCCTGGGCGCGGGCCACGTCCCTGCCGCGATGGTGCCCCTGGTCGCCGAGGTCGCCGCCCGGATGCCGGTGGTCCTGGCCTCGCGCACCGGCTCGGGCTCGGTCCTGCGCCAGACCTACGGCTACCCGGGCTCCGAACGCGACCTCCTCGACCGTGGCCTGGTCGACGCGGGCTTCCTCGACCCCGCCAAGGCCAGGGTGCTGCTGCACCTCCTGCTCGCCGACTCCGCCGACCGCGACCGCGTCACCGCCGCCTTCGACCACTACCGCTAGGGGGATCTCCGTGGACATCCTGAGCCCGCCGCTGTCGGACTACCTGCTGGCCCACTCCACCCAGCCGGACGCGCTCCTGCGCGAACTCGCCGAGGAGACCCACCGCACCTTCCCCGACGCCAGCGGCATGCAGATCTCCCACGACGAGGGCGAGTTCCTGACGATGCTCGTCCGCATCACCGGGGCTCGCCGCGCGGTCGAGGTCGGCGTCTTCACCGGCTACTCGTCGCTGTGCATCGCCCGCGGCCTCCCCGCCGACGGCACCCTCCTGGCCTGCGACGTCAGCGAGGAGTGGACCTCGGTCGCCCAGCGGTACTGGACCCGTGCGGGCGTCGCGGACAAGATCGACCTCCGCATCGCCCCCGCTCTGGACACCCTGCGCGCCCTCCCGGCCGAGGAGTCCATCGACATCGCCTTCATCGACGCCGACAAGGTGTCCTACCCGGCGTACTACGAGGAGATCATCACCCGCCTGCGCCCCGGCGGCCTGGTCCTGCTGGACAACGTCCTGCGCGGCGGCCGAGTCCTGAACCCGGACCCGTCCGACGAGGCCACCACCGCGATCATGCACACCAACGACCTCGTGGTGGCCGACTCCCGCGTCGACGTGGTGATGCTGCCGCTGCGCGACGGCGTCACCATCGCCAGGAAGCGGTAACGCACCGCGGCGCAGGCATGATGCACCTGCCATGAACGACGACGCAGTAGTGCGGGTGGCGGCCGCGCTCGTCCAGTACCGACAATCCGTGTCGCAGCCTTACGACGAGGCGCTTCACGAGGTCGCGGCCAGGGTGGAGCAGTCCCGATCCCTGGGGAAAGCGGACATCGGCGCTTTGGTGCTGTGGAAGCGCATGCGGGCCGACACGAAATGGGCGACGGCGCTGTGTTCGATGCCCGACCAGCAAGTCCGAACCATCACCGCCAAAGCGGTAGCCGAGGTTCGCGACGAGAGCCTGGCGGTCGTGGACGCCGCGCGTCGTGGGCGTGAGCACCTCCGAGAGCTTCCCGCTTGCAGGAACGGCAACGCCTTGACCTCTGTCCTGTTGGTCGCGGGTGCTCCTCATCGCATGGCTGTCTACGACCGTCGAGCGCACCGTGCCCTGCTGGCGCTGCCAGGCGTCGACTTCGTGCCTGGCAATGGCATGTACGCCCGCTACATGGCCTGTGTCGAGGACCTGCGGGCGAGAGGACTCGAACAAGGGCATCGCTGGATGGCGCGCGACATTGATCTGGCGCTGTACTCGCTCGGGGGCGCCGAGCCTGTCCGTGACTCGGTGGTGAACACCACCATCGGACGACAACCCTCGGATTGATTGACCTTGCATGACCCTGCATAATCATTCGCATGGTGCGAGTAGCGGTCGCAGGGGCCAGTGGGTATGCCGGGGGTGAGGTGCTGCGGCTCCTCCTCAGTCACCCCGACGTCGACATCGGCGCGCTGACGGCAGGGGGGAACGCGGGCAGCAGGCTGGGCGAGCACCAGCCCCACCTCATCCCCCTGGCCGACCGGCTCCTCGAAGAGACCACCCCCGACACCCTCCACGGCCACGACGTCGTCTTCCTCGCGCTCCCGCACGGCCACTCCGCGGCCATCGCCGCCGAGCTGGCCGACACCCTGGTCATCGACTGCGGCGCCGACCACCGCCTGGACGACCCCGCCGACTGGACCCGCTGGTACGGCGGCGACCACGCCGGGACCTGGCCCTACGGTCTCCCCGAGCTGCCCAACGGACGCGACGACCTGGTCCACGCCCGCCGCATCGCCGTCCCCGGCTGCTACCCGACGGTCAGCTCCCTCGCCCTCGCCCCCGCGCTGGCCGCGGGCCTGATCGAGCCCGAGGTCGTCATCGTCGCCGTCTCCGGGACCTCCGGGGCGGGCAAGGCGCTCAAGCCGCACCTGCTCGGCTCCGAGGTCATGGGCTCGCTGTCGGTCTACGGTGTCGGCGGCGTGCACCGGCACACCCCCGAGATCGCCCAGAACCTGCGGAAAGCCGCTGGTCGCGACGTCGGTGTGGCCTTCACCCCGGTGCTGGCCCCGCTGCCGCGCGGCATTCTCGCCACCTGCACCGCCAAGCTCACCGGCGACCACGACGTCCGCGCCGCCTACGCCAAGGCCTACGACCACGAGCCGTTCGTGCACCTGCTGCCCGAAGGCCAGTGGCCGACCACGTCCGCGGTGCTCGGCTCCAACGCCGTGCACCTTCAGGTCACCGTCGACGCCGACCAGGGCCGCCTGGTCGCCGTCGGCGCGGTCGACAACCTGACCAAGGGCACGGCGGGCGCCGCCGTGCAGTCCATGAACATCGCACTCGGCCTGCCGGAGACCACCGGCCTTTCCTCCGTGGGAGTCGCCCCGTGACCGCACTCGACCGCTCGACCGGTGTCGCCGCAGCGCAGGGCTTCCGCGCCGCGGGGGTGGCCGCGGGCATCAAGGCGTCCGGCAACCTCGACCTCGCGCTGATCGTCAACGACGGGCCGGGCACGGCGGCCGCGGGCGTGTTCACCACCAACAAGGTCAAAGCCGCGCCCGTCCTGTGGTCGCAGCAGGTTCTGACGACCGCGAGCCTGCGCGCCGTCGTCCTCAACTCCGGCGGGGCCAACGCCTGCACCGGGCCCGAGGGCTTCCAGGACACCCACGCGACCGCCGAGAAGGTCGCCGACGTGCTCGGCGCCGGCGCGATCGATGTGGCGGTCTGCTCCACCGGACTCATCGGCGAGCGCCTGCCGATGGACGCCGTCAAGTCCGGTGTGGACATCGCCGCGAAGGGCCTGGCCCCCGGCGCCGAGGCGAGCCTGGCCGCCGCCACCGCCGTCATGACCACCGACTCGCACCCCAAGCAGACCGCGCTCTCCCGCGACGGCTGGACGATCGGCGGCTTCGCCAAGGGCGCGGGCATGTGCGCGCCCAACATGGCCACGATGCTGTCGGTCGTCACCACCGACGCCGCCGTTGACGCGCCCGCCCTCGACGCCGCGCTCAAGGCCGCCGTCGCCGTCACCTTCAACCGCCTCGACGTCGACGGCGGCACCTCCACCAACGACACCGTCATCGCCATGGCCTCCGGCGCCTCCGGCGTCACCCCCGACCCGGCCGCCTTCGCCGAGGCCCTCCAGGCCGTCTGCGCCGACCTCGTCGCCCAGCTCCAGGCCGACGCCGAGGGCGTCACCAAGCACGTGTCCATCACCGTCGCCGGGGCCGCCACCGACGCCGAGGCCGTCGCCGCCGCCCGCGCGGTCGCCCGCGACCCGCTGTGCAAGACCGCCTTCTTCGGCAGCGACCCCAACTGGGGCCGCATCGCCATGGCCGTCGGCAACGCCCCCACCGACTTCGACCCGCAGTCCCTCGACATCACCATCAACGGCGTCACCGTCTGCCGTGCGGGTGGTCGCGGCGACGACCGCTCCCTGGCCGACCTGACCGGCACGGACATCACCGTCGAGATCGACCTGCACGCGGGCACCGGCACGGGCACCGTCCTCACCACGGACCTCTCCCACGCCTACGTCGAAGAGAACAGCGCCTACAGCTCATGACCACCCCCGCCGACAAAGCCGGAATCCTGATCGAGGCGCTGCCCTGGCTGCGGCGCTTCCACGGGGCGCTCGTCGTGGTCAAGTACGGCGGCAACGCCATGGTCGACGACACCCTCAAGCGCGCCTTCGCCGAAGACATGGTGTTCCTGCGCCTGGCGGGCCTGCGCCCGGTCGTCGTGCACGGCGGCGGCCCGCAGATCTCGGCCATGCTGGAACGCCTGGGCATCCCGACCGAGCGCGCCGCCGGGCTGCGCATCACCACGCCCGAGGCGATGGACGTCGTCCGCATGGTGCTCACCGGGCAGGTCGGGCGCGAGATCGTCGGTCTGATCAACCAGCACGGGCCGCACGCCGTCGGCATCTCCGGCGAGGACGCGCACCTGTTCACCGCCGAGAAGCGCACCGCGCTGGTCGACGGCGTCGAGGTCGACCTCGGCCAGGTCGGCGACGTCGTGGCGGTCAGCCCGGCCGCGGTGCTCGACATCGTCAGCGCCGGGCGCATCCCGGTGGTCTCCACCGTCGCCCCGGACGCCAACGGCGTCCCGCACAACGTCAACGCCGACACCGCCGCCGCCGCGCTGGCCGTCGCGCTCAAGGCCGAGAAGCTGGTCGTGCTGACCGACGTCGAAGGCCTCTACGCCGACTGGCCCGACCGCTCCTCGCTGCTGCACGAGATCCGCGCCGCCGAGCTGGAGAAGCTCATGCCCGGCCTGGAGAGCGGCATGGTCCCGAAGATGGAGGCGTGCCTGCGCGCCGTCCAGGGCGGCGTCCCGCGCGCCCACGTCATCGACGGCCGACTGGCGCACTCGGTGCTGCTGGAGGTCTTCACCGGTTCCGGCGTCGGAACCATGGTCCTGCCGAACGAGGGGGAAGCATGATCGGCTCCAACGCCGAAGGCCGGGCGCGCTGGGAAGGCGCGCTCATGGACAACTACGGCACCCCGGCGCTCACCCTGGTCCGCGGCGAGGGCGCCCACGTCTGGGACGCCGACGGCACCCGCTACACCGACTTCCTCGCCGGCATCGCCACCAACGCCCTCGGCCACGCCCACCCCGCCGTGGTCGAGGCCGTGTCCGCGCAGGTCGCCCGGCTCGGCCACACCTCCAACCTCTACGTCAACCCGGTCACCGTCGACCTCGCCGACGCCCTGCTCGACGTCGCGGGCCTGACCGGCCAGGCCAAGGTGGCCTTCTGCAACTCCGGCGCCGAGGCCAACGAGACCGCGCTCAAGCTTGCCCGCCTCACCGGCCGCGGCAAGGTCATCGCCTGCACCGGCGCCTTCCACGGCCGCACCATGGGCGCGCTCACCCTCACCGGCCAGCCGCCCAAGCGCGACCCGTTCGCCCCGCTGCTGCCCGGCGTCGAGCACATCCCCTTCGGCGACGTGGACGCCCTGCGCGCCGCCGTGGACGCCGACACCGCCGCGGTGTTCCTGGAGCCCGTCCTCGGCGAGGGCGGCGTCGTCCCGGCACCGGACGGCTACCTGCACGCCGCCCGCGAGATCACCGCGGAAGCGGGCGCGCTGCTCGTGCTCGACGAGGTGCAGACCGGCGTCGGCAGGCTCGGCTCCTGGTTCGCCTTCCTGCAGGCGGGCATCGTCCCCGACGTGTTCACCCTGGCCAAGGGCCTCGGTGGCGGCCTGCCGCTGGGCGCGTGCGTGGCCGTCGGCGAGGCCGCCGGGCTTTTCGGCCCCGGCCACCACGGCACCACCTTCGGCGGCAACCCGGTCGCCTGCGCCGCCGGGCTCGCCGTGCTGCGCACCATCGCCGCCGACGGACTGCTCGACCACACCGCCTCCGTCGGCAAGGACCTCGCCGCGGGCATCGAGGCCATCGGCCACCCGCTCATCGCCGGGGTCCGCGGCACCGGCCTGCTGCTCGGCGTCGCCCTGACCGCCCCGGTCTCGGCCGCCGTCGCCAAGGCCGCCCAGGACCGCGGCTTCCTGGTCAACGGCGTCCAGCCCGACACCGTCCGGCTCGCCCCGCCGCTGGTCATCACCGCCGAGCAGGCCGCCGACCTGGTCGCCGCGCTCCCGTCGATCCTGGAGGAGGCGTGATGCCCCGGCACTTCCTGCGCGACGACGACCTCGATCCCGCCGAGCAGCGCGAGGTCCTCGACCTCGCCAAGGCCCTCAAGGCCGACCCGCTGGGCCGCAAGCCCCTCGACGGCAAGTCGGTCGCGACGATCTTCGAGAAGAACTCCACCCGCACCCGGCTGTCCTTCGAGGTCGGCATCGCCCAGCTCGGCGGCCAGCCGATCGTGGTCGACGGCCGCACCATGCAGCTGGGCCGCGAGGAGACCATCGAGGACACCTCCCGCGTGCTCTCGCGCTACGTCGACGCCGTCGTCTGGCGCACCTTCGCGCAGAAGCGGATCGAGGCCATGGCGTCGGCGTCCTCGGTCCCGGTGGTCAACGCGCTCACCGACGAGTTCCACCCCTGCCAGGTCCTCGCCGACCTGCAGACCGTCGAGGAGCGCCACGGCAGGCTCGGCGGCGTCACCGCCACCTACCTCG
The DNA here is from genome assembly GCF_042657845.1 of Actinokineospora guangxiensis. Lineage (NCBI taxonomy): Bacteria > Bacillati > Actinomycetota > Actinomycetes > Pseudonocardiales > Pseudonocardiaceae > Actinokineospora > Actinokineospora guangxiensis. The sequence continues at coordinate 5,927 of NZ_JBHSKF010000007.1, read as the reverse complement.
GCGACGGCGCCAACAACATGGCCCACTCGCTGCTGCTCGGCGGCACCACCGCGGGCATGCACGTGCGCGTCGTCGCCCCCGAGGGCTTCCAGCCGCACCCCGACGTGGTCGCCGCGGCCGAGAAGCGCGCCGCCGCGACCGGCGGCAGCGTCGCCCTGCACGCCGACCCGCACGCCGCCGTCGACGGCACCGAGGTCGTCGTCACCGACACCTGGACGTCGATGGGCCAGGAGAACGACGGCCGCGACCGGGTCAGCCCGTTCCGCGGCCTCCAGGTCAACGCCGAGCTGATGGCCCGCGCCGCCGACACCGCGATCGTGCTGCACTGCCTGCCCGCCCACCGCGGCTGGGAGATCACCGACGAGGTGCTCGACGGCCCGTCCAGCGCCGTGTGGGACGAGGCCGAGAACCGCCTGCACGCGCAGAAGGCCCTGCTCACGTGGCTGGTCGAGCGCTCATGACCCCCACCAGGACCGCGCGCCAGGCCCGCATCACCGCCATCGTCAGCAACCAGGCGATCCGCAGCCAGAGCGAGCTGGCCAAGCTGCTGGCCGCCGAAGGCGTCGACGTCACCCAGGCGACGCTGTCGCGCGACCTCGACGAACTCGGCGCGGTCAAGCTGCGCGGCGTCGACGGCGGCGCGCCCGTCTACGTCATCCCCGAGGACGGCAGCCCCGTGCGCGGGGTGCAGGGCGGCACGTCCCGCCTCACCCGGCTGCTCGGCGAGCTGCTCGTCTCCGCCGACGCCTCGGGCAACCTCGCCGTCCTGCGCACGCCCCCCGGCGCCGCGCAGTTCCTCGCCAGCGCGATCGACCGCGCCGCGCTGGACGACGTCGTCGGCACCATCGCCGGTGACGACACCCTCGCGGTCATCGCCAGGGAACCGGTCACCGGTCGTGACCTCGCCGACCGCTTCACCGCCCTGGCCGCACGGACCAACGGAACAGATCAAGGAGAGAGCAATGAGTGAGCGGGTGGTGCTCGCCTACTCCGGCGGACTGGACACCTCCGTCGGCATCGGCTGGATCGCCGAGGAGACCGGCGCCGAGGTCGTGGCGGTGGCCGTCGACGTCGGCCAGGGCGGCGAGGACATGGACGTCATCCGCAAGCGAGCCCTGGAGTGCGGCGCGGTGGAGGCCGTCGTCGCCGACGCCCGCGACGAGTTCGCCGAGCAGTACTGCCTGCCCGCGCTGCAGGCCAATGCCCTCTACATGGACCGCTACCCGCTGGTCTCGGCGCTCTCCCGCCCGGTGATCGTCAAGCACCTGGTCGAGGCCGCCAAGTACCACGGCGCGACCACGGTCTCGCACGGCTGCACCGGCAAGGGCAACGACCAGGTCCGCTTCGAGGTCGGCATCGGCGCGCTCGCCCCCGACCTCAAGGTCGTCGCCCCGGTCCGCGACTTCGCCTGGACCCGGGAGAAGGCCATCGCCTGGGCCGAGGAGCGCGACCTGCCCATCGACGTGTCGAAGAAGTCGCCGTACTCCATCGACCAGAACGTCTGGGGCCGCGCCGTCGAGACCGGGTTCTTGGAGGACATCTGGAACGCGCCCATCGAGGACGTCTACTCCTACACCGCGAACCCGGCCGAGCCGCGCGACCCCGACGAGCTGGTCATCACCTTCGACCGGGGCGTCCCGGTCGCCATCGACGGCGAGACCGTGACCGTGCTCCAGGCCATCCAGGAGCTGAACCGGCGCGCCGGCGCCCAGGGTGTCGGACGGCTCGACATCGTCGAGGACCGCCTGGTCGGCATCAAGAGCCGCGAGGTGTACGAGGCTCCCGGCGCGATCGCGCTGATCACCGCGCACCAGGAGCTGGAGAACGTCACCGTCGAACGCGACCTGGCCCGCTTCAAGCGCACCGTCGAGCAGCGCTGGGGCGAGCTGGTCTACGACGGCCTGTGGTTCTCCCCGCTGAAGGACTCCCTGGACGCCTTCATCGCCTCCACCCAGCAGCACGTCTCCGGCGACGTCCGGCTGACCCTGCACGCGGGCCGCGCCGTGGTCACCGGGCGCCGCTCCGAGCAGAGCCTGTATGACTTCAACCTGGCCACCTACGACGAGGGTGACACCTTCGACCAGTCCCTGGCCAAGGGCTTCGTGCAGCTCTGGGGCCTGCCCAGCAAGATCGCCGCGAAGCGCGACCAGGCGTTCCACCACTGAGAATCTGATCTAGGAGAGTTGTGACTGAGCACGGCCTTTGGGGCGGGCGGTTCCAGAGCGGACCCGCCGAGGCGATGGCGGCGCTGAGCCTGTCGACGCACTTCGACTGGCGACTGGCCCGCTACGACATCGCCGGGTCGCGGGCGCACGCCCGCGTCCTGCACCGCGCCGACCTGCTGACCGACGCCGAGCTGTCCGGCATGCTCGCCGCGCTGGACGTCCTGGAGGCCGACGTGGTCTCCGGGGCGTTCACCCCGGTCGTGGCCGACGAGGACGTGCACACCGCCCTGGAGCGCGGGCTCATCGAGCGTGCCGGGACCGAGCTGGGCGGCAAGCTGCGCGCGGGCCGCTCCCGCAACGACCAGGTCGCCACCCTCTTCCGCATGTGGCTGCGCGACGCCGCCCGCCAGGTCGCCGGTGGCGTCCTCGACGTCGCCGCCGCGCTCACCGACCAGGCGCGCAGGCACGCCGACGCGGTCATGCCCGGCCGCACGCACCTGCAGCACGCCCAGCCCGTGCTGCTCGCCCACCACCTGCTCGCCCACACCCAGTCCCTGCTGCGCGACGTCGAGCGCCTGCGCGACTGGGACAAGCGCGCCGCGGTCTCCCCGTACGGCTCCGGCGCGCTCGCGGGCTCGTCGCTGGGCCTTGACCCGGCCGCCGTCGCCGAGGAGCTGGGCTTCGACGGCCCGGTGGAGAACTCCATCGACGGCACCGCCTCGCGCGACTTCGCCGCCGAGATCGCCTTCGCGCTGGCGATGCTCTCGGTCAACCTGTCCAGGGTCGCCGAGGAAGTGATCATCTGGACGACCGCGGAGTTCGGCTACGCCACCCTCGACGACGCCTGGGCCACCGGCAGCTCGATCATGCCGCAGAAGAAGAACCCCGACGTCGCCGAGCTGACCAGGGGCAAGTCCGGCAGGCTGATCGGCAACCTCACCGGCCTGCTCGCCACGCTCAAGGCCCAGCCGCTGGCCTACAACCGCGACCTGCAGGAGGACAAGGAGCCGCTGTTCGACTCCGTCGAGCAGCTGAGCCTGCTGCTGCCTGCCATCGCGGGCATGGTGGGCACGCTGACCTTCCACACCGACCGGCTGGCCGCGCTCGCCCCGGCGGGCTTCACCCTGGCCACCGACATCGCCGAGTGGCTCGTCCGCCAGGGCGTGCCCTTCCGCGTCGCGCACGAGGCCGCGGGCGGCTGCGTGCGGGCCGCCGAGGCGCGCGGGGTGGGCCTGGAGGACCTGACCGACGAGGAGTTCGCCGCCGTCGACCCCGCGCTGATCCCGGCGGTCCGCGAGGTGCTGACGGTCGAGGGGTCGATCGCCTCCCGGGACGGCTACGGTGGCACCGCGCCGCCTCGGGTCGCCGAGCAGCGGTCGCGCGTGGAGCGGCGGATCGAGGAGCACCGGGCGTGGGCCGAGGAGATCGTGCGCAAGTAGCGGTCCCGGGGGAGCAGTTCACCCGGGCGGACCTGGCGATCGATCCCGTCGACGCCGCCCGGGTGCTGCTGGGCTCCTTCCTGGTGGCCGGCGAGGTCACCGTGCGGATCGTGGAGGTGGAGGCCTACCGGGGCGGCGACGACCCCGCGTCCCACTGCTACCGCGGCCGCACCCCCCGCAACGACGCCATGTTCGGGCCCGCGGGCCACCTGTACGTGTACTTCGTCTACGGCATGCACTTCTGCGCGAACGTCGTCTCCCTCACCGACGGCGTCCCCGGCGCGGTCCTGCTCCGCGCCGGGGAAGTCGTGTCCGGAGTGGACCAAGCGCGGCTGCGCAGGCCGGCCGCGCGCTCGACGGCCGACCTCGCGCGCGGCCCCGCCAAGCTGTGCGGCGTGCTGGGCATCGACCGCACGCACAACGGCATCGACCTGACGGACCCGGCCTCCCCGGTGCGGCTGCTGCGCGGCGACCCGGTCACCGGGGTGTCGGTGGGCCCGCGCGTCGGGGTCGCCGTCGCCGTGGACGTCCCCTGGCGGTTCTGGGTGACCGGCTCGCCGTCGGTGAGCACCTACCGGCGCGGGGGACGGGTCCGCCCCGGCTAACCCGGTCGCAGGTGGCACGGGGTGTGGGCGAAGATGTGGACGTGAGCGAACACATCCTCGATGAGCTGTCCTGGCGCGGTCTGATCGCGCAGTCCACCGACCTCGACACCCTGCGCCACGACCTCAGCGGCGGCCCGCTCACCCTCTACTGCGGCTTCGACCCGACCGCCCCGAGCCTGCACGCGGGCAACCTCGTCCCACTGCTGATGCTGCGCCGCTTCCAGCAGGCCGGGCACAAGCCCATCGTCCTCGCGGGCGGCGCCACCGGCATGATCGGCGACCCGCGCGACACCGGCGAGCGCACCCTCAACACCCTGGACACCGTCGCCGAGTGGGCCGGGCGCATCCGGGGGCAGCTGGAGCGTTTCGTCGCCTTCGACGACCGCAACGGGCCGGGCACGGCCGCCGTCATCGTCAACAACCTGGACTGGACCGGCCCGGTGACGGTGCTGGAGTTCCTGCGCGACGTCGGCAAGCACTTCTCCGTCAACGTCATGCTCGCCCGCGAGACGGTGAAGCGTCGCCTGGACAGCGACGGGATGTCGTACACGGAGTTCAGCTACCTGCTGCTGCAGTCCAACGACTACCTGCACCTGTTCCGCGAGCACGGCTGCACGCTGCAGCTCGGCGGGTCCGACCAGTGGGGCAACATCATCGGCGGCGTCGAGCTGATCCGCCGGGCCACCGGCAAGTCCGCGCACGCCCTCACCGCACCGCTGGTCACCGACGCCGAGGGCCGCAAGTTCGGCAAGTCCACCGGCGGCGGCAACGTGTGGCTCGACCCGGCGATGACCTCGCCGTACGCCTGGTACCAGTACTTCGTGAACGTCGGGGACGCCGACGTCATCCGCTACCTGCGGCTGTTCACCTTCCTGGACCAGGCCGAGATCGACGCCCTGGCCGCCGACACCGCCGAGCGCCCGCACCTGCGCGCCGCCCAGAAGCGCCTGGCCGAGGAGTTCACCAAGCTCGTGCACGGCGAGCACGAGACCACCCAGGTCATCGCCGCCAGCCAGGCACTGTTCGGGCGCGGGGACCTGGCCTCGCTGGACGCGGCCACGCTCGACGCCGCCATGGCGGAGGTCCCCACCGGCAGCGCGAAGCTCGCGGACGGGCCGACCATCGTGGACCTCCTCATCGCCTCCGGCCTGTCCGAGAGCAGGGGAGCCGCGCGCCGCACGGTCAACGAGGGCGGTGCCTACGTGAACAACGCGAAGGTGGCCGACGAGGCGTGGGTACCGGCCGAGACCGACCTCCTGCACGGGAAATGGCTGGTCATCCGGCGTGGGAAGCGGAACACGGCGGGCGTCGACGTCCAGCTGTAGACCCGTTCGGCAGAAAGTTGCGTGTGACGGCCGTCACATTCACACCGCGCTAGGCCTGGGTTACCGTGGTTTCAGACCTTGAACAGGGCTGATGACCTGCGGTTTCACCCTGGTTCGGGCGCCTGGGGGTGCGATTTGACCTCCCGTTGGCGGCCGTGTAACTTTCTTCCTGTCAGCGCGGAACGGGCCGGGAAAGCCGGAACGGAGTGCGACACACAAAGCCTGAAGTAACCAGCCTCCACGAGGTGTCGCTTGGTGCGGCTCTGATTGGATGTGCGTGTGTTGTTTGAGAACTCAACAGTGTGCCGATGAAAGCCAGTAGAGCTTTTATGAAGTGAACCCCTTTTGTGGGTTCCTTTGAGTAGATTGATTGACCAGATACGTCTGGTTGCT